>NZ_QOWC01000195.1 GCF_003574465.1 Methylobacterium crusticola
TGTCGAGGCTCGACGAGCCCGTCTCGTTGAAGGTGACGTGGAGGCTGTTCTCCTTCGGGTCGTCGCTCGTGCGGAACAGCAGGTTGATGCCGTTGTAGCTCGAGTCCTTGGCCTGCTGGGTGATCTGGTTCAGGAGTTCGTTGAACTGCGCCGCCAGGCCCTGGCGCGTGGCGTTGGTCGAGCCGGTGCTGTCCTTGCCGGTGGCGACGATGGGCGTCGTGGTGGCGGTCGCGGTGCCGTTCACCGTCGAGGTCTGCTGGCCGAAGCCGACGTCGATGTTGTTGGCCACCGTCGTGCCCTGGGTCGCCGTGACGGTGATCTTCTGCGTCGAGCCGCCGGCCGTCGAGCTGACCACCAGCTTGTTGTTCACGTCGAGGCTCGCCGTGACCTGGCCGGCAAGCCCCGTGTCGGCGCTGATCTGCCGGTTGATCGCGTCGACGATCTCCTGGCGGGACGTCGTGGCCGCGGTCGCGCCGGTCGTGCTGTCGAGCGTGATGGTCTTCGCCTTGTTGCTCCCGAGCTGGATCGAGAAGGTGGCGTTCTTGCTGCCGCTGAGGTCGGTGGTGGCCGAGAGCGCCGTCGTGCCGGTGATGACCGCCTTGGCCGAACCGTCCGTGGCGTCCGAGCCGGAGGCGGACAGGCCCGTGACCGCGGAGCCGGCGGTGCCGGCCACGAAGACGCCGGTCGCCGCGCCCGCCGTGGTGCCGAAGCCCACGTCGGTGTCGGTGAAGCCGGTGGGCGCCCGGTTCACGACGCTCACCGCCGCCCCGGTGCCGAGGTCCTGGGTCGTGAAGACGATCTTGCCGCCGCTGACGCTCGCCGAGAGCGACGACCCGGCCGCCTTGAGCTGGACGTTGTAGGCGTCCGCCACGTCCGCCGCCGCCAGCGTACCGGTGCCGAGCGCGGTGCCGTCGGACTTCAGGCTGGTCGAGGTCACCGACAGGTCGGTGCTGTTGACGCCGTCGCTGACCGTCAGGAACGAGCCGGCCGTGGCCGTGAAGGCGACCGCGCCGCCGAAGGCCGCGCCCGCCGTGAAGGTGGCGGCGCCCGGCGCCGTCGCGGACTTGCCGAACCCGATGTCGAGGGTGGCGCTCGACGAGCCCGACACGGTGAGCTGCTGGGTCGCCCCCGTGCCCTTGGTGGACAGGCTGACGCGGCCGTCGGCGGCGACCGAGGCCGCGACCTGGCCCTTGAGGGCGGTGCTGTTGGCGATCTGGCTGTTGATCGCCGAGACGACCTGCTCGGCCGTGACCTTGGTGAGGTCGGAGGCCGTGCCCTTGAGGGTGGCGGAGTCGAGCCGGATGGTGGTGGCGGTCTTGCCGCCGTCGAGCGAGATGTCGATCGAGCCGTCCTTGTTGAGGGCCGAGAAGTCCTGGGTGCCGTCGAGGGTGCCGGCGAGGCCCTGGAAGGACTTGGTGCCGCTCACGGTGGCGGCGGTGGCGGCCTTGCCGCTCGAGGTCGCGCTCTTGTCGGCGAGGGCCTGGTTGGCGGTGGACTTGGCCGAGTCGACGAGCTTCTGGATCGAGGTGATGCCCTGGTTGGCGGCCTGGATGGTCTGGACGCCGTTCGAGATGCCGTCGAGCAGGTTGCTCAGGTCAGACGAGCGCGCCGTCAGGTTCTGGGAGGTGAAGAAGTTCGTCGGGTTGTCGAGGGCGGAGTTGACCTTCTTGCCGGTCGACAGACGGTTCTGTGTCGTCGAGAGAAGGCCGGCGGTGTCCTGGAGGGAGAGGAGGTTCTGGCGCGTGGCGGCAGACAGCGTGATGCTGGACGACATCGGGGGCGATCCTTTTTCGATCTCTGGCCCGTCATTTTGACGGCGCGCCGAAGTTGCGCCCTAAACAGTTGCAACCAGCTTAACCGGATCCCCGCGCAATCCTCACCGGGCGGACAACCTTAACGGCTCGGGAAACCTTAACGGAAGCGAAACCTTAACGATTTCCCATCAGGGTCGGCACCGGTCCCGACGGGAGACGCCGCCGCCATGCCCCTGCGCATCACCCTCAAGCCGTCCGAGCGCCTGATCATCAACGGCGCCGCGATCCGCAACGGCGAGCGCAGCACCAGCCTGCTGATCGAGACGCCGTGCAAGTTCCTGCGCGAGAGCGAGATCATCCAGGAGAGCGAGGCCGACACCGCCTGCAAGCGGCTCTGCGTCACCCTCCAGCTCCTCTACCTCGCCGACCACCCGCCCGAGGCGGAGGACCTGCTCGTGCAGCAATCGAACGCGATCCTGAAGGCGATGCCGACCTCGGCGCCCTACCTGCTGGCGATCCAGGACGAGCTCGCCGAGCGCCAGTACCACCGGGCGCTCAAGCGCGGCAAGGAGCTCGTCGCCTACGAGCAGGCCCTGCTCGAGCGCCTCAGCCTGCCGGACGACGCGGCCTGAGCGCTCAGGCGATGGTCGGCACGATGCCGCCCTCCACCCGCAGCGCCGCGCCGTTCGTCGCCGCCGCGAGCGGGCTCGCGAGGTAGGCCACCATCGCGGCGATCTCCTTCGGCTCGATCATGCGCCCGATCAGCGAGAGCGGGCGGTGGACCCGGAAGAACTCCGCCTCGAGCTCCGCCGGGGCGGCGTCCGGGTCGGAGGCGACGCTCCGCAGGAAGTCGACGATGCCCTCCGAGCGGGTCGGGCCCGGCAGGACCGCGTTCACCGTGACGGCGGTGCCCCGGGTGCGCTGCGCCAGCGCCCGCGCGATGGTGAGCTGGGCCGACTTCGTCACCGCGTAGTGGATCATGTCGGGCGGGGGCACGAGGCCGGACTCGCTCGACACGAACACGATCCGCCCTGCGTTGCGCGCCAGCATGCCGGGGAAGTAGGCCTGCGCCAGGCGCGCGCCGCCGACCACGTTCGTCTCGAACAGGCGGTGCCAGTCGGCGTCGGTGATCGCCTCGAAGGCCCTGGCCTCGTAGATGCCGAGGTTGTTGACCAGGACGTCGACCTGCGGCACCTCCCGGGCGAGGAGCGCGGCGCCCTCCGCGCTGCCGGCATCCGCCAGCACGGTGCGCACGCGGCCCGTCCCGCCGGCGGCGGCGATCCCGGCCGCCGCCGCGTCGAGCTTCGCCCGGTCGCGCCCCGGGAGCACGAGGTCCGCCCCCTCGAGCGCCAGCCGCTCGGCGATGGCGAGGCCGATCCCGGCGGTGGCGCCGGTGACGAGGGCGGTCTGCCCGGTGAGGTGAAGGTCCATCGTGCTCTCCTGGTGCCCCCGTCCGCCGACGTGCCCGTGGGCCGGGGCGTGCGCGTGGGCCGGGGCGTGCCCGTGGACCGAGAGATGACGGCGCCGGCGATTGATGAACAGGGCGCGCGCCGGCACGATGATCGTGCCCCGGACGCACGAATGGAGCCCCCATGGACAACCGCCTCGGCGAGATGGAGGCCTTCGTCGAGGTCGCCCGGCGCGGCAGCTTCGCGGCGGCCGCCAAGGCCCTGCGGCGCACGCCCTCGGCGGTGAGCCGGGCCGTGGCCCGCCTCGAGGCCCGCCTCGGGGTCGGGCTGATCCGGCGCACCACCCGGGCCATGACCCTGACGCCGGAGGGCGAGCTCTACCTGCGACGGGCCTCGGACCTGCTCGCCGAGGTCGACGCCATCGAGGACAGCCTCGGGCGCGATTCCGTCGCGCCCGCCGGCGCGCTGCGAGTCAATGCCTCGGTGCCGTTCGGCGTGCACGTCATCCTGCCGGTGCTGCCGCGGTTCCTGGACGCCCATCCGCGCATGCGGGTCGACCTCGCCCTCTCGGACGACGTCGTCGACCTCCTGGAGGCGCGGGCCGACGTGGCGATCCGGATCGGGCCCCTGCGCGACACCCGCCTGCGGGCGCGCTCGCTCGGGCGCAGCCGCATGGTGGTGGTCGCCGCGCCCGCCTACCTCGCCCGGCGCGGCGACCCCGCCCACCCGGACGACCTCGCGCGCCACAACTGCCTCAACTTCAGCTTCCGCCGCTCCCTCGACACCTGGCCGTTCCGCATCGGCGAGGCCGTGTCGCAGCGGCCGATCCAGGGCAACTTCCTCGGCAATTCCGGCGAGGTGGTGCGGCTGATGGCGCTCGGCGGGGGCGGCATCGCGCGCTTCGCCCGCTTCCACGTCGCGGACGACCTCGCCACCGGGCGCCTCGTCCCGGTGCTGGAAGCCTTCTGCCCGGGCGATTCCGAGGACATCCACGCCCTCTACGTCGGGCACGAGCGCCTGTCGCTGCGCATCCGCAGCTTCGTGGACTTCCTCGCCGCCAACGCGGCGGTGCGGGAGTGATGTCCTGCACGCGCGGTCGGTGCGGGAGTGATGTCCCGCACGCGCGGCGACCCCGCCGAGGGGCCGCCGGACACGGGCGCCCTCAGTGCGAGCGCGGGGAGGGGGCCCTGCGGTCCGGGTCGTGGGCGTGGTGGCGGTCGCGCTCGCCGCCGCCGCCCGAGACGTGCTGGCGGCTGTCGCTCGTGGGGGCGCCCGGGCTCGGTCCGGCGGGGGACGCGTCGGGGCGGTCGGGCCGCTGATGGCTGAGCGGCGCCAGGAGAGCCGCGCCCGCGCGTCCGGCGCTCCGGGCACGGGTCCTAGAGCGCGAACACGCTGCCCTGGCCGGTGATCCGGCCGGGGTCGGCGCCGGCCGTCCGCAGGGCCGCCCACAGCGTCACCGCGATGGAATCGTAGACCGGGATGCCGAGCTCGGCCTCGAGCGGCGCCGCGAGGGCGGCGCCCGCCATGTTGGTGCAGACGATCGCCACCGCCTCGGCGCCCTCCCGGGCCACCTCCCGGGCCATCCGGGCGACGTCGGCCTCCGGGATGGTCGCGAACGAGAAATTGTCCGAGAGCCCGGCGTGGCGCTCGGCCGCGCAGTCGAGGCCGGCGGCGCCCCAATTGCGCCGGATGCGCGCCTGCACGTCTGTGGTGTAGGGCGTGACGAGGCCGACCCGGCGAAGGCCCGCGCGGGCGAACGCGTCGCGGAACCCGAGCACCGCCGTGCAGGCCGGGATGCCGGTGACCTCCCGGATGCGCGCGCACAAGGCCTCGTCGCGGGCGAAGCCGAGCCAGGCCGCCGAGGTGCCATTCCACGCGATGGCGTCGACCCTGGCGTCGGCCAGGAGCTCGGCCGCGCGCAGGATCGGCGCCTCGTCGAACTGGCCGAGGCCCGCGGCCGAGAGCGAGATCTCGGTGACCCGGAAGCGCGAGAAATGCGCCGTCACCTCCGGCCGCCCGCGCAGGAGCGCGGCGGTCGCCGGCTCGAGGCGGGTGTTGGAGGAGGGCGTCAGCATGCCGAGGCGGGTCATGCGGCGGCCGCGCGGCGCGAGGATTCCTCCCGGATCAGCCCGAGCACGTGGCGCTTGACGTCGTTGAAGGCGGGGCTCGTGACGTCCCGCGGGCGGGCGAGGTCGAAGGGGATGAATTCCCGGATCCGCCCCGGCCGCCGGCTCATCACGGCGATGCGGTTGCCGAGCACCAGGGCCTCGTCGACCGAGTGGGTGACGAACACGATGGTGGCGCCGACGCGCTGCCAGATCGTGACGAGCTCCTCCTGCATCTCGATCTTGGTCTGCGCGTCGAGGGCCGCGAAGGGCTCGTCCATCAGGATCACGGCGGGGTTCATCAGCAGCGCCCGGGCGATGCCGACGCGCTGGCTCATCCCGCCCGAGAGCTCCGCCGGGTAGTGCCGCTCGAAGCCCGTGAGCCCGACGAGGTCGATGTAGGCCTTGGCCCGCCCGTGCCGCTCGGCCTTGCGCACCCCCTTGAGCTTGAGGTGGAAGGCGACGTTGTCGATGACGGTGAGCCAGGGCATCAGCGTCGGCTGCTGGAAGACGACGCCGCGGTCGGCCCCCGGGCGCTCGACCCGCGCGCCCGCGACGCGGACCTCGCCGGCGCTCGGCCGCTCGAAGCCCGCGATCATGTTGAGCAGGGTGGACTTGCCGCAGCCCGACGGCCCGAGCAGGCACAGGAACTCGCCCGCCTCGATGCTCGCCCGGGTGCGGTCCACCGCCACGAGGTCGCGCCCGTCGCGATCGCGAAAAGTCTTCTGCACGTCGGCGAGTTCGATCGCGCTCATGGGTGTTCCGATTACCAGGTGGGGGTGGCCGCCGGCGCGGGGGCGCGGCGGCGGGGCGCCGTCATCGTCCCTCGACCGTGGTCCCCCGCTGCCAGTGCAGCGCCCAGGCCGCCACGGCCTTGAGCCCGAGGTCCGACAGGTAGCCGAGGAGGCCGATCGAGATCATCGCGGCGAGCACGATGTCGTAGCGCAGGAAGTAGTAGGAATCCCACAGCACGTAGCCGAGGCCGCTCTTCACCGCCACCATCTCGGCCGTGACCGTCAGCATCCAGGCCGAGCCGATGGCGATGCGCAGGCCCGAGAAGATCGACGGCAGGGCGGCCGGGAGCACGATGCCGGCGAGGAGCTGGCGCTCGCCCGCCCCCATCATGGCGCCGGCCCGGATCAGGTTGCGGTCGACGCCGCGCACGCCGTGGATCGTGTTCATCAGGATCGGGAAGAAGGCGCCGAGGAACACGAGGAAGATCGCCGGCTTGTTGGCGATGCCGAACCAGATGATGGCGAGCGGGATCCACGACACGGGCGGGATCGGCCGCAGCATCTGGAGGGTCGGCTCGACCGTGCGCTCCACCACCCGCCACCAGCCGATGGCGACCCCGATCAGGACGCCCGAGAGCGCCGCGATGGCGTAGCCGGCGAGCACCCGCGACAGGCTCGCGAGCGCGTCGCCGAGCCACTGCCCGGAATAGCTCTGGGTGGTCTCGTCGATGCCGAGCATCCAGTCCGCGAGGGCGTGCAGGACCGCGGTCGGGGCCGGCAGGAGGGCCGGCGGCAGGGCACCGGAGCGCGCGAAGGCCTCCCAGCCGACCACGAGGGCGAGCGGCAGGGCCGCGCGCTCGGCGAGGGCGGCGAGGCGCCGGCCCGGGCCGGCGGCCGCGGCCCCGGCGAGGGGCGCCGTGTCAGCCGCCGAGGCCATCGCGCGTCCTCCGGGTGGCGGCCTCCAGGAACGAGTAGTCCATGTTCTTCTCGACCTCGGCCGAGACGTCGCGGCTGATGTACTTGAGATCCCGCATCATCGCCGCGATGGCGAGCGTCTTGGCGCGGTACATGCGGTAGTCGGGCTCCGCGTTCTTGAGGGCTTCCGCGGCGACCTCCTTCGGCAGGCCGGTCTTCTGGTTGATGACGTCGATCCAGACGGCCCTGTCCGCCGTGAGCTTGCCCACCAGGGCGACGTCGGCGTCGACCACCGCCTGCACGGCCGGGCGGCGCGCCTTGATCACGTCGGAGCGCGTGACGATCAGGTTGGTGAGGTTGCCGGCCGCCTGGTCGTAGGGCAGCACGAACCGCGAGGCGGCGCCCGCCATCCGGATCTGCGAGGCAAAGGGCTCGACCGAGCAGACCATGTCGATCTCGCCCCGCTGCATGGCCGCGAGGTGGTCGGACGGGTTCGGGATGTTGACGAACTGCACGTCCTTGTTGGGGTTGATGCCCTGCTTCAGGAACGCGCCGCGCATGTGGATGTCCTGCGCGTTGCCGCGGGAGGCCGCGACCTTGAGGGGCGTGCCGGCCGCCCGGGCCTTCTCGACCGCGGCCTTGAACCCGGCCCAGTCGTCCGCCGCCAGGCCGAGGGCCTTCCCGGCCAGGCACTCCGAGCCCCCGTTGACCTCGCCGGCGACCGCCACGACGTCGAACCCCTTGTCCAGGGCCGTGACGTAGTGGAGGTACGTCACCTGCGCGACGTCGATGCTCTTCGACACGAGGGCGGTGAGCACGTCGTTGCCGGAGTTGAAGCCGGTCGCGTCGACGGCGACGCCCCGGGCGAGGCCCGGCAGCAGGGCCATCGGCAGGCAGTGGGCGCACTTGGCGAAGCCGAGCCGCACCGCGGGCGCGTCCTGCGCCGGGGCGGGCGCGGACGACAGGGCCCAGAGGGCGGCGGCCAGGACGGGACCGAAGGGGCGTCGCATCGCAGCGGAACCTCGATGGGGCGGGCGGCGGGCCGATCCCGGCCGCGGGACCGACGTTGCGGCCCTGCGACGCCGGGCGCAACCGATTTTCCGTGCTCTGCATGCAATTAATGCTAAATGGTGGTAGCGGCATCAGAAGATGCCTGAAATTGCTGCGCCCGCCGCCGCCCCGAGCGGCTATGCTGGGCGCGCACCACGCCAGCGAGGTCACGTCCCATGGATCAGGTCCGGCGTCCCCGGGGCCGCCCGCGCAAGCCCGTCCTGATCGAGGCGGCCTCCGGCCTCGCGCAGCGGGTCGGGCTCCACGTCCAGGCGGCGCAACGCCTGCGCGACCTGATCGTCGCCGGCACCCTGCCGGCGGGGGCGGCCCTGGTCGAGACCGACCTGTCGGCGGCCCTCGGCATCTCGCGCACGCCCCTGCGCGAGGCGCTGAAGCTCCTCGCCGTCGAGGGGCTGATCGAGCTGCGGCCGAACCGCTCGCCCCGGGTCGCGGAGCTGCGCCCGGCCGAGGTGACGGAGCTGTTCGAGGCGGTGGCCGGCATCGAGCGGCTCGCGGCCGAGCTCGCCGCCCTCCGGCTCCTCCCGGCCGAGCTCGACCGGCTGCGCGGGCTCCAGGCCGCGATGGAGGGGCACCACCGCGCGCAGGAGCTCGCGCCCTACTTCGCCATCAACCACCAGATCCACGCCCTCATCGTCGCGGCCGCCCGCAACGGGCCCCTGCGCGAGGCCCACGAGGCGCTGCACGCCCGGGCCGAGCTGGCGCGCCGGCGCGCCCTCGACGACCGGACGCGCTGGGACGAGTCCGTGGCGGAGCACCGCGCCATCCTGGCGGCGCTGGAGGCCCGCGACGCGCCCCGCGCCGGCGCGCTCCTCGGAGCCCACGTGGCCCATACCGGCACGGCGCTGCTCGCCGGTCTCGCCCGCCCCGCCGCCTCCGCGGCCTGACCGACCGAGCCCCGCCATGCGCATCCTGCTCCTCAACCCGAACACCAGCCGGGACGTCACCGCGCTGATGCGCGCGACCGCGGAGGCCGCCGCCGCCCCCGGCACCGAGCTCGTCCCCGCCACGGCCCCGCGCGGCGTGCCCTACATCGCGACCCGGGCGGAGGCCCAGATCGGCGGCGCCATCGCCCTCGAGATGCTGGCCGAGGCGCCGCCCGTCGACGCCGCGATCCTGGCGGCCTTCGGCGACCCGGGCCTCGTCGGGGCGCGCGAGCTGTTCGACTTCCCCATCGTGGGCCTCGCCGAGGCCGCCATGCTGAGCGCCTGCATGCTGGGCCGGCGCTTCGGCATCGTCACCTTCGCGGGGGCGCTCGTGCCCTGGTACGAGGAGTGCGTCGCCGCCAACGGCCTCGCGGGGCGCTGCGCCGGGGTGCGCGCCCTCGAGGGGCGCTTCGCGTCCCTGGCGGAAGTCCGGGACGAGAAGGAGGCGCAGCTCGTCGAGCTCGCCCGCGCGGCCGTGGCGCAGGACGGCGCCGACGTGCTGATCTTCGCCGGCGCGCCCCTGTCGGGCCTGGGCGCGCGGGTGCGCGAGCGGGTGCCGGTGCCGGTGGTCGACCAGGTGGTGGCGGCCGTGAAGCTCGCCGAGGCCCTCGTCGCCCTGCGGCCCCGCAAGGCCACCGCCGGCACCCTGCGCCGCCCCGACCCGAAGCCGAGCCTCGGGCTGCCGGCGGCGCTGGCGGCCCGGCTCGCCCACGCGGGGTGAGGGCGCGCCGGCCCGGCGCGCCCCGGCGTCAGTGCGCGGCGGCGGTCGGCACGCCCGTGACCTGGGCGGACGGCTCCTCGCTGAGCCAGCGGTAGAGGATGCCGCCGAGGGCGCCGCCGATGATCGGGGCGACCCAGAACAGCCAGAGCTGGCCCAGGGCCCACCCGCCCGCGACGAGCGCCGGCCCGGTGCTGCGGGCCGGGTTGACCGACAGGTTGGTGATCGGGATGCCGACGAGGTGGATCAGCGTCAGGCCGAGCCCGATGGCGAGCGGCGCGAACCCGGCCGGCGCCTTGCCGTGCGTCGCCCCCATGATGATGAACAGGAACATCAGGGTCAGCACGACCTCGGCGAGCAGGCAGGAGACCAGGGAGTACTGCCCGGGCGAGTGCTCGCCGTAGCCGTTGGCCGCGAACCCCTTGGCGAGGTCGAAGCCCGGCGCCCCGCTCGCGATGGCGTAGAGGAGGCCGGCGGCGACGATCCCGCCGAGGACCTGCGCGACGATGTAGGGCACGATGTCCCTGGTGGGGAAGCGCCGCCCCGCCGCGAGCCCGATCGTGACGGCCGGGTTGAGGTGGCAGCCCGAGATGTGGCCGATCGAGTAGGCCATGGTGAGGACCGTGAGGCCGAAGGCCAGCGCCACCCCGAGGAGCCCGATGCCGACCTCCGGGAAGGCGGCCGCGACGACGGCGCTGCCGCAGCCCGCGAAGGTGAGCCAGAAGGTGCCGATCGCCTCGGCCGCGCATTTGCGAATGTCCATGACCGTGTCCTCCGAGGTCCGGGAGCAGGGCGCAGGGCGGGCGGCCGAGGCCCTGGCTCGCATCGAACGGGGCGTGGGTTCGCGACCGGGCGGCCGTTCCCGGGAGACGTGTCGGACGCCGAGGCAGCACGCGTGTTGGCGCGGCGCGCGGGACGAGGGCGCGCCCGGTCTTCCGGCTGCATCCTCTCTCGGGGACTACGCCGTCGGAACCATCGCAAGGACAACCTATAGTATTTTTATGGACTGACAAGCTGGCTTGACGGTCGAGTGCGCCGGGAAGACTGCGGGAAGCCGCCGATAACGTCGCGGCGACCGGGCCGCGGGAGCCGGGGCCCGCCCGCGGCGCTCACCCGCGGCGGCCCGGCGGACGCGGGCGGGCGCCTTCGCCCTCAGGATTCGATGATCGCGCGGATCTTCGTCGCCAGGCCCTCGACCGGGAAAGGCTTGGTGATCATCTGCAGCCCGGTGCCCAGGTGGGCGTTGCCGAAGGCGGCGTTCTCGGCGTAGCCGGTCATGAACAGGACCTTGAGGCCCGGGCGCACCTCGCGGGCCTGGTCGGCGAGCTGGCGCCCGTTCATGCCCGGCAGCCCGACATCCGTGACGAGGAGGTCGATCCGGCCCTCGGACCGCAGGACGCGCAGGCCCTCGGGGCCGTCCGCGGCCTCGAGGGCGCGGTAGCCGAGCTCGTGCAGCACCTCGACGACGAGGCTGCGGACCGTCGCGTCGTCCTCGACCACCAGCACCGTCTCGCCGGATTCCGCCCGCGGCGCCTCGCCGCGGACGGGCTGCGCCAGGGCCGCGTCCCCGCGGTAGCGCGGCAGGTACAGCGTCACCGTGGTGCCGCGCCCGAGGGCCGACTCGATCTCGACGCTGCCCTCGGATTGCTTGGCGAAGCCGTAGATCATCGACAGCCCGAGGCCGGTGCCCTGGCCGATGGGCTTCGTGGTGAAGAACGGGTCGAAGGCCCGCGCGATGACGTCCGGCGGCATGCCGGTGCCGGTGTCGCTGACCGCGATGGCGACGTACTGCCCGGTCCCGACGCCGACGTCCCGGGCGAGGCCCGCGTGCCCGAGGTCGGCGTTCGTGGTCGCGATGGTGAGCGTGCCGCCGTCCGGCATCGCGTCCCGGGCGTTGATGGCGAGGTTCAGGATCGCGTTCTCGAGCTGGTTGGGGTCGCACAGCGTCAGCCAGAGGCCGCCCGCGACCGCGACGTCGAGCCGGACCCGCTCGCCGAGGGTCCGCCGCAGGAGGTCGTCGATGGAGCCGACGAGCTGGTTGACGTCGACGGGCTGCGCCTCGAGGGGCTGGCGGCGCGAGAAGGCGAGGAGCCGGTGCGTCAGGGCGGCGGCGCGCTGGGCCGACGCCATGGCGAGGCCGGCGTAGCGGCCGAGGGTGTCGATCCGGCCCTCCGCGATGCGGGTCTGCATCAGGTCGAGGGAGCCGACGATGCCCGTGAGGAGGTTGTTGAAGTCGTGCGCGATGCCGCCGGTGAGCTGGCCCACCGCCTCCATCTTCTGCGACTGGCGGAGCTGCGCCTCGGCCTGCTCGCGCTCCGCGATGGCGTCGCGGACGCGCTGCTCCAGGGTGTCGTTGAGCTCGCGCAGGGCGAACTCGGACTGCTTGGCGGCGCTCACGTCGTAGATCACGCCGACGTGGCGCAGGTCCGCGGTGTCGTTGTCGCGGATCGCCTCGCCGCGGCGGGCGAGCCAGCGGATCTCGCCGCTGTCGGCGCGCCGGATCCGCATCTCGGTGTAGGGCAGCTCTCCCGTGGCGCCGAGGCCGTGGTCGAGGAGCGGCGAGTCGCCCGGGACCACGAGGGCGTTGACCGACCCGACCGCGAGGGTGCCGGCCGCCATGACCCCGAGCAGGCTGCAGAATTGCGGCGAGACCGCCACGGTGGCGAAGCCCGGCACGTGCTCGAAGGTGCCGATGCCCCCGGCCGTCTGCGCGATGCGCAGGCGCTCCTCGACCCGCTTCTGCTCGGTGATCTCGACCAGCACGCCGGCGAAACGGGCCGGGCGCTCGTCCGCGTCGTAGATGCAGCGCCCGCGCCCGTGCACCCAGCGCACCGCGCCGTCCGGCGTGCGCAGGCGGTACTCCTTGTCGAACACCTCGGCGCCGCCGAGGATGCCCGCGACCGCGACGCGGATCCGCGTCCGGTCGAGGGGATGGATGCCGGCGAAGAAGGCGCGGGTCGGGACGCCCGCGTCGTCCGGCGAGGTCCCGATGCCGTGCAGGGCCGCGAACCGCCCGTCGACGTGGAGCCGGTCGGCCGGGATGTCCCAGTCCCAGGTCCCGGCGATGCCGGCCGACGAGACGGTGAGGCGGAGCTGCCGCTGCGCCTCGGTCAGGCGGCGCTCGACGCTCGCGAGGTGCACCTTCGCGTCGTCGGCGTTCCGGCCGATGGTGGCGTCGATCTGGGAGGCGAAGAAGTTGATGAGCTGCCCGGCCTCGTCGAAGACCGGGCAGACGAAGAGCTGGTTCCAGAACCGGGTGCCGTCGCGGCGGTAGTTCAGGATCGTCGCGGCGATCTCGCGGCCCTCGCCGATCGCGGCCCGCAGCTGCGCCGCGGTGGCGGGATCCGTCTCGGGCCCCTGGAGGAAGCGGCAGTTGCGCCCGATCACGGCGCCGGCCTCGTAGCCGGTCAGGGCCAGGAAGGCGCGGTTGGCGAACACGATGGGGTTGTCGGGCAGCCGCGGGTCCGTGACGACCATCGGCTGGCGCGTCCGCTCGAGGGCGGTGTGGAACGGCCCCGAGCGCGCGCGCACCGCCGCGACGGCCCGCGCCAGGTCACCGGTCCCGCCCGCGGCCGGCCGGTTGCCCGCCGGCGCCATCAGGCGTCCGCGTCGCCGATGGCGCGGTCGATGAACGCGTCGATCAGGAGCTTCAGGTTCTCCATCGACGGCAGGTCCATCAGCATCGCGATGTAGCCGCGGATGTCGCGCTCGCGCACCGAGAAGTCGATGTAGAGGAAGAGCACGAGCGAATCGGCGGCGTCCCCGGAGGGCTGGAAGATCCGCGGGCCGTCGCCGCGCATGATCGCCGGCAGCGACATCCGCAGGGGGCGCTGGAGCATGTTCGCCATGGTGGCGAGGCAGCCGTTGAGGATGATGTTGCCGGTCTCCGACAGCGCCTCGTCGGCGAGGTCCTCGACCTCCTCGGGCGAGAGGTCCTCGCCCGTGACGGCGCGGACGAGGTCGCGGCTCTTCTCCTGCGGGAAGATCAGGAGCGCGCGACCCGCGAAGGCGCCGTCGAAATCCTGGTGCACGACGACGAGCTCCGCGTCCTCGCGCTCGCCGATGAGCCGGGCGGCCGCCGACCGGGAGACGATGTCGACGGAGGGGACCGAGAGCAGGACCTGCACGCCGATCATCCTGCGCAGGCTCGCGGCCGCGCGGCTGACCCCGATGTTCACGAGCTCCGTGAAGGCGTCGCGCTGGAGCTCGGTCAACTCGACCGATCCGGTCGTCACGGCCCGGTCCTGCGCAGGCGCAGGGCCGCGCCCGAGACGAAGCCCGCCACCGCCTCCTCGGTGACCGGCTTGGCCAGGAACGTCGCGCCGAGCGTGCGCGTGCGGGCGATGATCTCGTCCTGGATGTTGGCCGAGATCACCGCCAGGGGCATCTCGGGCCGCGCCGCCCGCAGCTCCGCCGCCAGGGTCAGGCCGTCCTTGCCCGGCATGTTGAAGTCGAGGAGCGCCACGTCCACGGCGCGGGCCGCGGCGAGCGAGAGGGCGTCGTCGGCGTTGGCCGCCTCGACCAGGGTCCAGTCGGGCCTGAGCTGCCGCAGGAGCTTGCTCACGACGATCCGGGCGAGGCGGCTGTCGTCGACGATGAGAACGGTGGTGGTCATGGACGGGCGCGGACTGCCGTGGCGGCGGACGGGACTCGCAGCGGTTATGCGTCCCCGGCCGGGCGGCGTGAAGCCACAATCGACGCGTCCCCGGCTCCGGCCCCGGCGCCGAGCGCCGGAGCGAGCCAGCGCGCCGCGAACGGGTCGCCGCAGGTCCCGCGGAGCGGCGGCCGGAGGCGCAGCAGGACCTGGAACACCGCGGTGTGCAGCCGCGTGCAGCCGCTCCAGTCCACGGCCGCGCGCGGCGCCCCGGCGAGGTGGCCGGCGAGGGTCTCGGCGTCCTCCACCGGGCAGGCGCCCTCGAGGAGGATGAGGCCGTCCGGCTCGTCCGGGCTCGCGCGGCGCACGCTCATGCGGGGCACTCCGTCAGGCTCACGCGTCGGCCTCCCGGCCGCCCGGGTCGCCGGCCCCCGCGACGAGGTCGGCCGGATCGAGCACCAGCAGCACGCGTCCGTCGCCGAGGATCGCCGTCCCGGCGACGCTCGGCAGCCCGGCGAGGAGCCCCGAGAGGGGACGCACCACCACGTCGAGGCGGTCGGCGAAGCGGTCGACCTCGACGGCGACGCGCTCCGGCCCGGTCCCGACGACGAGGAGGCGCGCCTCCCCGGGCGGCGGGGCGGCGTCCGGGACCCCGAGGAGGCGGGCGAGCTGAAGGACCGGGACCGTGCGGTCGCGCAGCACCGTCGCGGCCGCGTCCCCGAGGGCGACGATCCGGGCCCGCGGCACCCGCACCGCCTCGGCCACCGCCTGCATGGGCACCCCGTAGAGCTCCGGGCCGACGCCCACGAGCACGATCCGGGTGAGGGCGATCGTCCGCGGCAGGACGAGGCGGACCGTGGTGCCGCGGCCGACCCGGCTCGCGATGGAGGCCTGCCCGCCGAGCCGCGCCGCCGCGGCGCGCACCGCATCCATGCCGACGCCCCGGCCCGAGAGGCTGCTGACGCGCCGCGCCGTCGAGAAGCCCGGCACGAAGACGAGGTCGAGCGCCCCCGCGTCGTCGAGGGCGGCCGCCGCCTCGGGCCCGAGGAGGCCCCGCTCCGCCGCCCGGCGCCGCACGAGGTCCGGATCGATGCCGGCGCCGTCGTCCGCGACCGTGACCACGATCGCGTCGCCCGCGGCCTCGGCCCGCAGGGCGATCCGCCCGGCCGCCGGCTTGCCCCCGGCCGCCCGCCCGGCCCCGTCCTCGATCCCGTGATCGACGGCGTTGCGGATCACGTGCAGCAGGGGCTCGTAGAGCCCGTCCACCACGGCCTTCTCGGCCTCGATGTCGCCACCATGCAGGGTGAGGGCGACCTCCTTGCCGGTGGCCCGCGCGAGCGCCCGCACCGGGCTCCCGAAGCGGCGGAAGACCTGCGCCAGCGGCACGAGGCGCAGGGACACGACGCCGCGGTGGAGCTGCGCCGTCAGGCGGCCGAGCGCGGCGTCACTGTCGCGCAGGGCCCGCGCGAGGCCGGCCGCGTCCGCGTCCTGGGCGCGGGCCGCGACGTGGCCGAGCGCGCTGCGGGCCGCCACGAGCTCGCCCGCCAGGACCACCAGGGCATCGACCCGGGCCGCGTCCACCCGCAGGGTGCCGTCGCCGCGGACCGCCTCGCCGTCGGAGGTCCCGCGCGGGACGGCGTCGCCGTCGGGTGCGACGCCGCCGAGGGTGACGCCGGGTGCGACGTCGGGGGCCGCCCCGTCGTCGGCGCGCAGGAGGTCCGCGAGGGTGCGGGCCAGGGCGCCGCCGTCCGTCGCGGCCGCGCCGG
>NZ_KZ984640.1 GCF_003574465.1 Methylobacterium crusticola
CGGCGGCGGCGCGCCGGCACCTCGGCGCGGCGCTGCGGGACGCGGCCGTCGCGGCGGTCGCCTGGCGGGACCGGGAGGCGCCCGAGCCGGGCGCGCCGGGCGCCCCCCTCGCCCTCGCCCTCACGGCCCTCGAGGGCGCCGACGCCCTCGCGGACAACATGCCGGCCGGGACGATCTTCGCGCTGCGCCCGGCCGCCGGACCCGGTCCCGGGGCGGCCTTCCTGGCCCCCGGGCGGGTGCAGGTGGCGGCGGGCTTCGCCGCCTACGGGCCCCGCACGCTCCTCGCCCTCACCGGCGGCGCGGGCGTGCGGATCTTCGCCCTCGATCCCCGGGAGGACGCCTTCCGGCTGGTCCGGGACGGGGTGCGGCTGCCCGCCGAGAGCCCCCGTTACGCCATCGACGCGGCGCAGGGCCGGCACTGGGAGGCGCCGGTGCGCGCCTTCGCGGAGGATTGCGCCCGCGGCGCGGACGGGCCGCGGGGCCGGGATTTCGCGCATGCCTGGTGCGGCTCCCTGGTGGCGGGGGCGCAGCGGATCCTGAGCCGGGGCGGCCTCCACGTCTGCCCGGCCGATGCGCGCCGGGGCCGGGCCGAGGGCCACGTGCGGCTCGTCCACGAGGCCGCCCCCCTCGCGCTCCTCATGGAGGCGGCGGGCGGGGCCGCCACGGACGGGCGCGGCACGCCCGTCCTCGACCTCTCGCCCGCCGGCCTGCACGGGCGCACGCCGTTCGCGTTCGGCTCGGCCGGGGAGGTGGACTGCCTCGCCAAGTACCACGACGGGCGCCGCCACGCCGCCGGGCGCTCGCCGCTATTCGCCCCCCGCGGCCTGCTGCGGGCCTGACGATGTCCGCCCGCCACCCGATCATCTCGGTGACCGGCTCCTCGGGCTCCGGCACCACCTCGGTCAAGAACACCTTCGAGCAGATCTTCCGGCGCGAGAGCGTCACGGCGGTCTTCATCGAGGGCGACGCCTTCCACGCCATGGACCGGGCCGCCATGCGCGAGGCCATGGCGCGGGAGCCGACCCTGAGCCATTTCGGCGAGCGGGCGAACCTCCTCGACGCCCTGGAGGCGGTGTTCCGCGCCTACGGCGAGTCCGGCGCGGGCCGCACCCGGCACTACATCCACGACGCCCGGGACGCCGCGCGCTGGAAGGGGGAGCCCGGCACCTTCTCGGCCTGGGAGGAGTTTCCGCCGGATTCCGACCTGCTGTTCTACGAGGGCCTCCACGGGGCCCTCGCCAACGCGCGGGTCAACGTCGCCCAGCACGCCGACCTGAAGATCGGCGTCGTGCCGGTGATCAACCTCGAATGGATCCAGAAGCTGCACCGCGACCGGGACGCGCGGGGCTACTCCACCGAGGCCGTGACCGACGTGATCCTGCGCCGGATGCCCGACTACGTCACCACGATCTGCCCGCAATTCACCAACACGGACATCAACTTCCAGCGCATCCCGACGGTCGACACCTCGAACCCCTTCATCGCCCGCTGGATCCCGACCGCCGACGAGTCGATGGTGGTGATCCGCTTCCGCGACCCCAAGGGCATCGACTTCCCCTACCTGATCTCGATGATCGCCGGCAGCTTCATGTCGCGGGCGAATTCCGTCGTGATCCCGGGCGGCAAGCTCGACCTCGCGATGCAGCTCATCCTGACCCCGATGATCCTCCAGCTCGTCGAGCGCCGCCGCCGCCTGCTCTGAGGCCGGCCCGATTTCGCTGTGGGCCCGGGCGCGCCGCGACACCGGGAGGGCCGCATCCGCTTGTCCTGGGGGCAGGATGGCGTAAGAGTCCCGCGGAGCCAGCCGTGCCCGCGGGGAGGCACACGTGCCTTGCGAGTCTGCCTGAATGTCGAGTGAGGCGTCGTTGCGCGAGGCGGAGGCCGGGTCCGGCCGGGCCGAGCTGCCCTACCGGCTGCGGCAGCAGGCGCTGCTCGGGGCGTTCGCCCGCATGGCGCTCCAGACCCGCGACCTCGACTGGCTGCTCCAGCGCGCGAGCGATTGCTGCGCCGAGGGCCTGGGCGCGCCCTGCTGCCACATCCTGGAGTACCGGCCGCAGGACCACGCCTTCCTGATCCGGGCCGGCGTCGGGGGACAGCCCGGCACCGTCGGGGCGAGCTTCCCGGCGGGCGACGAGACCACGCCCGCCTCCTACGCCTTCCGCACCGGGGCCGGGGTGCTGGCGAACGACCTCGTCGAGGGCGAGCGCTTCCGGATGCCCGACCTGCTCGCCGGCGCGGGCATCCGCCACGCCGTCAACGTGCCGATCGCCCTCGGCGACGAGAGCCGCCGGGCCTACGGCGTGCTGGAGGTCGGGGGCGCCGAGGGCTCCGGCTTCGACCGCGCCGACCTGGACTTCCTCGCCGGCTTCGCGGGCCTCGTCGGCATCGCGGTCGAGCGCCACCAGGGCGATGCCCGCCTGCGCGACGCCCTCGACCACCAGGCGCTCCTCGCCCGCGAGATGAGCCACCGGGTCAAGAACAGCCTCGGCGTGGTGGCGGGGCTGCTGCGGCTCCAGGCCCGCGACGCCCATTCGGACGAGGTCCGCCACGCCCTCGAGGACGCGGGCGCCCGCATCGCCACCGTGGCCCAGGTGCACGACCACCTCTGGCGCGGCCTGCATCCCGGCACGGTCGAGCTGTCGGACTTCGTGCGCGAGCTCGTGGCCAAGCTCCAGGACGAGGCGCCCGGGCACGCGCTCCACTGCGAGGCCGACGCGCGGGTGATCAGCGCCGACCAGGCCATCCCCATCGGCCTGATGGTCACCGAGCTCGTCACCAACGCCGTCAAGTACGCCTACCCGGACGGGGCCGGCGCGGTCCGGGTCACGGTCGCGGTGCAGGAGGGCCGGCTGCGCCTCGCCGTGCGCGACGAGGGCATCGGCCTGCCGGGTGATTTCGACGTGCATGCGCGCCAGCGCAGCCTCGGCCTGAAGATCATCAACAGCCTCACCCGCCAGCTCGACGGCCGCCTCAGCGCCGAGCCCGGCCATCCGGGCGCCCTGTTCGTGCTCGAGATGCCCCTGGCCTGAGGACCGGCGGGGCGGGCCCGGCCGGACCCGAGGGCGGGCCTCGAGGGGCTCGATCCGGGCGCCGCCCCTCGTGCCGGGCCGCGGGCAGCGCCGCCCGCGGTCCCGCCGGCGGCCTTGCGACGGGGCCTCCCGCGTCGGCGGCGTCGGCCCGGAACCCCCGAGGTCCAGCCCCTCGAAGACCCCGCCCCTCGAAGAACCCGGCCCCGGGCGACGATTCCGACCTTCCAGCCCCGGCGCCCGCACGCCGCCGCGCCCGCGCCGCCGATGCGCGCTGCGGCCGGCGGACCCCCACGGCGCGGCGCGGGGGACGGGTCGTGTCGGGTCTCCGGGATGCCGTCACCGCGTCGGCACCGGCGACGCGCCGGGCGCTCCTCGGCGCGGGCCGACGAGGGCGTGTCCCGTGCCGGTTCGGCGGGCAGATTGCCCGCTAATATGTCTATACAAAATCGTGCCCCGACGCTACCAAAGGCCTCTCGCGAGGCTGTGCCGGGAGAGGGTCATGAGGGCGGTTGCCGCTGGGCTGGTGGTCGCGTCCGTTCTGGCGGCGGCGCCCGCCAGGGCCGAGGACACGAAGGTGACGATCGGGATCAGCGGCTGGACCGGGTTCGCGCCGCTCACCCTCGCCAAGGAGGCCGGCCTCTTCAAGAAGAACGGCCTCGACGTCACCATCAAGAAGATCCCGCAGGCCAGCCGCCACCTCGCGATCCGCTCCGGCGACGTGCAATGCGCCGCCACCACGGTCGAGACCTGGGTGGCGTGGAACGCCAACGGCGTGCCGACGAAGCAGATCTTCCAGCTCGACAAGTCCTACGGCGCCGACGGCCTCGTGGTGCGCAACGACGTGGCCGCCATCAAGGACCTGAAGGGCAGGACCGTGGCGGCCTCCGTGCCCGGCACCTCGCCGTATTTCGGGCTGGCCTGGATGCTCAAGCAGAACGGCCTGTCCCTGAAGGACGTCAAGGTGGTCAACCTGGAGCCCGGCCCCGCCGCCCAGGCCTTCATCGCCGGCCAGAACGACGCCGCCATGACGTACGAGCCCTACCTGTCCTCGGTGCGGGCGGCGCCCCAGGCGGGCCGGATCATCGCCACCACCCTCGACTACCCGATGGTGATGGACACGGTCGGCTGCACGCCGGACTTCCTCGACCAGAACCCGAAGGCCGGCAAGGCGCTCGCCGAGAGCTACTTCGAGGCGCTCGACCTGATCGCCAGGGACCCGGCCAAGGCCTACGAGACCATGGGCGCGGACGTGAAGCAGACCGGCGAGGCCTTCGGCAACTCCGCCAAGTTCCTGCGCTGGCAGGACCGGGCCGCCAACAAGGCGTTCTTCGCCGGCGAGATCCAGAAGTTCTCCGCCGAGGCGGCCGACCTGCTGCTCGAGATCGGGGTGATCAAGCAGAAGCCCGACATCGCGAGCCTCATGGACGACCGCTACGTGAAGTGAGGGACCCCGTGCAGGCCTTGCGCCCGCTCCAGCCGATCGGGCGCGGGCCCCGGATCGTCCTGGGCCTCGGCTTCTTCGTCCTGTTCGTGGCGGCCTGGGCCGCCGCGACGCTCGGCGGGTTCGTGCCCGGGACCTTCCTGGCCGACCCGCTCACCATGGTGCAGGACGGCTGGCTCCTCGTGACGCGGTTCGGCTTCCTGTCCGACATCGGCGTCACGGTCTGGCGCGTGCTCGGCGGCTTCGTGCTGGCCGCCCTGGTGGCGGTGCCGGTCGGCGTCCTGATGGGGGCCTACAAGCCCGTGGAGGCGTTCCTCGAGCCCTTCGTGTCCTTCGCCCGCTACCTGCCGGCTTCCGCCTTCGTGCCGCTCCTGATCCTCTGGGCCGGCATCGGCGAGACCCAGAAGCTGCTCGTGATCTTCATCGGCTCGGTGTTCCAGATCATCCTGATGATCGCCGTCACGGTCGGGGGCGTCCGGCGCGACCTCGTGGAGGCGGCCTACACGCTCGGCGCGGGCGACGCCGGCATCATCCGCCGCGTGCTCCTGCCGGCCACCGCCCCGGACATCGCCGAGACCCTGCGGCTGGTGCTGGGCTGGGCCTGGACCTACGTCATCGTGGCCGAGCTCATCGGGTCGTCGTCGGGCATCGGCCACATGATCATCGAGAGCCAGGCGCTCCTGGCGACCGGCCAGATCATCTTCGGCATCATCGTGATCGGGCTCATCGGCCTCGTCTCGGACTTCCTGTTCAAGGGCGCCAACCGGCTGCTGTTCCCCTGGAAGCTCGCGTGACGGCGGCCCCCGCCGAGGTGTCGATCGAGGGCGTGGCGCGGGTCTTTCCCGGCAGCGGCGGGCGCGCGCCCGTGCGCGCCCTCGACCCGACCGCCCTCAGCGTCGCCAAGAACGACTTCATCACCATCCTGGGGCCCTCGGGCTGCGGGAAGTCGACGCTCCTGCGCATCGTCGCCGGGCTCGACCGGCCGAGCGCCGGCCGGGTCCTGGTCGAGGGGCGCGAGGTCCGCGGGCCCGGGCCCGACCGCGGCATGGTGTTCCAGTCCTACACCCTGTTCCCGTGGCTGACCGTGGCGGAGAACGTCGCCTTCGGCCTGCGCGAGCGCGGCGTGCCGGCGGGGGAGCGCCGGGAGGTCGTGGCGGCGTTCCTCGACAAGGTCGGCCTGCGGGGCTTCGAGGGCCACTACCCCAAGCAGCTCTCGGGCGGCATGCAGCAGCGCACCGCCATCGCGCGCGCCCTCGCCAACGACCCCGACATCCTGCTCCTCGACGAGCCCTTCGGGGCCCTCGACAACCAGACCCGCGGCCTGATGCAGGAGCTCCTCCTCGGCATCTGGGAGCGCGAGCGCAAGACCGTGATCTTCGTCACCCACGACATCGAGGAGGCGATCTTCATGGCCTCGCGGGTGATCGTGATGACCGCCCGGCCCGGGCGCATCAAGGCCGACGTGCCGGTCGATCTCGGCCACCCGCGCCACTACACGATCAAGACGAGCCCGGAATTCTCGCGCCTCAAGGCGCGGCTCACCGAGGATATCCGCAGCGAGGCGGTGCTGGCCGCGCAGGCGCCCTAGGGCCGCGCTCCCCCGGGGTCGAAGCCGCGACGGCGCCGAGCCTCCGGGCGGGCCGCGGGGCCCGCGACGAACCCGCGTCCACGTCGGCGGAACACCGCCCGCGGCACCGGGACGGGGATCCGGGCCGGCACCCGGCCCGCCCCGGGGAAATCGGTTGCTAAGGCAACTGATTTCCCGCAAGCTCGACGCCGGTTGCGCTTCCGGGGTATGTCCCTCCGCATGAATGGCATCGTGGTCGTCGGCGCCGGCCAGGCCGGCTTTCAGCTCGGAGCCTCCCTGCGCGAGGGCGGCTACAGGGGGCCGGTCACCCTCGTGGGCGACGAGCCGGGCCTGCCCTACGGGCGGCCGCCCCTGTCGAAGGCCTACATGCTGGGCAAGACCGACGCGGCGGGCCTCGCGCTGCGGCCCGAGGCCTACTACGCCGAGCACGCCATCGCGGTGCGGGCCGGGACGCGCGCGGTCGCGATCGACCGGCGCGACCGCCGCGTCGGCCTCGCCTGCGGGGACACGCTGCCCTACGACCACCTCGTGCTCGCGACCGGCTCGCGCAACCGGCCCCTGCCGGTGCCGGGGGCCGACCTGCCGGGCGTGCACCAGTTGCGCACGCTCGCGGACGCCGAGGCGCTGAGGACGGTCCTCGCCGGCGTCGCGGCCGTGGCGGTGGTGGGCGCGGGCTTCATCGGGCTCGAATTCGCGGCGGTCTGCGCCCAGAAGGGCATCGCCGTCACGGTGATCGAGGGGCTGGACCGGCCCCTCTCGCGCTCGGTCTCCCCCGGCATGGCGGCTCTGATCGAGGCGTCGCACGCCGCGGCCGGCGTGCGCTTCCTGTTCGGCGCCGCGGTGGCGGCGATCGAGGGCGAGGGCCGCGCCGCCGGCGTCGTCACCCGGGACGGGCGCACGGTCCCGGCCGACCTCGTCCTCGTCGGCATCGGGGTGCTGCCCAACCAGGACCTCGCCGAGGCGGCGGGCCTCCCCGTCGCCAACGGGATCGCGGTCGACGCGATGCTGCTCACGGACGATCCCGCCGTCTCGGCGATCGGCGACTGCGCGGCCCACCCGTCCCCGCACGCCGAGGGCGCCCGGGTGCGGCTCGAATCGGTGCAGAACGCCGTCGACGGGGCCCGCTGCGTCGCGGCCCGCCTCACCGGCCGGCCCGCCGCCTACACGGCGGTGCCGTGGTTCTGGAGCGACCAGGGCCCGCTCAAGCTCCAGATCGCCGGGCTCTGCATGCCCCACGACCGGGCGGTGCGGCGCGGGGCGGCGGATGCCGGGGGCGTGTCGGTGTTCTGCTACCGGGGCGACCGGCTCGTCGGGGTCGAGTCGCTCAACCGCGCCGGCGACCACATGATCGCCCGCCGGCTGCTCCAGACCGGCCTGACGCCCGAGCCCGAGGCCGTGGCCGACCCGGCCTTCGACCTCAAGGCCTTCGCGTTGCGCCCGGCCTGACGGGGCGCCTCAGCGGTCGTTCTCGGTGGTGAGCTCGTCGGGATGGATGCCGTCGCCGGGCTCGTCCTGCCGGCGCAGCCGGGCGTCCGGGGTGCCGCCGTCCGTGAAGGCGATGCCCGCCGCCTGGAGGGCGCCGCGGATCGCCCCGCGCTGCTCGCGCGAGGGCGGGTAGCGGTCCGCCTCGAAGCTGCGGATGGCCTCCGCGTCGACGTTGGCGCGCAGGGCCAGGTCCGCCTCCGACCAGCCCAGGAGCTCCCGTGCCCGGCGCACCTGCGCCGCCGTGATGTCGTCTGCGCCGTTCACCTGCTCGACCCCCGTGCCGTGTCCCGCCGTGCCGGCCGACGCGCCGGGCACGGTCTCTAACGACGCGGCTCCCCATTCGTTGCCGGCGCTGGAGCCGCTGCCGCAAGCTTTCGCGGGCCGAATTGCGCTTACGGCCAAGCTTGCTGCAAAATTACAACAGTCATCGAGAGAGTTGAGCTTGGCGGCGCCGCCGCGAGGACGCGCCCGCCCGCCAGGGTTGCCGCTCCGTGACGCCCTCCCTAGAGTGCCGCCCAAGACTAAAGGCACGATGGGGAATGCGATGAAGGCGATGCGGGTTGCGGTGGCGGCCGGTGCGGTCGCGCTTGTGGCGTCTGCCACGCAGGCGTCGGCGCAGGCGATGCTCGGCTACGGCCAGAAGAACCGCGACAAGTCGGAGCAGAAGCAGTACATCCCGCCCACCAAGGCGCAGGAGAAGATCTTCCCGCTCGACTCGACCTGGACCGCCGTCAGCCTGAACGGCAAGCCGTTCCCCGGCACCGAGCGCCCCAGCTTCATCATCGACAAGCAGTACCGCGCCCGCGGCTTCGGCGGCTGCAACACGTTCGCGGCCACGGCCTTCCCGCTCAAGGAGCAGCACCTCGCGGTCGGCCCCCTCGCGCTGACGAAGCGCAACTGCGACAAGGCCGTCGGCAGCGCCGAGATGCAGTTCTTCACCGCCCTGCGCACCTCCGGGCAGTGGGACATCGTCGGCTCGCAGCTCGTGATCAAGAGCCAGGCCGGCGAGCTGCGCTTCGACCGCGCGCTCTGACGGGTTTTTCCCGCGCACGGGTTCTCCCGCCGGCGGGTCCGCCCCGGGGCCCGCCGCCCCCGATCCTCCGGCGTCCCGACGGCCCCGTCCCCCGGGGCCGTTCGCGCGTCCGGGCGCCCGCAGGCCGGTTTCGGCCGCGTTTGCGCACTCACCGCCGCCCGGAAGCGATTTACCGGCGCCCTCCGGTGCTCTAAGGCAGCGTCGGTCCAGCGTAAATCCCGACGCTTCGGGTGCGCCGGGCAGGTCTCCCGTGGAGCGCGTCGGCGGCCCAACCAGAAGACGGACGGCGTGAGGAGGATTCGGATGCGGTCGGTGTCGAGGAGGATGCTGCTGGCGGCGGCATTGGTCGGGGGGGCGCTGACGGGCGCGCAGGCGCAGGACAGGACGCCGGTCAAGCTCGGGGCGATCGAGATCCTGACCGGGCCGAACAGCCGCTACGGGATCGCGATCCAGCGCGGCTTCGACCTCGCGCTCGCCGACATCAACAAGGCCGGGGGCGTGCTCGGCGGCCGGCCGCTCGCCATCGCGTACGAGGATTCGGCCGGCGCCAAGGAGCAGGCGCTCAACGCCGCCCGCAAGCTCATCGGCCGCGACAAGGTGCCGTTGATCCTCGGCCCCACCCTGTCGAACGAGATGTTCGCCGCCGGCCCCGTCGCCAACGAGCGCAAGGTCCCGATCGTCGGCACCTCGACCACCGCCAACGGCATCACGGCGATCGGCCCCTACGTCTTCCGCACCTCGCTGCCGGAATCCGACGTGATCCCGGTCACGCTCAGGACGGCGCAGCAGAAGTTCGGCATCAAGCGCGTCGCCGTGATGTACGGCAACGACGACGCCTTCACCAAGTCGGCCTACGACGTGATGAAGGCCGCGCTCGACAAGCTCGGCATCGAGACGCTGACCACCGAGACGTTCGGCTCGAAGGATTCCGACTTCTCGGCCCAGCTCACCAAGATCAAGGCCCTGAACCCGGACGCGATCGTGCTGTCGGCGCTCGTCGAGGCGGCCTCCGGCGTCGAGCTCCAGGCCCGCCAGCTCGGCATCGACCCGAAGGTGTTCTTCATCGGGGGCAACGGCCTGAACTCGCCCAAGCTCGGCGACATCGCGGGCGCGGCCGCCGACGGCACCCTGGTGGGCAGCCCCTGGTTCGTCGGCAAGCCGGACGCCGCCAACCAGGCCTTCGTGGCGGCCTTCAAGGACAAGTACGGCGGCGACCTGCCCGACCAGTTCGCGGCCCAGGCCTACGACACGCTGCACATCGTCGCCAAGGCGATCGACGCGGCCGGCGCGCCCGATTCCGAGAAGATCAAGGACGCGCTCGTCAAGGTGAAGTACAGCGGCGTCATGGGGCCGTTCTCGTTCTCCGACACCCGCGACCCGGCCGACACCTCGGGCGTCGTGGTGCTGGTGATGAAGGGCGGCAAGTTCCAGCTGCTACAATAGGGCGGACGCCCGCCCGGCGGGGTCTCCGGGCCGCCCCCCGTCCCGGCGGGCGGGGAGGGGGCCCCGACGCGCGCCGTGCGTCCTCCCTTGCCGGCGGCGCGGGCCCTGCCCCGCCGCGGACGGGCCCGCCCGCGGCGGGGCAGGGCCCGCGGCGGACCCGNGAGCCCCCGTGATCCCTGAACCCCCATGCTTGAGCAGCAGCTCGTCAACGGCGTCGTCCTCGGCGCGACCTACGCCCTCTTCGCCATCGGCTTCACGCTGATGTTCGGCGTGATGGGCGTCATCAACCTCACCTACGGGGTCTACTTCGCGCTCGGCGCCTTCGCGGCCCTGTGGTCGACGCAGGGGCTCGGGCTGCCGATCTGGGCCGCGCTGCCCCTCGGCGCCGCGGTCGCCGGCGTGCTCGCGGTTGCGGTCGACACCCTCCTGCTCACCCGCCTGCGCAAGGCCAAGGCGCCGGAGCTCGCCTCCCTGATGGTGACGCTCGGCGCCACGCTCTTCCTCTACGCCGGCATGGCGGCGGCCCTCGGCACCGAGATCCGCCGCTTCCCGGCGGGCGTGTTCGACGGCGGCGCCTACAGCCTCGGCGCGGTCCGGATCGGCGGCACGCAGGTGCTGATCTTCGGCGCGGCCCTCGTCCTCGTCGTCGCCCTGCTGGCCCTGGTGCGCGGCTCGCGCCTCGGCCTCGCCATCCGGGCCGTGGCGGAGAACCCGGACGCCGCCGCCCTCATGGGCATCAACGGCGCCCTGATGCTGCGGGTGGTGTCGTTCCTGTCGGGCGCCATCGGGGGCGCGGCCGGCGTCCTGGTGGGCCTCAACTTCAACGCCATCCAGCCCTTCATGGGCGAGCACATGATGCTGCGCGGCTTCGCGGTCATCATCGTGGGGGGCCTCGGCGACCTGCGCGGGGCGCTGCTCGCCGGCCTGCTGCTCGGCCTCGCCGAGGTGCTGACCGCCGCCTACCTCTCGTCGACCCTCAAGGACATGATCGCCTTCGCGCTCCTCGTCGCCACCCTGTGGTTCCGCCCCCTCGGCCTGTTCGGCCGCGCCGCCGCCAAGCGGGCTTGAGAGCCGCCATGTGGGAAGCCCTCGACGACTTCTACTGGACCTACCAGAGCCTGATCCACGGCATCGGGGTCAACGGCATCCTGGCGCTCTCGGTCTACGTGGTGCTGGCGGTGGGCCAGCTCTCCCTCGGCCAGGCGGCCTTCATGGGCGTCGGCGCCTACACGGGGGCGCTGCTCTCGGTGAAGTTCGGCGCGCCGTTCGCCCTGTCGATGGCCGCCGCGGCGGCGGTGCCGGCGCTCCTCGCCCTCGTGGTCGGCGGGCCGACGCTGCGGCTCACCGGCGTCTACCTCGCCATCGCGACGATCGGGCTCGGCGAGATCACCCGCATCGTCTTCCTCAACTGGGACTACGCCGGGGGGGCCCTCGGGCTCTCCGGCATCCCGGAGCGGGGCGGCGTCGGCGCCATCTACGGCACGCTGGCGGTCCTGCTCGCCGGCCTGACCCTGGTGGCGCGCTCGCGGGTCGGCCGGGCCATGGAGGCGATGCGCGAGGACGAGGCGGCGGCCGGCGTCATGGGCGTGAACCTGCCCCGCTACCGGCTGACCGCCCTCGTGGCGTCCTCCGCCATGGCGGGCGTCGCCGGCTGCCTCTCGGCCCACGTCTCCTCGTTCATCGGCCCCAACGAGTACGGGTTCGAGGCCGCGGTGACGATCCTGAGCTACGCCCTGCTGGGCGGCATCGGCTCGCCCCTCGCGCCGGTGCTCGGCGCCACCATCCTGACGCTGCTGCCCGAGGTGCTGCGCCCGCTCGCCGACTTCCGCCTGATGGTCAACGGCCTCATCATCGTGCTGGCCGTGCTGTTCATGCCCCGCGGCATCCTGCCGTGGCGCATCGCCCGGACCGGCTGACCCATGGCCACGCCTCCCCCCACCGGCCCGCTCCTCGCCGTCGAGGGCCTGACGCGCCGCTTCCAGGGCCTCGTCGCCGTCGACGCGGTCGACTTCGCGGTCGCGGAGGGCACGGTGCACGGCCTGATCGGCCCGAACGGCGCCGGCAAGACCACGCTGTTCAACCTCGTCTCGGGCGTGCTCGCGCCGAGCGCCGGCAGCGTGCGCCTCGACGGGCGCGCCCTCGACGGCCTGCCGCCCTACCGCCGCACCGCCCTCGGGCTCGCCCGCACCTTCCAGAACATCCGCGTCTTCTCCGAGATGACGGTGCTCGAGAACGTGATGACGGGCCTGCACACCCGGCTGACGGCGGGCTGGGGCATCCTCGTGCGCAGCCCGGCCTTCCGGGCCGAGGAGCGCGCCGCCAAGGCCCGGGCCCGCGACCTCCTCGCCTTCGTGGGCCTCGCGGAGGCCGCCGGGACCCGCGCCGGCGACCTCGCCTACGGCGACCAGCGCCGGCTCGAGATCGCCCGGGCGCTCGCCTGCGAGCCGCGCCTCGTGCTGCTCGACGAGCCGGCCGCCGGCATGAACCCGGCCGAGACGCACGCGCTGCTCGGCCTGCTCCGGCGCCTGCGCGACGAGCGCGGCCTGACCCTGCTCCTCGTCGAGCACGACATGCCCCTGGTGATGAGCCTGTGCGACCGCCTGACGGTCCTGAACTTCGGCCGCCGCATCGCCGACGGCACGCCCGCCGAGGTGCGCGCCCATCCGGCGGTGATCGAGGCCTATCTCGGCACCGGCGGCCACGACGCGGGCCCGAGGGCGGTCCCGCAGAGCCGGGGGACCGCCCCGTGACCGCGCTCCTCAGCGTCGAGGGCCTGCGCCTCGGCTACGCCCGCGCCGACGTCGTCCACGGGATCGGGCTCGCGGTCCAGCGCGGCAGCATCGTGTCGCTGATCGGCTCGAACGGCGCCGGCAAGACCACGATCCTGCGCAGCCTCTCCGGGCTGATGAAGCCCCGGGCCGGCAGCGTGCGCTGGAGCCACGGCGAGACCGTCGAGATCGCCGGCGAGGCCGCCCACCGCATCGCGCGCCGCGGCATCGTGCAGGTGCCGGAGGGCCGCCAGGTCTTCGCCAACATGACGGTGGCCGAGAACCTCCGGCTCGGCGCCTACCACGTCGCGACCCCGGAGGCGGCGCGCCGCCAGGAGGCGGTGGTGGCGCGCTTCCCGCGGCTCGGCGAGCGCCTGCGCCAGCAGGCCGGCTACCTCTCGGGCGGCGAGCAGCAGATGCTGGCCATGGGCCGGGCGCTCATGGCCGAGCCCGTGCTGCTCCTCCTCGACGAGCCCTCCATGGGCCTCGCGCCCCTCATCGTGGAGGAGATCTTCGCCATCATCGCCTCCCTGCGGGCGGAGGGCCGCACCATCCTCCTCGTGGAGCAGAACGCCAGCGCGGCGCTCGCCATCGCGGACTACGCCTACGTGCTGGAGACCGGCCGCATCCGCCTCCAGGGCGAGGCCGCCGAGGTCGCCCGCAACCCGGAGGTGACGGCGGCGTATCTGGGGGTGTGAGCCGGCGGGGAGCCCGGACCGGTCCGGGCGGTCCTCAGGGCTCCCGGGGCGGTCCCTCCGGAACCTCCACGCGCACCACTCGCCCGGTCACGGGGTCCAGAACGTGGATCGTCGCCATCACGGCTCTCACCTGATTTGCCCTGCCCGGCAGAATGCAACCTAAGAGAGAATTCGTAAAGATGATTCGATATCGTGAGTAGTACGTAGACCAGGATCGACGCGGGCTCGCCCGAGGAGAGAGTGGCGGACCGCCCCCGGCCCTGCGCCCGGCGCTCCCGCCGGCCGCCTGCGCGCGACGCGCCGGCGCCGGGCCGGCATATCCCGTCGGCAGGAGGTCTGGCGACGACACCTCCGCGTGCGATCGATCCGTCGGGCGGGACCGGCCCGCCGGGCTGCGGGACTGGTCGCACGGCGACCTTGCGCGGGCCCCCGGGGCGCTCGCCGCCGCCGGCGCATGCTCCGTGAACCTGAGGTCACCCATCGGGCAACTGATCAACGCCGGCTGCCGGTACGACGAGCAGGCCGACGTGCCCCTGCCGGCGCGGCGCCGGGGCCCCGGCCGCGCGTCAGAAGCCCAGGACCGCGCTCGCGCAGATCCGCGGGATCAGGCTGATCACCGGGAACCCCGGGCAGGCCGGGTGCCCGCGCTGGAACAGCGCGTGGTAGGCGATGCCGCTGTCGCTCTTGCCGACCGCCATCTTGATCGGGGAATCGTAGGTCTGGTTCAGCCAGTACATCAGGCCGGCGCAGCCCATGATCTGCTCCTCGGTCAACGTGTCGCCGGGAACCGCGATGTTCTCGATGCTGACCCAGTGCGCGTCGATCGTGTCGCCGTCGACCGACCAGGCCCGATCGTCGGTGTCGATGAATTGCCACATCTCGCCGTCTTTATTGACGCCGAAGTGTGCTGACGCTTTGTGCGCTTTATTGTTGAAGGTAGAATACAATCCGGCAAGCGAGGGCGGTGTTCTGATGCCTGTCTTTTTGTTGAGGGCGCCGTCGGTAATGTGCAAGATGAGCCCCTTGGTCGGACTCTGCCGTCGCCCTTTGTTAAAATTTGCCGAAATCGGTTTCCAGGTTGCGCCCTCGTACTTCGCCATTGCGACAATCCTCGTCCGGGCGACACAATCGATGCGGTCCTCTGTCCTGAGTACAGGGAAGACCACGCCGCAGGCGTCATGCGTTTGATGGAGATGGATCGCCGGGCCGGCATCCTCGGGGCCGAGGGGCCGCCCGGCGCGACGATCGGGGCGGGATCCCGGATCGGCGCACCAGCGTTCGTCGGCATGAACGTCCACGCCCCGCCGACCCCGTCCCCCGCGCGCCTGTGGCGCCCGCGCCGGGTGCTCGTCACCCCGGCCGCCCTCGACCACGCCCACGGACGCGCGATGGCGGGCCGGCTCGAGGCGCTCGGCCTGCCCGTCGAGCGGCTGAGGAGCAATCGCCTCACGGGCCTGCGCCCCGAGGATCCGCGGCGGGCCTACGTCGAGGCCAAGAACACCCTCGCGCTCGTCGTCGCGCCGCCCACCAGGCTGAAGCTCCAGCCGATCCCGCCGAGCGCCGACTGGCGCGTCGACCTCGCGGAGGGCTGCCCGGCCCACTGCCAGTACTGCTACCTGGCGGGCTCGCTCGCGGGTCCGCCCGTGACGCGGGTCTACGCCAATCTCGGCGAGATCCTCGCCACCCTGCGGTCCTATGCCGGCAGCGGGCGGATCACCTCCGCGCAGGAGGAGCGGGCCCACGAGGGGACGACCTTCGAGTGCTCCTGCTACACCGATCCGCTCGGCATCGAGCACCTGACCGGCTCGCTCTCGGAGGCGATCCGCTTCTTCGGCGCCTGGGAGGCGCCCGTGCAGCTGCGCTTCACCACGAAGTTCGCCGCGGTCGAGCCCCTGCTCGGGCTGCCCCACGGGCGCAACACGCGCATCCGGTTCTCGGTCAATGCGCGGGCGGCCGCCCGCTACGAGGGCGGCACGGCGCCCCTCGCGGCGCGCTTCGCGGCGATGCGGGCGGTCGCCCTCGCGGGCTACCCGGTCGGGCTCACGGTCGCGCCGATCCTGCCGGTCGAGGACTGGCGGCAGGCCTACGACGCCCTGATCGCCGAGGCCGCCGCGGCGCTCGACGGCGTGCCGGACCTCGACCTCACCGCCGAACTCATCACGCACCGCTTCACGCCGGGGTCGAAGACGGTGCTGGAGGGCTGGTATCCGGGGTCCGGCCTCGCGATGCGGGAGGACGAGCGCGCGCGCAAGTTCACCAAGTTCGGATCGGTCAAGTACGTCCTGCCGAAGGACCTGATGAGCGAGATGCGCCGGCACATCACCGGGCGGCTCGCCGCACGGCTCCCGGCCGCACGGCTCCTCTACTGGACCTGACGGCCGGGGAGGGCGCGTTCCGGCTTCCCCGGGGCCGGGCGGGCCCGTCGGGCGCCCCGGGGCCGGAGCCGCGCCCGGCCGGCGCGGCGCGCGGCGGTCGGGCGGCTC
>NZ_QOWC01000198.1 GCF_003574465.1 Methylobacterium crusticola
CGCAGCCGCCGGGGCGTGCGCAGCGAGGAGCCGGCGGCTCCCGTCCCGGTGCCGGCCCCGGCGGCCCGCCGGGCCCCGGAGACGCCGCGGGTGCGCGAGCACCGGGCCGACGAGCGCCCGCCCGCCCCCCGCCGCGAGCACCGGGCCGACGAGCGTGTCCCCTCCCCCCGGCGCGAGGATCGCGGCCGGTCGCGCCAGCGCGAGGACGACGCCGTGCCGGACGCCGAGGTCGGACTCGGCACGCACGTCCCGGCCTTCCTGCTGCGCCCCGTCGTGCTCAAGAAGCGCAAGGACGGCGAGTAGAGCGAAATCTCTCGCGGCCGGCCCGGGCCGGCCGCGCAGTCTTAACGGCTTTTCCACCCCGGCTGCTTACCCAGGAGCGGGTGGGCCGGCGCCACTTCGCGGCGCGCCGGGCAGGGAGAAGCCGGATGAGCGATCTGTCGAGGAGCGAGACAGACCGGAGCTTTCTGTTCGGTCAGCGGGCGATCGAGCTGATGAAGTCGTACGGCTCGTCGGCATCCCCGCGCAGCTACGCCGTCTGGTACACGTACGTTGCGGGGCTTCAGCCTCTGCTCAACGAGGCGGTGAAGCGCGTCACCACGGAACAGGGCGCGCTGAACGACGGCAGCATCGATCAGCTCTACGAGACCTACATCGAGGGGCGCCGGCTCGCCTCGGAGACCGAGCGGGCGAGCGCCAACGTCCTGTCCGAGATCGACCAGATCATGGAGATGCTCGAGGCCGCCCTCGGCTCCACGGCCCGCTACGGCGCCTCCCTGCGGGCCTTCACGCAGGACCTGGCGGCGCCGGCGGTGAACCGCGCCCGGGTGCGCGAGATCGTCTCCTCCCTCGTGGTGACGACCCGGGACGTCTCGGCCAACAACCGGACCCTCGAGGCCCGCATGCGCGAGAGCCGCAACGAGATCGAGGGCCTGCGCGAGTCGCTCGAGGCGGTGCGGGTCGAGTCCCTCACCGATCCGCTCACGGGCATCGGCAACCGCAAGCACTTCGAGGAGATGTTGCGCAAGGTCGTCGACCACGCGGCAGTGCAGGGCCAGCCGGCCTGCCTGATCGTGCTCGACATCGACCACTTCAAGCGCTTCAACGACCTCTACGGCCACCTCACGGGCGACCAGGTCCTGCGCCTCGTCGCCCTGACCATGCGGGAGACGGTCGAGCCGCGCACCACGATCGCGCGCTTCGGCGGCGAGGAGTTCGGCATCATCCTGCCCGACAGCGACCGCGTCGCGGCCCGCGCGGTCGCCGAGAAGGTCCGCGCCAGCGTCATGGGCCGCGAGCTCGTGAAGCGCTCGACGGGCGAGTCCCTCGGCCGCGTCACGGTGTCGATCGGCCTCGCCGCCTACCGCCGCGGCGACACCGCCGTCTCGCTCCTGGAGCGCGCCGACCACTGCATGTTCACGGCCAAGCGCGCCGGCCGCAACCGGGTGGTGGACGACACCGCCCCGGCCGCCGACTTGACCGACGTCGCCTGACGGCGCCTCAGGCGTCCGCCGCCTGGAGGCGCGCCGGGTCCACCGGCGTGATGGCCACGGATTCGCCGCAGCCGCAGGCCGAGGTCTGGTTCGGATTGTTGAACACGAACTGCGAGGACAGCTTCGTGCTCTGGAAGTCCATCTCGGTGCCGAGCAGGAACAGCAGGGCCTTCGGGTCGATGAAGACCCGCACGCCGCGATCCTCGACCACGTCCTCCCCGGCCCGGCGCTCCTCGGCGTACTCCATCGTGTAGCTCATGCCGGCGCAGCCGCCGTTCTTGACGCCGACCCGCAGGCCCGCGATGGGACGCTCGGCGTCCGCCATGATGCCCTTGAGCCGCTCCGCAGCGGCCTCGGTCAGCGACATCACCTTGAAGCTCGGTGCCATGAAACCTGCTCTCCGACGGCCGGGTTCAAGGCCCGGGCGGTTGAGGGTGATCCTACATCGCTTAAGATAAGCATCCGCCGGCCCCCGGTCCACCCGCGGCCGCGCGGCGCTTGGCCGGGGTCCCCGGGCGAAGGCCTCGCGGGCCTCTGGCCGGCGGGCTCGGGGCGCGCAGGCGTCACCACATGTCGAGGGCAATGCGGGCCTCGTCCGACATCCGGCTCTGGTCCCAGGGCGGATCGAACACCATCGTGACCGAGCAGCCGGTGACGCCCGGCACCGCCGCGACGGCGTTCTCGACCCAGCCGGGCATCTCGCCGGCCACCGGGCAGCCGGGCGCCGTCAGGGTCATGTCGATCGCCACGGCGCGGTCGTCCGCGATGTCGACCCGGTAGATCAGGCCGAGCTCGTAGATGTCGGCCGGGATCTCCGGGTCGTAGACGGACTTGAGCGCCGCCACGATGTCGTCGGTGAGCCGGTCGAGCTCCTCGGGCGGGATGGTCGAGGCGCTCACCTGAGGGGTGTTCGCGCCGCTCGCGGTGGTGGTGTCGGTCATTCGGGCAATCCTCAGGCGAACATCCGCTCGGCCCGCGTCAGGGCCGAGACGAGGGCGTCGATCTCGGCCTCGGTGTTATACAGGCCGAACGAGGCGCGACAGGTCGAGGTGGTGCCGAAGCGGGTGAGCAGCGGCATGGCGCAGTGGGTGCCGGCCCGCACCGCCACGCCCTGGCGGTCGATCACCGTGGCGACGTCGTGGGCGTGGGCCCCCTTCATCTCGAAGGAGACGACGGCGCCCTTCTGCCGCGCCCGGCCGATGATGCGCACGCTGTTCATGGCCCCGAGCCGCTCGTGCGCGTAGGCGGTGAGCGCCGCCTCGTGCGCGGCGATCCGCTCGCGGCCGAGCCCCATCATGAACTCGAGGGCGGCCCCCAGGCCCACCGCCTCGACGATGGCCGGCGTGCCCGCCTCGAAGCGGTGCGGCGGCGCGTTGTAGGTGATGCGGTCCTCGGCGACCGTCTCGATCATCTCGCCGCCGCCCTGGTAGGGCGGCAGCCGCTCGAGCCACTCCTTCTTGCCGTAGAGCACGCCGATCCCGGTCGGGCCGTAGACCTTGTGGCCGGTGAAGACGAAGAAGTCGCAGTCGAGGGCCTGCACGTCGATCGGCTGGTGCACGGCGCTCTGGGCGCCGTCGAGCAGCACCGGCACGCCGTGGGCGTGGGCAATGCGGACGATCTCGGCCGCCGGCGTCACGGTGCCGAGCACGTTCGACATGTGGCTGATGGCCACCATGCGGGTGCGCGGCGTGAACAGCCTCTCGAACTCCTCGACCAGGAAGTTGCCGTCGTCGTCCACGGGCGCCCACTTGATCACGGCGCCCCGGCGCTCGCGCAGGAAGTGCCAGGGCACGATGTTGGAGTGGTGCTCCATGATCGACAGGATGATCTCGTCCCCCTCCCCGATCAGGCCGGCCCAGCCCATGCAGGTCGCCACGAGGTTGTAGGCCTCGGTGGCGTTGCGGGTGAAGACGATCTCGTCGGTGGAGCGGGCGTTGAGGAACTGGCGCGTCGTCTCGCGCGCGCCCTCGAACCCATCCGTCGCGGCGTTGGCCATGAAGTGCAGGCCGCGATGCACGTTGGCGTAGGCCGTCTCCATCGAGCCCGACATGGCGTCGATGACCGCGCGCGGCTTCTGCGCCGAGGCGGCGTTGTCGAGGTAGACCAGCGGCTTGCCGTAGACCTGCTGCGACAGGATCGGGAACTCCGCCCGGATCGCCGCGACGTCGTAGGGGGTCTGCAGGACGGGTGCGTTCATCTCTCGCTCTCTCTCGGGTCGCGGCAGGCCCCGGTCGGGGCCGGCCGGGCCATCAGCCGCGCCGGGCGAGCCAGGCCTCGATCTCGCCGATCAGCGCCGCGCGGGCGCCCGCGTGCGACACCGCCTCGATCGCCTCGCCGAGGAAGGCCTGGACCAGCAGGCTCTCGGCCTCCGGCCGCGGCAGGCCGCGCGCCATCAGGTAGAACAGCAGGTCCTCGTCGGGCGCGCCGCAGGTGGCGCCGTGGCCGCAGACCACGTCGTCGGCGAAGATCTCCAGCTCCGGCTTGTTCATCATCTGCCCCTCGTCGGTGAGGAGGAGGCAGTCGGACTTCATCTTGCCGTCGGTCTTCTGGGCGAGCTGCTGCACGATGATCTTGCCCTGGAACACGCCGGTGGCGTCGCCGTCGATCACGGTCTTGAACTGCTCGCGGCTGACCCCGCCGACCGCGGCGTGGTCGGCGAGCAGGGTCGAGTCCGCGAGCTGCCCGTCCCGCAGCATCGTGGCGCCGTTCACCGTCGCGGTGGCGTTCTCGCCCGCGAAGTGCAGGTAGAGCTGGTGGCGCGACAGCACCGCCCCGAGCACGAGGTTGACGGTCTCGATGTGGGCCCCGGCCCCGAGCCGCGCCGAGACGGTGGAGAGCGCGACGGCCGCGTCCCCTTCCGCGTTGAGGCGGCTGTGCAGGAAGCGGCCGCCCTCCGCCACGACGACGTCGAGGGCGTCGTTCGGCTGGTAGGCCACCCCGTCGGGACCCTCGTGGGTCTCGAGCACCGTCACCTCGGCGCCCGCCTCCACCACGACGAGCACCCGGGTCGCGGTCGAGAACGCCTCGCGGCCCGTGCCGACGAAGCGCAGGTGGAGCGGCCGCTCCACCTTGGCGCCGGCCGCGACCCGGATCACCGCGCCGTCCGCCATGAAGGCGGCGTTGAGCTGGTAGATCGGGTTCTCGCGGCTCTGCGCCACGGGCGCCAGGTGGGCGAGGAGCGGGTCGCCATTCGTCAGCGCCGCCGACAGGGGCACGACCGCGACGCCCGCCGGCAGCCCGGCGAGGTCCGAGGCGCCTCCCACGAGGTGGCCGTTGACGAAGCTGATGCGCGCCGCGTCGAGGCCCGCGAAGCCCCGGGCCGCCGCGACCGCCTCCCGGGCGGCCGCGTCGGCGGGGGCCTCGGCCGGCGGCGCGGCCTCGCGCAGGGCGGCGCGCAGGTCGGTGTACTTGAAGGCCTCGACCCGGCGGTGAGGCAGGCCCATCGCCTCGAAGTAGCGGAACGCCTCCTCGCGGGCGATGGCCGCCCCCGGGAGCTTCAGGCGCCGGACCTCGAACAGCTTCGAGAGGCCGGTCTCGGCCGCGGTGCGCAGGGGGGTGACGTCGGCCATGGTCAGGCGGCCTCGTTGGTGCGGTACTCGGCGTAGCCGGACGCCTCGAGCTCGAGGGCGAGCTCCTTGCCGCCGGACTTCACCACCCGGCCCTGCGCCATCACGTGCACGGTATCGGGCACGATGTGGTTGAGGAGCCGCTGGTAGTGCGTGATGACGAGGAAGCTGCGGTTCTTCGCCCGCAGGGCGTTGACGCCCTCCGAGACGATCCGCAGGGCGTCGATGTCGAGGCCGGAATCGGTCTCGTCGAGGACGCAGAAGCGCGGCTGGAGCAGCGCCATCTGGAGGATCTCCATGCGCTTCTTCTCGCCGCCGGAGAAGCCGACGTTGAGGGCGCGCTTGAGCATGTCCTTGTTGATCTCGAGGGTGTCGGCGGCCGCGTTCACCCGGCGGATGAAGTCCGGCGTGGTCAGCTCGTCCTCGCCGCGGGACTTGCGCTGCGCGTTCAGCGCCGCCTTCAGGAACGTCATCGTGCCGACGCCCGGGATCTCGAGCGGGTACTGGAAGGCCAGGAAGATGCCGGCGGCGGCGCGGGCGTCCGGCTCCATCTCCAGGATGTTCTCGCCGTCGAGCCTGATCTCGCCGTCGAGGACCTCGTAATCCTCCTTGCCGGCGATGACGTAGGAGAGCGTCGACTTGCCGGAGCCGTTCGGCCCCATGATGGCCGCGACCTCGCCGTCGTTCACCGTGAGGCTGAGGCCGTTGAGGATGCGCTTGTCCTCGATCTGGACGACGAGGTTGTTGATCTCGAGCATGGTTCAAGTCCTGGCTGGGCGCCCGGCCTGCCGGCTGAGGCAGCTTGCATCCGCGCGTCCTGCGGAAGATGTGGTTTCTGGTGCGCCCCGAGAGCCGCCGGAGCGGCGAGCCGGGCTCGCCGCCACGCGGGTCCGGCCCGGGGCGCGTCTGGTCGATCGGACCGGGCCTCGGGCCCGGTCGCGTGGAGGCTCGCCGGCGGCCGCGCCGCCCGGCTCGCCCGCCGTCACCCCACCGAGCCCTCGAGGCTGATCGAGATCAGCTTCTGGGCCTCGACGGCGAACTCCATCGGCAATTGCTGCAGCACGTCGCGCACGAAGCCGTTGACGATGAGCGCCGTCGCCTCCTCCTCCGTGAGGCCGCGGCTCTGGCAGTAGAACATCTGGTCCTCGGAGATCTTCGAGGTGGTGGCCTCGTGCTCGAACACCGCGGACGCGTTCTTCGACTCGATGTAGGGCACCGTGTGCGCCCCGCACTGGTCACCGATCAGCAGGGAGTCGCAATTGGTGAAGTTGCGGGCACCCTTGGCCTTCTTGTGGGCCGAGACCAGGCCGCGATAGGTGTTCTGCGAGCGGCCGGCCGAGATGCCCTTCGAGATGATCCGGCTCGTCGTGTTCTTGCCGAGGTGGATCATCTTGGTGCCGGAATCGACCTGCTGCATGCCGTTCGACACCGCGATCGAGTAGAACTCGCCCCGCGAGTTGTCGCCGCGCAGGATGCAGGACGGGTACTTCCAGGTGATGGCCGAGCCGGTCTCGACCTGCGTCCACGAGATCTTCGAGTTCGCGCCGCGGCAATCGCCGCGCTTGGTCACGAAGTTGTAGATGCCGCCGCGGCCCTCGTTGTCGCCCGGGTACCAGTTCTGCACCGTCGAGTACTTGATCTCGGCGTCGTCGAGCGCCACCAGTTCGACCACCGCGGCGTGGAGCTGGTTGTCGTCGCGCTTGGGAGCCGTGCAGCCCTCCAGGTACGAGACGTACGAGCCCTTGTCGGCGATGATCAGCGTGCGCTCGAACTGGCCGGTGTCGCGCTCGTTGATGCGGAAGTAGGTCGACAGCTCCATCGGGCAGCGGACGCCCGGCGGGATGTAGACGAACGAGCCGTCGGAGAACACGGCCGAGTTCAGGGTGGCAAAGAAGTTGTCCGTGACCGGCACGACCGAGCCGAGGTACTTGCGCACCAGCTCGGGATGCTCGCGCAGAGCCTCCGAGATCGGCATGAAGATGACGCCGGCCTTGGCGAGCTCGGCCTTGAAGGTGGTGGCGACGGAGACCGAGTCGAACACGGCGTCGACCGCGACGCGGTTCTGCGGCGCGATGCCCTCCAGGAGCTCGACCTCGCGCAGCGGGATGCCGAGCTTCTCGTAGGTCTTCAGGATCTCGGGGTCGATCTCGTCGAGCGACGCCGCCGCGTTCCGCTTCGGCGCGGCGTAGTAGTAGAGCTGGTCGTAGTCGATCCGGTCGTACGACACCCGCGCCCAGTTCGGCTCCTTCATGGTCTGCCAGCGGCGATAGGCATCGAGACGCCACTCCAGCATCCAGGCCGGCTCATCCTTCTTGGCCGAGATGAAGCGGATCACGTCCTCGGAGATGCCCCGCTCGGACTTCTCCATCTCGATCGTGGTCTCGAACCCGTACTTGTACTGATCGACATCGATGGCGCGAACGCGATCGACCGTCTCCTGCACTGCAGGCATTCAGGTCTCCTACCGCTGACGGCTTCAAGGGCCGCGAGGTGATGACACGGCCGGTGCGAGGTGCGCAGTCACGCCGCCCTCTCCCGACGCTTATATAGGGAGGAAACCAGCCGTTCGAAGGCCGCGAGGAACCGTTCCCCGTCCGCCCGGCTGGTGTTCCACCCCAAACTCACGCGCAGCGCGCCGTCCGCGACCTCGGCGGGAACCCCCATGGCCGCCAGGACCTGGGAGCGTGCCACCTTGCCGGACGCGCAGGCCGCGCCCGACGAGACCGCGACCCCGTCGAGGTCGAGGGCGATCAGCGCGGTGGCGGCCCGCAGGCCCGGGACCGCGAACGCGAGGGTGTTGGGCAGGCGCTCCGCCCCCTCCCCGAAGATCACGGCCTCCGGCGCGAGCGCGCGGATCCCGGCCGCGACCGCGTCGCGCAGGGCCCCGAGGCGCTCGCTCTCCCGGGACAGCGCCGTGCGGGCGAGCTCGGCCGCGCGGCCGAATCCGACGATCCCCGGCACGTTCTCGGTGCCGCCGCGCAGGCGGCGCTCCTGCCCGCCGCCCCGCACGAGGGCGGCCTCCAGGGTCGCGCCCTCCCCGAGCACGACCGCGCCGACGCCCTTGGGAGCGCCGAGCTTGTGGCCCGACAGCGTCAGCGCGTCGAGGCCTGGGGCCGCGCCGTCGACCGGGATCCGCCCCGCCGCCTGCACGGCGTCGCTGTGCAGCAGCGCCGCGCCGTGCCGGCGCGCCAGGTCGGCGACCCGCGCCAGGGGCTGGACCACCCCGGTCTCGTTGTTGGCGGCCTGGAGCGAGACCAGCACCGGCGTGCCGGCGAGGGCCGCGAGCCGGGCCTCGAGCCAGTCGAGGCGCGCCGTGCCGTGCCGGTCGACCGGGATCACCTCGGCGGCGCCGGGCGAAAATCCGTGGCCGGTGAGGCCGCAGGGATGCTCCGTCGCGCCGATCATGAGGCGCGCCGGGGCGGGCGCCCCGTGGCGCCGCAGGGCACCCGACAGGACCGCGTTCGCGCCCTCCGTGCCGCCGCTCGTGAACACCACCCGCGCCGGCGCCGCGCCGACGAGGGCCGCGACCTGCGCCCGCGCGGCCTCGATCGCGGCCCGGGCCGCGCGCCCCTCCCGGTGGATCGACGATGGGTTGCCCGGCAGGTCCGCAAGCGCGCGCGCCACCGCCTCCGCCACCTCGGGCCGCACGGGCGAGGTCGCGTTGTGGTCCAGGTAGGTGCGCGTGCGCTCCATGCGCTGAATTCCTTTGCCTTTCCCCCTGGGTGCCGTGCTAAGGCGCGCCCCGACACACGCTTTCCGTACGGTGCAAGGGGCCGGCGCGGCCCGAGACGACCTCACCCGATCAGTTTAGAACGGTTCTAGTCGCCTGGAATTGTTCTAAGGGTGCTTGTAGGGGAGACCGTTCGCGAGTCAAGGCTCGTGCCCGCCTCGACCTCCCGCTCGCGCCGCCGCAAGCCCGCGCCAGAAGCTCGAGAGGATCGTTCATGCCCGAGGTCATCTTCGCCGGTCCGGCCGGTCGGCTGGAGGGTCGCTACCAGGCCCCGAAGCAGAAGGGCGCGCCGATCGCCATCGTGCTGCACCCGCACCCGCAATTCGGCGGCACGATGAACAACCAGATCGTCTACAACTTGTTCTACACGTTCGCGAATCGCGGCTTCGCGGCGCTGCGCTTCAACTTCCGGGGCGTCGGCCGCAGCCAGGGCGCGTTCGACCACGGTGCCGGCGAGCTCTCGGACGCGGCGGCGGCCCTCGACTGGGTCCAGGCGGTGAACCCGGAGGCCCGGGCCTGCTGGATCGCCGGCGTGTCGTTCGGCTCCTGGATCGGCATGCAGCTCCTGATGCGCCGCCCGGAGATCGAGGGCTTCATCTCGATCGCCGCCATGGCCAACCGCTACGATTTCAGCTTCCTGGCGCCCTGCCCGTCCTCGGGCCTGTTCGTGCACGGCTCGGAGGACCGGGTCGCCCCGGCCCGGGAGGTGATGCCGGTGATCGAGAAGGTGAAGACCCAGAAGGGCGTGATCATCGAGCACCAGATCGTCGAGGGGGCGAACCACTTCTTCGACGGCAAGGTCGACGAGCTGACCCAGACGGTGGACACCTACCTCGACAAGCGCCTCGGCAAGCGCAACGAGGCGGCTTAGGGCCGCAGCCCGGCGCTCCGGCGGCGAGCGCCGCTCAGTCCGGCACCGTGATCCCGTCGAGCCCGGCCCGCGGCGCGGGAAAGCGCGGGTCCATCGCCTCGAGGGTGTCGGCGATGAGGCGCGCGACCGCGAGGTTGCGGAACCACTTCCGGTTCGCCGGCACCACGTACCAGGGGGCATGGGGCGTCGAGCAGCGGTTGAGGGCGTCCTCGAACGCGGCCTGGTAGTCGTCCCAGGCCTCGCGCTCGACGAGGTCGGCGGGATCGAACTTCCACTGCTTCTCGGGGTCGGCGAGGCGGCTCTCGAGCCGCGCCTTCTGCTCGGCCCGGGAGATGTGCAGGAAGATCTTCAGCACCGCGGTGCCCGAGCGGGTGAGGAGGTGCTCGAAATCGTTGATGAGCGCGTAGCGGGGCCGCCACACGCTCTCGGGCACGAGGCGCTTCACGCGCACGATCAGCACGTCCTCGTAGTGGCTGCGGTTGAACACCCCGATCATGCCGCGGCCCGGCATGTGCCGGTGGTAGCGCCACAGGAAGTCGTGGTCGAGCTCCTCCTGGGTCGGCGTCTTGAACGACCACACCCGGCAGCCCTGGGGGTTCACGCCCTCGAAGACGCTGCGGATCGTGCCGTCCTTGCCGCCGGTGTCAATGGCCTGGAGCACCACCAGCAGGCTCTGGCGGTGCTCGGCGTAGAGGCGCTCCTGCAACGCCTGGATGCGGGCGCGCTCGCGCGCCAGGGCCTCGACCGCCTCCGCCTTGCCGTCCGGGGAGCCGGGCGCGTCGGGGTCGACGGCGGCGAGGTCGCAGGGCGCGGCCTCGCCGCACACGACCACGCCGGGCGGGGCTGCGGGCAGGCGCGGCGCGTGGGTCTCCACCGCCCCGGGGCTCGCCTCGGCGAAGCCGTCGGCCGCTGCCGCCCATGCGGCGGACGAGGGGCGCGGATGCGGCGCGGGCGAATCCGGCTTGTCTTTCGGGCGCTTCTTCGACATCGGGAGGAGGATGCAGGAGGGAGGGGCGAGGGGCGTGCCAGCGACAACGAGGCCGGAGCGCGGCCGTTCCGGGCGGGCGCCCGCGTGATCCGGGCGCCGATCTACTTCGTGCGCCACGGCGAGACCGCCTGGAACGCCGAGGGGCGCCTGCAGGGCCAGCGCGACACGCCCCTGAACCCGACCGGCGTCGCCCAGGCGGCCGAGGCCGGGCGGCGCCTGCGCGATCTCCTCGGCCCGCGGGCGGGCTCCCTCCCGTTCGTGGCGAGCCCGATGGAGCGCACCCGGCGCACCATGGAGGGCCTGCGCGCCGCCCTCGCCCTCGATCCCGCCGCCTACGCCACCGACGCGCGCCTGAAGGAGATCGGCTTCGGGGCCTGGGAGGGGCTGACCTGGCGGGAGGTGCGGCGCAGCGACCCGGCGCGGGCGAGCGCCCGGGACCGCGACCGCTGGCACTACCGCCCGCCCGGCGAGGGCGCCGAGAGCTACGCCATGGTGGCGGATCGCGTGCGGCCCCTGCTCGAGGCGCTCGACGGGCCGGTCGTGATGGTGGCCCACGGCGGGGTCGCCCGGGCCGTCATGGTGACGCTCGGCATGGCGAGCACCGCCGAGGCCCCGCAAATGGAGATCTTCCAGGGGCGGATCCTGGTGCTCGAGGCCGCCGGACGGCGCTGGGCCTGAGGCGCGTGGCCGCCCCGACGCCGGAGCGGCCGCGCGCGTTCAGCCTTCGTGCATCGGGTATGCGCCAGGATGGCGGGGTCGGGCCGCGTCGCCGGCCGGGCCGGCCCGCCACGAACCGGCCCCGGTCGTGCTCCATGTCCCGTTGCACGGGTCCCAATACCCTGATCCCAAGGCCCCGATCCCAAGGCCCCGATCCCAAGTCCCTGTTTCGAGCCCGCCCCCGACCCCATGTCTCTCAACCCCCCACCCCCTACACCCGTCGTGGCCGGCCGGAGCGCGGCGCCCCGGCCCGGCATGGCGGCCGTCCGGTACCCGAGGAGAGCGGCCCGACCGGGTCAGCGGAGTGAATGATGAGCCAGACCGTCGGGACGCCCCGCCTGCACCGCGATGAGGCCCAGCCGGCGACGACGGCCCCCGCGGCGCCGCCCCCGCCCCCGGCGGCCGCCCTGCGGGGACCGGTGCGGCCCGACCTCCTGCGCGACGAGGTGCTCGCCGAGATCTTCCGGGCGAGCGCCCGGGCCCGGCCCGAGCACCCCGCGCTGATCGATGCGGCGGGCGGCGAGGCGGCCACGTCCCGCCCCCGGATGACCTACGCGGAGGTGGACCGGCGCTCGGACACCCTCGCGGCCGGGCTCGCGTCCCGCGGGATCGGGCCCGGCGACGTCGTCGGGCTGTGGATGGGCCGCTCGCCCGACCTCCTCGTGGCGCAGATCGGCATCACCAAGGCGGGGGCCGCCTGGCTGCCCTTCGACGCCGAGGCGCCGGCCGACCGCGTCGCGGTCTGCCTGGCCGACGCGGCCGCCAAGGCCCTGGTGGTCTCCCCGGCCCTCCGCGACAGGGCGCCGGCCGGCGGCCCCCCGGCGCTCACCCCGGACGCCCTCGCGGCGCAGGCCGGCGACCGGCCGGCGCCGGACCTGCGCGCGGCGGGCCTGACCCCGGCGCACCCGGCCTACCTGATCTACACCTCGGGCTCGACCGGCGTGCCCAAGGGCATCGTCATCAGCCACCGCAACATCTGCCACTTCCTGCGCGCCGCGAACGCGCTCTACGGCCTCGAGCCCGACGACGTCGTGTTCCAGGGCGCCTCCGTCGCCTTCGACCTCTCCATGGAGGAGATCTGGGTCCCCTACCTCGTGGGCGCCACCCTGCTGGTGGCGAGCCCGGCCCAAATGGGCGACGCCGAGGCGCTGCCCGAGATCCTGACCGAGGCCGGCGTCACCGTGCTCGACACGGTGCCGACCCTGCTCGGCCTCATGACCCGCGACGTGCCGGCCCTCCGGCTGATCCTGCTCGGCGGCGAGGCGCTGCCCGAGCCCCTGATCGCGCGCTGGGCCACCCCCGCGCGCAAGCTCTTCAACACCTACGGGCCGACGGAGGCGACCGTGGTCGCCACCGCGGCCGAGATGCGGCCGGGCGACCCCGTCACCATCGGCGGGCCGATCGCGAACTACACCGCCTACATCGCCGACGAGGCGCTGAGCCTCGTCGCCCCCGGGGTGCAGGGCGAATTGCTGATCGGCGGCCCCGGCGTCGCCGCCGGCTACCTGGCGCGGCCGGAGCTGACGGCGGAGAAATTCATCCCCAACCCCTTCGGCGGGGACGGCTCCGACCCGCTGCTCTACCGCTCCGGCGACGCCGTCTCGCTCGACGCGGCGGGGCGCATCGTCTTCCACGGCCGCATCGACGACCAGGTCAAGATCCGCGGCTTCCGGGTCGAGCTCGGCGAGATCGAGGCCCGCATCCGGGCCCAGGGCGGCGTCGCGCAGGCGGCCGTGGTGCTGCGCCAGGACGAGGGCGTCGACCGCCTCGTCGCCTTCGTGGTGCCCGAGCGGGGGGCCGAGATCGAACGGGCGGCCCTGCGCGCCGGCCTCGCCGAGACCATGCCGCCCTACATGATCCCGGGCCATTTCGAGACCGTGGCGGCGCTGCCGATCCTGGCCGCCTCCGGCAAGGTCGACCGCAAGGCCCTGCGCGCCGCCGAACTCGCCGTGGTCGCGCCGTCGGGCGAGCAGGAGGCGCCGCGGGACGAGACCGAGGCGGCGCTCCTCGCCGCCGCCAACCGGGTCTTCGGCAACCAGCCGATCCCGTTCGAGGCCGACTTCTTCGCCGATCTCGGCGGGCACTCGCTCCTCGCCGCGCGCTTCGTCTCGGCGGTGCGCGAGGCGCCGGCGCTCGCCTCGATCACGCTCCAGGACGTCTACAACGGCCGCACCCTGCGGGCCATGGCCGAGGCGCTGATCGCGCGCACGGGCGGGGCCGGGGCCGAGTCCGCGATCCAGGACCTCTCGTTCGCGCCGCCGCCCCTGCTGCGCCGCTTCCTGTGCGGCCTGGCGCAGGCCCTGGTGCTGCCCTTCGTGATCGCCCTCGCCACGGCGCAGTGGCTCGGCATCTTCGTCACCTACCTGCTGATCACCGGCGGCGAGCTCGGCTTCTTCGGCGAGATGGTGGTCCTGCTCCTCGTCTATATCGGGCTCAACGCCGTGACGGCGCTGATCGCCATCGGGGCGAAGTGGGTCATCCTCGGCCGCACCCGCCCGGGCCGCTACCCGCTCTGGGGCGCCTACTACTTCCGCTGGTGGCTGACCCAGCGCCTGACGCCCCTGGTGCACGTCAAGTGGCTCCAGGGCTCCCCGATGATCCGCATCTACCTGCGGCTGCTCGGCGCCAAGGTCGGCGAGGACGCGCTGATCTCCGACATCGAGATCGGCGCCCCGGACCTCGTCAGCATCGGGCGCGGCGCCTCCCTGGGCGGGCGGCTCACCCTCGCCAACGCCGAGGTGGTCGGCAACGAGCTCGTCATCGGGCGGGTCTCCATCGGCGACGACGTCGCCATCGGCACCTCCTGCGTCATCGGCCACGAGACCCGGATCGAGGACCACGCCGAGCTCGCCGACCTCACCACCGTGCCGTCCGGCACCGTGGTGGGGCGCGCCGAGGCCTGGGACGGCTCGCCGGGCCGCAAGGTCGGCGAGGTCGACGTCGCGGAGCCGCACCGGGTCCCGGACTCCTCGCCCCGGCGCCGCGCCGCCTTCTTCGTCACCTACGCCGCCCTGCTGGCCGGCATCCCGGCGGTCGGCCTGCTGCCGATCTTTCCGGCCTTCTACATCTTCGACCAGATCAGCGACTCGCTCGGCGACATCACCGACGTCGACTACCACTACTACCTGCCGCTCCTGACCTGGCCGACCGCCATGCTGATGACCGCCGGCACCGTGATGCTGATCGCCGGCATCCGCTGGCTGGTGCTGCCGCGCCTGCGGGCGGGCCACTACCCGATCGACAGCGGGCTGTACCTGCGCAAGTGGGCGGTGGCGCTCGCCGCCGAGGTCACGCTGGAGACCCTCTCCTCCCTCTTCGCCACCGTCTACATGCGGGCCTGGTACCGGCTGATGGGCGCCGGGATGGGCAAGGGCGCCGAGATCTCCACCAACCTGGCCGGGCGCTACGACCTCTCCGAGGTCGGGCCGCGCAACTTCATCGCCGACGAGGTCGTGTACGGCGAGGAGGAGGTGCGCCACGGCGTGATGTCCCTGAGACCGGTGCGCACCGGTGCCCGCGTCTTCGTGGGCAACGACGCCGTGGTGCCGCCCGGCGCCGTGATCCCGGACGACGTCCTCATCGGCATCAAGTCGAAGCCGCCGGCCAACGACCGCATGGCGCCGGGCGAGACCTGGTTCGGCTCGCCGCCGATCAAGCTGCCGACCCGGCAGCGTGTCGACCTCGGCCAGCAGAAGACCTTCGAGCCCGGCGTCGGACCGCGGGTCGGGCGCGGCGTGTTCGAGGCCTTCACCTCGTCGTTCTCGCCGATGCTGTTCATCACGTTCGCGATCCTGTCGATCGACTTCGTGTTCTACCCGGCCATCCTGGCGGGCGACTGGCTCGGGCTCGCCGTCAGCTTCGTGGCCACGAGCGTGGTCATCGCCCTCCTGCAGACGCTGGTGGTGATCTGCGTGAAGTGGCTGCTGATGGGCGCCTACCAGCCCGGCATGCACCCGATGTGGTCGTGGTGGGCCATGCGCACGGAGGCGGTGGCGGTGATGTACTGGGGGCTGGCCGGCAAGGTGCTGCTGGAGCACCTGATGGGCACCCCGTTCCTGCCCTGGGTCCTGCGCCTCCTCGGCACCCGGACCGGCGAGGGCGTCTGCATGCTCTCGGCCGACATCACCGAGTTCGACTGCGTCTCGATCGGCGACTTCGCCTCCGTCAACCGGATGTCGGCCCTCCAGACCCACCTCTACGAGGACCGGGTGATGAAGGTCGGCCGGGTCGAGATCGGCCGCGGCGTCAGCGTCGGCGCCTTCGCGACCGTCCTGTACGACACGCAGGTCGGCGACTACGCGCAGCTCCGTCCGCTCACCATCGTGATGAAGGGCGAGGCGATCCCGGCGAACTCGCGCTGGGAGGGCGCCCCGGCGGTGCCGGTGGTGCACAAGGCCGCGGCGGAGTAGGCGCGGGGCCGGATCGGCCGCGCGCGGGCGCCGGGGCGGGCCCGGCCCTAGCGCTGGCGCCGGGCCACGCTCACCACGTTCGAATCCCGCTCGGGCTGCTTGTCGGGCTGCTTGGCGGCCGGGCGGACCGGCAGGAGATCCTGGACGGCCTTGA
>NZ_QOWC01000199.1 GCF_003574465.1 Methylobacterium crusticola
CAGCACGGCAGCCACCGCGAGCAGGCGCCGGCTCTGGTTGGCGTTCTTCGTGACGGTGGCGCGGTGGCGAAGCTCACGCGCCGTGAAGTCCGTCCTCAACCTCACCGCTGCTGGCATGGCGCAGGTCCTCCCCACGCCAGGGAATCACGTCAGCACCAGCGACGAAAGCTCCACGAGTCACCCTTCAAGGCCGTTGGTATCAGACCCACAAGCTGAGCTGCTGCAGCGTTCGCTTAGGAGAAGCCGCCAAAGTCAGCTGAGCGGCCGAAATGGGCGCAATGCCGAAAGTCCGCTTTTTGGCGAGAAGCCAGGGTCTGCTGATGGCGCATCAGGATTATTCTCGTGGTCGGAAGCGAGCAATCGCATCCCACGCAAGCTGATCCTGAACCAGCGAAGCTGATTGAGCTTTGAGCGTCGCAATATTTGGGGAAGGCGCGAACTCGCATCGGAGCACGACAAAAATTAGGACACGATCTCCCGTACCGACGATCCGGAAATCCCGCACCTTATATAAAATACATGAATGGCAATCACTTACGGGAGGCACTACCCGTAAGTGGTGCCCAGGAGAGGACTCGAACCTCCACGGCTTGCACCACTGGTACCTGAAACCAGCGCGTCTACCAATTCCGCCACCTGGGCCCGTGACGCTTGGCAGCGCCGCGGTGGGGTTCGTTTAGTGGGCGGCGGGGTCAGCGTCAACGCCGAACTCCGCCACGTCCGGCGAAAAACGTCCGCCGGGGCGGGTCAGCCCTGGTGGGGCCACTCGCGGATGTCGACGAAGTGGCCGGCGATCGCCGCCGCGGCCGCCATGGCCGGTGACACGAGGTGGGTGCGACCCTTGTGGCCCTGGCGGCCCTCGAAGTTGCGGTTCGAGGTCGAGGCGCAGCGCTCGTGGGGCTGGAGGCGGTCGGCGTTCATGCCGAGGCACATGGAGCAGCCGGGCTCGCGCCAGTCGAAGCCGGCCTCCGTGAGGATCCGGTCGATGCCCTCCTGCTCCGCCTGCTGCTTCACGAGGCCGGAGCCCGGCACCACCATGGCGCTGACGTTCGGGTGCAGCTTGCGGCCCTCGACCATCCGGGCGACCACCCGCAGGTCCTCGATGCGCCCGTTGGTGCAGGAGCCGATGAACACCCGGTCGAGGGCGATGTCGGTGATCCGGGTGCCCGGCGCGAGGCCCATGTAGCTCAGGGCCCGCTCCTTCGAGACCCGCAGGTTCTCGTCCGGGATCGCGGCCGGGTCGGGCACCCGGCCCCCGATCGAGACCACGTCCTCGGGGCTGGTGCCCCAGGTCACGATCGGCGGCAGGTTGGCGGCGTCGAGGCGGATCTCGCGGTCGAACCGGGCGCCCTCGTCGGTCGCCAGGGTGCGCCAGTAGGCGAGGGCCCGCTCGAGGGCCTCGCCCCGGGGGGCCTTGGGGCGGTCCTTGATGTACGCGAAGGTGGTCTCGTCGGGCGCCACCATGCCGGCCCGGGCCCCGCCCTCGACCGACATGTTGCAGATCGTCATCCGGCCCTCCATCGAGAGGCTCCGGATCGCCTCGCCGGCGTACTCGAGCACGTGGCCGGTGCCGCCCGCGGTGCCGATCTCGCCGATGATCGCCAGGATGATGTCCTTGGCCGTCACGCCCGGCGGCAGCCGGCCGTCGACCACGGCCCGCATGTTCCGGGCCTTCTTCTGGATCAGCGTCTGGGTGGCGAGCACGTGCTCGACCTCGGACGTGCCGATGCCGTGCGCCAGGGCCCCGAAGGCGCCGTGGGTCGAGGTGTGGCTGTCGCCGCAGACGATGGTCTGGCCCGGCAGGGTGAAGCCCTGCTCCGGCCCGATGATGTGGACGATGCCCTGGCGCACGTCGAGGGCGTCGTAGTACTCGATGCCGAAGGCCCGCACGTTGTCGGCGAGCGTCTCGATCTGGGTGCGGCTCTCCGGATCCTCGATGCCGAGGCTGCGGTCCGTGGTCTGCACGTTGTGGTCGACGACCGCCAGCGTCTTCTCGGGGTGGCGCACCGGACGACCCGCCAGACGAAGCCCCTCGAAGGCCTGGGGAGAGGTCACCTCGTGCACGAGGTGCCGGTCGATGTACAGCAGGCAGGTGCCGTCGGGCTGACGATCGACGACGTGGTCGTCCCAGATCTTGTCGTAGAGCGTGCGGGGGGAGGTCATGGGGCGTGCCTTGTCACGAACCTTCGGGCCGGGGAAGCGTCCGCCGGAAGGCGGCCGAGGCCCTAAATAGCGGCCCGGCCTGCGGTTTGATAGGGCGATTCGTCCCCGCCGCGAGCCCCCGCCTCGCCCGCGGCGACGCCCGGGCGCCGTCGCGGGCGGGTCCGAGGGCGGTCCTACTCCTTGACGGCGCCCGTCATGGCCGAGACGTAGTGCTCGACGAAGAACGAGTACAGGATCACCAGCGGCAGCGAGCCGACCAGGGCGCCGGCCATCAGCGAGCCCCAGCGGTAGATGTCGCCGTCCACGAACTCGCTCACCACCGCCACCGGCACGGTCTTGTTCTGCGTCGAGGACAGGAACGTGAGCGCGTAGATGAACTCGTTCCAGCACAGCGTCAGGGAGAAGATGCCGGCCGAGATCAGGCCCGGGACCGCGAGCGGCAGGATGATCTTGGTCAGGATCTGCCAGCGGCTGGCCCCGTCGATGAGCGCGCACTCCTCGAGCTCGTACGGGATGGTCTTGAAGTAGCCCATCAGCAGCCAGGTCGAGAACGGGATCAGGATGGTCGGGTAGACGAGGATCAGCGCGAAGGGCGAGTCGTAGAGCCCGTAGGCCTGGATGATGGTGGCGAGGGGGATGAACAGGATCGAGGGCGGCACCAGGTAGGCGAGGAAGATCGCCGCCCCGACGAGGACCGAGCCGCGGTAGCGGATGCGCACGATGGCGTAGGCGGCGAGCACGCTGGCGAACAGCGACAGCGCGGTGGCGGCCACCGAGACCATCATGGTGTTCCAGAGCCACAGCGGATAGTGCGTCTCGAACAGGAGCTTCGTGATGTGCTTGAGCGTCGGGGCGACCACCCAGAACGGGTTGTAGGTCTCCATGTCGATGAGCTGCTCGTCCGGCTTGATGGCGGTCAGCGCCATCCAGTAGAACGGGAACAGCAGCACCACCAGGATGACGAAGAGCGGCAGGTACACCGTCAACGCGCGCCGCGGCAGCGTGTCGAGGTAGGCCATGCCCTCCTGGTGGTCGGCGGCGGTCGCGTCGGCCATGTCGTTGCTCCTCAACCCGTCTGCCACTTGCGGTTCTGCAGGCCGAACCACGAGATCGCGATCGCCAGCACCAGGAACGGCACCATGGCGGTGGCGATCGCCGCCCCCTCGCCGAGATTCCCCGACAGGATGCCGCGCTGGTAGGACAGGGTCGCCATCAGGTGGGTGGCGTTCACCGGCCCGCCGCGGGTCATCGCCCAGATCAGCTGGAAGTCCGTGAAGGTGAACAGGACCGAGAAGGTCATCACCACGGCGATGATCGGGGTCAGGAGCGGCAGCGTGATGTGGCGGAAGTTCTGCCACGGGGTGGCGCCATCGATCGTCGCGGCCTCGTAGAGCGAGGGCGACACGGTCTGGAGGCCGGCGAGCAGCGTGATGGCGATGAACGGCACGCCGCGCCAGATGTTGGCGAAGATCACGCAGGCCCGGGCCATGTCCGGATTGCCCAGGAAGTCGATGTTGCGATCGAGCAGCCCGAGGTGGCGCAGCGACCACGAGATGATCGAGAACTGGCTGTCGAAGATCCACCAGAACGCCAGGGCCGACAGCACCGTCGGCACGACGAACGGGATCAGCACGATCGAGCGGATCAGGGCCTTGAACGGCAGGCGCTTGTTGAGGAGGAGCGCCAGGTAGAGCCCGATCGCGAACTTCGCCACCGAGGCGATGCCGGTGTAGAGCAGGGTGTTGAACACCGAGAGCCAGAAGACGCTGTCGTCCGAGAGCCACTCGTAGTTCTCGAGCCCGACGAAGCTGCCGCCCCGCCCGATCCGGGTGTCCGTGACCGAGAGCCAGATGCCCTTGGCCAGGGGATAGGCGAGGAACAGCAGCAGGATCAGCGCCGCCGGCATCATGAACCAGAAGCCGAGCCAGCCGCGGCTGGTCCGGAACCGGCTCCAGGCGGAAGCCTTCTCGGGCGCCGCCGCGGCGGGACGGGCGAGGGCGATGTCGGCCACGGGGAGCCTCCTGCGGGCATGGTCGGGCGCCGCGACGGCGCCGGGGTGGGGAGGGAGCCCGGCAGCCCCCTCCCCGGTTTGCGGTGCGGGCGCGGCGGCGCGGCCCGTCAGGCCGAGCGGAAGATCCGCTGCGCCTGGCGCTCGGCCGTGCGGATCGACGTCTTCAGGTCCTCGCGGCCGGTGCAGTAGGAGGCGAACATGTCGACGACGACGAAGTCGGCGAGCACCGCCGCCACCTTCTCGCTCACGGGCGCGAGGCCGCCGGCCGCCAGGGTCCGGGTCGAAGCCTCGCCGAAGACCTTGTTCTTCGGGTCGGAGGTCCAGATCGGGTTGTTGGAATAGGCCTTCAGCGGGTGGCAGAGGTAGCCCTGCGCCGCCTCGAGCCAGGCGTTGTAGTTCTGGGCCTCGAGCGCGAAGGCCATGAAGGCCTTACAGGCGTTCGGCGCCTTCGTGTAGGTGTAGGCGAGGATCGGGAAGGCGAGCTGGAACTCCGTCGGCTTGCCGGACTTGCCGACCGGGTAGGCGGCGTGGTCCATGTCCTCGGCGATGTCCTTGCGGTCGTTCTTGGCCGCGGCGTAGATCGAGATGCCGTTGTTCGTCAGGTAGAGGTCGCCCGACAGGAACGCCTTGTTGTTCGACGAGTCGTTCCACGAGACCGTGCCGGGCACGAAGGTCTCGTAGAGGTTCTTGACGTACTCGAGGGCCTTGGCGGTCTCGGGGCTGTTGATGACGATCTTCTCGTTGGCGTCCACCAGGTAGGCGTCGTGGGACCAGAGCGCCCAGTGGATCCACGAGTTGGCGTCGCCGGTGGCGTGCCCCATGGCGAAGCCGCAGGGGGTGTTGTTCTTCTTCATGCCGCGGCAGAGCTCCAGGAACCCGTCGAGGTCCTCCGGCACCTTGCTGAACCCGGCCTTCTTGGCGGCCGAGATGCGGTAGTTGATGTAGCCGCCGTTGAATGCCATCGGGATGGCGATCCACTTGCCCTTGACCTTGCCGTAGGCCTCCGCCGCCGGCAGCCAGCCGCCGTACTTCTTGCCGAGGTAGTCGGCGACGTCGCCGACCTCGAGGCACTTCGACGGGAACAGGGCCGGGAAGGAGTAGAGGCCCCAGACCATGTCGGGGCCCTGCCCGGTATTGGCCGCAACCGAGGCCTTGGGCTGGATGTCGTCGAAGGACTCGCTCGTCACCGAGACCGGCACGCCCGTGGCCTTCGTGAAGGCGTCGACGAGGCGCATGAAGGCCTCGTCCTCGGACGGGATGAAGCGCTTCCAGCGCAGGAGCTTGAGCGAGGCGCCGGGCTCCGGCTTCCACTGGGTCTCCTGCGCCCAGGCCCGGGCGAAGCCCTCGAGGCCCGCGGCGGAGGCGAGGCCGAGGGCGGCGCCCCCCTTGAGAAGCTGGCGGCGATCGAACGGTGGCATCGTGGCGTTTCTCCCGGATCGGTTCTTGCATCGGCCCCCGTCGCGAGCGCGGCTCGCCCGGGGCCAGGGCCCGCCTCCCCTCCCGGGAAGGCTCCGGCCCGCGATCGGCGCGCGGTCTCCCGGTCCGGGGGACCCCGCGCCGCCTGCCCGGCCCCCCGCGCGAGCCGCGCTCGCGAGGGGGCCCGGGGCGTTCCTCGGACGCGCGCGGAGCGTCCCTTCCGCCCGGAGAGCCCGCGCGGCGCGCCGCCCGCTCAGTTCAGCCGGCGCCCGCTGTCGGGGTCGAACAGGTGCACGAGGGCCGGGTCGGCCGTGATGGCGATGCGCTCGCCCGGCCCCGCCGTGATGCGCTCGCGGAACACGCAGGCCATGTCGCGCGCCACGTCCTTGACGAGGTCCTGCCCGGCCTCGCGCCCGGGGGGGCGCACCAGCACCATGGTCTCGGAGCCCGTGGGCTCCACCACCGCGACCTCGACCGGCACCCCGCCCCCGTCCAGGCGGACGTGCTCGGGCCGCAGGCCGTAGACCGCCGGCTGGCCGTCCGCCGGGCGCGCGCCGCGGGTCGGGAGCGGCAGGGTCAGGCCGCCGTCGGTCCGGAAGGTCCCGTCCGCGACCCGGCCCTTGAGGAAGTTCATCGCCGGCGAGCCGATGAAGCCGGCGACGAACAGGTTGTCGGGCCGGTCGTAGAGGTCGAGGGGCGCGCCGATCTGCTCCACCACCCCGTCGTGCATCACCACGATCTTGTCGGCCATGGTCATGGCCTCGATCTGGTCGTGGGTGACGTAGACCGTGGTGGTGCGCAGCCGCTGGTGCAGTTCCTTGATCTCGGCCCGCATCGCCACCCGGAGCTTGGCGTCGAGGTTCGAGAGCGGCTCGTCGAACAGGAAGACCTGCGGGTCGCGCACGATGGCCCGCCCCATGGCGACGCGCTGGCGCTGGCCGCCCGAGAGCTGGCGCGGGTAGCGCTCGAGGAGCTTCTCGAGCCCCAGGATCGCGGCGGCGCGGCCGACCCGGGAGGCGACCTCGTCCTTGGGCGCCTTCCGGAGCTTGAGCGAGAACGCCATGTTGTCCCGCACCGTCATGTGGGGATAGAGCGCGTAGTTCTGGAACACCATGGCGATGTCGCGCTCCTTGGGCGGCACCGCGTTGACGACCCGCGACCCGATCCGGATCTCGCCCGCCGTGATGTTCTCCAGGCCGGCGATCATCCGCAGCAGCGTGGACTTGCCGCAGCCGGACGGGCCGACCAGGATCACGAACTCCCCGTCCTGGATGTCGATGGAGACGCCGTGCAGGATCGGGGTGGCCCCGAACGACTTGCGGACGTTCCTGATTTCGAGCCCGGCCATCGGCCCCTCGTTCTGGTGCGTGTCAGGGACGATCCGCGCGTGACGCGCGGACCGGAGCGGCAGCGCTGCCACAGGCAGGCAACGAACACACGACAGGCGGGCTTGCGTCGCTCATCTCGGCGTTTCCTCGACCCACGCGGCGGGGGCGGCGTGGCTTGCCGCCTCTCGTGTTGGGGGCCATCATCGGTTGGGCAGGGCGCGAGATCAAGCGCCCGCACCATGCGCACATCGTCGGATGCGCTCGACACGACCGGGAGACGGGCTTGAAGTCCACAGACATTCTGATGATGCGGCCGATGATGCCGCACGTGACCGACAGCCTCGAGCGGCTCTTCACCGTCCACCGCGCCGACAAGGCGGCGGACCGCGAGCGCTTCCTCGACGAGGTCGGTCCCCGCATCCGCGGCCTCGCGGGCAGCGGCGTCAAGGTCGACGACGCGCTGCTCGACCGCCTGCCGAAGCTCGAGATCGTCGCCAATTTCGGCGTCGGCTACGACACGATCGACGCCCCCGCCTGCGGGCGGCGCGGAATCGTGGTGACGAACACCCCGGACGTGCTCACCGACGAGGTGGCGGACCTCGCGGTCGGGCTGCTGCTCGCCACCGTGCGGCAGATCCCGCAGGTGGACCGCTACCTGCGCGAGGGCAAGTGGCTCGAGAAGCCCTACCCCCTCACCGGGACGCTGCGCGGGCGCACCGTCGGCATCCTGGGGCTCGGCCGGATCGGCCGGGCGATCGCCCACCGCCTCGTCGCCTTCGGGGTGCCGATCGCCTATCACGGCCGCACCCGGCAGGCGGACGTGCCCTACGCCTACCACAAGACGCTCCTCGACCTCGCGCACGCCTCCGACGTCCTGATGGTGGTGGCGCCCGGCGGCCCGGACACCAAGGGGCTGGTCGGCCGCGAGGTGCTGGAGGCGCTCGGGCCGCACGGCGTGCTCATCAACGTCGCCCGCGGCAGCCTCGTGGACGAGGACGCCCTCGCGGCGGCGCTCGCGAGCGGCACCATCGAGAGCGCCGGCCTCGACGTCTTCGCCGACGAGCCCCGGGTCCCCGCCGCCCTGATCGCCCAGGAGCACGCCGTGCTGCTGCCGCACGTGGGCTCGGCCTCCGTCCACACACGCAACGCAATGGGTCAACTCGTCGTTGATAACCTGACTTCATGGTTCGACGGCAAGGGCCCGGTGACCCCGGTGGCCGAAACGCCCTGGACGCCTCGACCGACCTGAGAGCCCGCGCGCCATGTCCCTCCTCCGCCTCCTCCCCCTCCTCGGATTGGTCGCGTGGGCCGGGACGGCGCTGGGGCAGGAGGTCGGCCTGCCTCGGGACGGGGCGGCGGCGGCGGGGTCCTGGGACCTCTCGCTCGACGGAAGCTTCCGCCGCTGCGGGCTCACGCTCGCGGCGGAGGCCGGCCCCGTGGGGCAGGCCGTGCGCTTCCCGGCCGGCTGCCGGCGGGCCCTGCCCCTCGTCAACGGCGTCCTGGGCTGGCGCTACGAGGACGGCGCGATCCAGTTCCTCGACCGCGACGGCCGGGCGGTGCTCGACTTCGCGGTCCCGGAGGCGTCCGGCACCCTGAGCGCGGAGGCGCCGACGGGCGAGCGCTACAACCTGACCCTGACCTCCGCCCGGTCGGCCCCCGAGACCCCGACGCTCACGCCGGCCGCCCTCACCGCCCCGCCGACCCCGCGCGAGGCCTGGGCCGGGATCCCGGCGAGCGCGGCCGCCGTGGCGGGGCTCTACACCCTCGACCGCTTCGTGGAGAAGGACGTCTGCCGCCTCGTCCTCGGCGCCGACAGCGTGCAGGTCCAGGAGGGCTGCCGCGATCCCGGCCTCGCGATCTTCGATCCCGCCGCCTGGCACTACGAGACCGGCCGCCTGACCCTGACGGCGCGGCGCGGGCACAGCGTCGCGCTGATCCCGGTGGGCGACGGCCGCTGGCGCCGCGACCCGGAGATCGGCACGGCCTTCGTGCTGCGGCGGGTGACGCCGTAGGGGCGGGGCGCTCGCGGGCCGGGGGCGTCAGCCGCGACGGCGCCGGAGCGCCGTTCTCACGGATGCGGCTCGGGCAGGCCGTGGCGCAGGCTCAGCACCCGCAGGATCGCGGACGTCTCGTCGACGAAGCGCACGCCGCCGTGCGCGCCCGTGGCGAGACCGTCCGGGGCGTCGTCGGCGAGGACGAGGAGGGGCAGGGACTCGTGCGCCTCCCCGACCAGGGCGACGAGGGCGCGCCTCGGCCGCGGCCAGGCGAGCCGCTCGACGGCGAGGCCCTGCGCCGGGGCGGCGCCGGCCAGCACGCCCTCGAGGAGGGCGCAGTGCCAGCAGTAGAAGCGCCGGCCCGGATAGGCCGGGTCGGCGAAGTCCGGGGCGAGCAGGAAGAGCCGGTCGCGCCCCACGCCGCTCAGACGTCCTGGCGCGGCAGCATGCGGGCGATGAGGCCGTCGCGGCGCACCACGAGGTGCCAGGCGGTGGCGAGCACGTGCAGCGCCACCAGGGCGTAGACGGCGAACTGCCCGGCGAGGTGGACCTGGTCGGCGATGCCGGCGAGGGCCGGGTCCTTCTCCAGCAGGGGCGGGATCGGGAACAGGTAGAAGTACTGGATCGTGCTGCCGGCCGCGGCCGAGAGCAGCCAGCCGGAGAGCGGCATCAGCAGGAACACGAGGTAGAGCAGCCAGTGGTTGATGCGGCCGAGCACCGTCAGCGCGCGCGGCACGTAGACCGACGGCGGGGCCGGGTGCAGGGCCCGCCACAGGATGCGGATCGCGACGATCGCCAGGATCGTCAGGCCCACGGACTTGTGCAGGTTGAAGACGGTGCCCTTGTAGGCGGAATCGCGCGGCAGGGCGACGGCGACCCAGGCCAGCGGCAGCACCGCCAGGACGAGGAGCGAGGTCAGCCAGTGCAGCGCCTGGGCGGTCGCGGTGTAGCGCGGGGCCTCGATCAGTCGAGTCGGGACAGACGCGCGGGTGGACAGATCGAGCATCCAGGACCCCTCTGGTGCCGCGCCGTCCGGCGGACGGGATCGCGGCCCCGGAAAGCTAGCCTGACGCAGGGGCGCGGTCACCCTGGCCGATCCCGAAAGTCGGCCGGCGGGTGCGGCGTCAGATCGCCGCCGCCGGGTCGTCCCCGAGGGGGTCGCCCTCGTCCTCGCTGCGGGCCTCGCGCCGCCGCGACCGCCGGCGGCCGCCCTCCGCCAGGGACTGGGCGAGCGCCCGGAGCGGGGCTGTGAGCCGGCGCACGTCCTCGGCGCGCTCCATCAGGCGCTCGCCGCCGCGGATCTCGCGGTCGAGGCGCGCCATGGTGCGGGCGAGCGAGGGGTCGTCGTCGCGCAGCCAGGTCTCCAGGGTGCGCGCGAAGGCGATCACCACGCCCTGAAGCTTCAGGCGCCCGAGGGGACCCTCGGTGCTGATCCCGGCCGCCGCCAGCATGAAGCGCTGGGAGTTCAGCGCCACCCCGTTCAGGGCCGCGAGGGAGAGCGGGTCGCCCCGGAGCGCGAACGCGATGCGCCGCAGGGCCGGCTTGTAGGGGTCCATGGCGTCGAGGCGGCGCATGAGCACGTCGAACAGGCGCTCCCGGGTCGGCTCCTCGTCGAGGTCGTCGCTGCCGCCCTCGAGCACCTGCCTGTCGATCATGCGCGAGAAGCCGCCGAGCACCGCGCCCTTGGAGGGGTACAGGTCCCGGAACGTCGCCAGGCTCACGCCGGCCTCGCGGGCGATGTCGCCGATCTCGATGTCGCTCCAGGGCTGCTCGGCCGCGAGCCGCATCAGCGCCTCGACGATCGCCTCGCGGGGCGGCAGGGCCGCGGCGCCGGCTGGCTCCGCCCCGGAGTTCGGCTCCGCCGCGGAATTCGGCTCCGTCGCGGGCTTCGGCTCCGCCGCCGGGATGCCGGCGCCGGGCGTCCCGTCGCCGACGGGCTTTCCGCCCGGGGGCGCGTCGCTCGGGTTCCTGAGGGTGCGAGCCATGAGGCGCTCCGGGTGAAAACCGCTGTCGGACGCCATGTAGGGAGGCCGCCCGGCTCCGGGCAGGGGCCGCGGCGATGGGCGCCGGCGGGCCCGCTCAGCCCGCCAGTTCCTCCGCCCGGCGCCTGGCCGCCGCGACGGCCGCGCGCATCAGCGGGGCGAGGCCGTCGCCGGCCATCAGGACGCCGAGGGCCGCCGCCGTGGTGCCCCCCGGCGAGGTGACGTTCTGCCGCAACGTCGCGGCCTCCTGCGGGCTCCGCCCCAGGAGCTCGCCCGCCCCCGCCACCGTCTGGCGGGCGAGGCGCGCGGCGACCTCGGGCGGCAGGCCTGCGGCGGCACCGGCCTCGGCCAGCGCCTCGGCGAGCAGGAACACGTAGGCCGGTCCCGAGCCCGAGACCGCCGTCACGGCGTCGATCAGGTCCTCGCTGTCGAGCCACTCGACGAGGCCGACGCCGGAGAGGAGCGCGTCGGCCACGCGGCGCTGGGCCTCGGTCGTCTCGGGCGAGGCCGCCGCGCCCGTGGCGCCGCGCCGGATGCTCGCCGGCAGGTTCGGCATCGCCCGCACCACCGCGCGGGCCCCGGGCAGGCGGGCCTTCAGGTCCGCCAGGGTCTTGCCGGCCAGGACCGAGACCACGAGGGTGGCGGGCGTGACGAGGGCCGCCACCGAGGCGGCCGCGCCCTCGAGCCCCTGCGGCTTGATCGCCAGCACCAGGGCCTCCGGCGCGCCGAGGCCCGGCGGGTTGAGGCGGACGCCGTGGGTCCCGCACAGGCGGGCCGTCTCGGGCGAGACGGCCGGATCGACCACCGCGACGCGGGGGCCGGGGAGTCCGTCGGCGAGCCAGCCCTCCAGGAGGGCGCCGCCCATCTTGCCGGCGCCGACCAGTACCAGGGAGGCCGGCAGGCCGGCGCGCGTCACGCCTCGCCCTCGGTCTCGAACAGCACCGCGTCGAGGGCCTCGCGGGCGGTCTTGCCGGCCCAGATCACGAACTGGAAGGCCTGGAAGTAGCGCTCGCAGGCGTCGATCGCCGATTTCAGCATCATCTCGCACTGCGCCTGCGTCGGCTCGGCGCCGCCGGCCAGCAGCAGGGAGTGGCGGAACATCACCACGTGCTCGGAGCTCCAGAGGTCGAAATGCCCGACCCAGAGCTGCTCGTTGACGAGGGAGACGAGGCGCAGCACCTCGTTGCGGCGCCGCTCGGGCACCTTGAGGTCGAACGCGGAGGCGACGTGGAGGGCCTCGACGTCCTCGATCCAGGTGTAGGCGACGTGGTACTCGGCCCACTGGCCCGCCACCGCGACCGACATCTCGTCGGTCTCGGCCCGGTCGAAGATCCAGTCGCGCAGCGAGGCGAGGCGTTCGACGACATCGAGCGGGTGCTCGGCGCGGTCCAGGTCGTCGATGATGAGCTGGGTCATGGCGATCCAATATTGGCTCGTCCGAGCGGGAAACAGTTGCGTCAGGCGACGCCAGGGTGTGTCGTTCTTGCGGGAGATCGCGACCCGGCGGATCCAGGCAGGCTTCACGTCCCCGGTCGCGGCGGCCGGGCGCCAATCCTCCCGGCACGGCGAGACGTCGGGACGTCCAGGCGATTGAGCTTAAGCGTTCGGCTTGTCTCCCCGGGGCCTCGGCGAATCAGGGTGTGACCCACTATAGCCCGGTGGAGTCGAGGGACTCAAAGCGGAAACCCGCGGGCCTGTCCCGGGCCCGCGGGCTATCCACCGAAGCTTCCTGTGCACAAGCGCGCGGCGCCGGGCCGGCGGGATCGGGGCGGGTGCCGGGCCCGCCTCAGGCGGCCGGCCCGGCGCCCGCCCCGGCGGCCTTGGCCTTCGTGCCGGCGGGCTTGGCCTCCAGGGCGGCGACGCGGGCCGCGAGGGCGTCGTTCTGGGCCCGGAGGGCGGTCACGAGGTCGCGCAGCACCTCGACCTCCTCGCGGGTGGCCACGTCCATGTCCCGCAGCAGGCGCTCGAACTGGGACTTGACCATGGTCTCGGCCTCGCGGCGCACGCCCTGGGCGGCGCCGGCCGCGTCGGTCATCAGGCGGGCGAAGTCGTCGAACAGGCGGTTCGGCTGCTGCATCGGGTTCTCCGGGGTTCAGGGCAAGTCGGGGTTCGGGGCACGTCGCATCGCCCACATGGGTAATCCGCCGCGGGGCGGCAATCCAGCGCCGCGGGCGCCGCGCGGATCCTGCCAGGCGCCCGCGGCTGCCAGCCGGCGCCCGCGGCTCCCGGCCGGCGGCGCGTTGCGGCCCGGTGTCGCCGGAGCAGTGCAGCAACACACGGAAGCATTTTGATGGCTTCAAGCCCCACCGCCTCTCGGGCATAAGGTGCGGGTGAGCGCCAACCCGCACATCCTGATCGTCGAGGACGATCGCGAGATCAGCACCCTGGTCGCCCGCTACCTGCGGGCGAACGAGTGCCGCGTGACCATCGCGGCGGACGGCCGGGAGATGGACCGGCAGCTCGCCGATGCGCGGGTCGACCTGATCGTGCTCGACCTGATGCTCCCGGGGGAGGACGGCCTGAGCATCTGCCGGCGCCTCCGGGCCGGCTCCGGCATGCCGATCCTGATGCTCACCGCCAAGAGCGAGGAGATCGACCGCATCGTCGGGCTCGAGATCGGGGCCGACGACTACCTCGCCAAGCCGTTCAACCCGCGCGAGCTCCTGGCCCGCATCCGGGCAGTGCTGCGCCGCGGCGCCGCCTCGGGCCGGGACGACGAGGGCGTGCGGCGCCACGCCTTCGCGGGCTTCGTGCTCGACGCGGGGCTGCGTCAGCTCGTCAACCCGGACGGCGCCCAGGTCTCCCTCACCGGGGCGGAGTTCGACCTCCTGCACGCCATGTGCCTGCGGCCCGGCCGGGTGCTCTCCCGCGACCAGCTCCTCGACCTGACGCAGGGGCGCGCGCCCGGCCCCTTCGAGCGCAGCATCGACGTGCTGGTGAGCCGCATCCGGCAGAAGATCGAGCGCGACCCGCGCAACCCCGAGATGATCAAGACGATCCGGTCGGGCGGCTACCTGTTCACCCCCGAGGTCGCCTCGTCATGAGCGGCCGGGGGCCGCTGCCGCGCCGCATCGCCGGCCAGCTCGCCGTGCTGGTCGTCGCCGCCATCGTGGTCACCCACGTGGTGGTCACCATCGCGTTCGTGCTGCTGCGCCCCGAGCTGCGGCGCTCGGACGAGCACCCGGGCGCCCTCGCCAACCGGCTCGTCACCGTCGTGCACATGATCGCGGCGGCGCCCCCGGAGCAGCGCCAGGTGCTGGTGGCGGCGGCCCGGCGGAGCGCCTCGGCCCTGCACCTGACCCTGCTCGCGCCGGACGCGGAGGCCGGCCCGGCGGTCCACCCGGCCGGCCGGCCGGCGCCCTCGCGCCTCGCCGACATCCCGGAGATCTCCGGCCTGCGGGCGGCGCTCGGCGAGGGCTACAGCGTCGAGGAGACCTCGCCTCCGCCGGCGGCCGGGCACGCGCCGATCCACCTGCGGATCAGCCGCGCCGACGGCCTGAGCGTCGCGGCGGAGCTGCCCCCCCTCCCCCTGCGGCATCCCCCGCTCACCAGCGCCATCCTGATCACGCTGGTGTTCCTCGCCCTCTCGCTCACGCTCCTGTCGATCTGGGCCACCCGGGCGCTCACGGCGCCGCTCGCGCGCCTCGCCGAGGCCGCCGAGACGTTCGGCCTCGGCAGCGACCTCGCCCCCCTGCCCGAGCGCGGCCCCGAGGAGGTGCTGGCGGTCTCGCGGGCCCTCGACCGGATGCGCGCCCGGGTGGGGCGCCTGATCGACGACCGCACCCACATGCTGGCGGCGATCAGCCACGACCTGCGCACGCCCATCACGCGCCTGCGGCTGCGGGCGGAGTTCCTGGAGGACGAGAGCCTGCGCACCCAGATCCTGCGCGACCTCGACCAGATGAACGCCCTCGTGGAGGCGGCCCTGTCCTTCGTGCGCGACGGCCAAGCCCGCGAGGGCCACGGCCTCGTCGACCTCGCCTCCGTGGTGCAGACCGTCTGCGACGGCTTCACCGACATCGGCGAGGAGGTGCACGCCGAGGGCCTGCGCCCGACCCTGGTCAAGGGCTCGGCCGACGAATTGCAGCGGGCGCTCACGAACCTCATCGACAACGCCGTGAAGTACGCCGGCGCCGCGACCGTGCGCCTGGTGCCGGACGCCCCGCAGGGCGTGGCGGTGGAGATCCTGGACGAGGGCCCGGGCATCCCGGAGGCCGAGCGCGCCGCGATGCTGCGGCCCTTCGTGCGCGGCGACCGCGCCCGCACCCTCAACGAGGCCGGGGGCTTCGGCCTCGGGCTCTCGATCGCGAGCGCCATCGCGCAGGCCCACGGCGGCGGCCTGACGCTCGCGAACCGCGCGCCCCACGGCCTCTCGGTCCGCCTCAACCTGCCGCGCGCCGCGGCGCTCCCGGGCCCGCGCCGCCCCGCGCCCCAGGCCGCCCAGGCCGCCTGACGGGCGGCCCGGCGCGGGCCGCGGATCGGGGAGAATCGTGTCGGGCCGTTGCGGCGGGGCGCGCGGCAACGACCCGAAACCAAGTCGGTCGCGCGGCTCAAGGAGGCCTTAAGGCGCCGCTTCCAACGTGGAGGCGGCCTCTGGCCGCCCGACGACGCTCCGCGAGACCGACCGCGATGACCTCCCTCTCCGCCGCCGGCGCGTCCGCCGCGCACGCCCACGCCCCCAGGCAGCGCCTCCTCGACCGGATCGGCGCCCAGCAGGCCTCCGGGTCCCTGAGCGCCACCGACGCCGACGCGCTCTCGCGCGCCGTCGCGGATATCGGCTCGAGCCTCGGGAGCACGGCCGCGGACGCGACCTCGGGCGCCCGCCTCGATCCGGCGCAGGCCAAGGACCGGATCGACGCCCTCATCGGCGCCGAGGTCGACAAGGGCGCGCTCACCGGCGACCAGGCGGACACGCTGAAGCAGCTGCTCGCCGGCGGGTCCCGCGGCGGCCCGGCCGGAGGCCCGCCCCCGGGTCCGCCGCCCGGGGACGCCCCCGCCGGCGCGCAAGGG
>NZ_QOWC01000200.1 GCF_003574465.1 Methylobacterium crusticola
GGCGCCGGCCCCCCGGCCTGCGGACGGCCCCCGGCCCGCGGGGGAACCGCCGCCTTCGGAGGCACGGGCTTCCGAGGGGCTGCGGCCCGGGGTCGCGAGGCCCCGGCGCCTTCCGGGGCGCGCGAGCGGGCGCAAGCCCCTCTACGCGGCCCTCGGCGCGCTGGTGCTGGTCGGTGCCGGCTACCTCGCGCTCCGGGGCGACGAGCCCGCGCCCGAGGCGGGGCCGTCCGCGGTGACGGCCTCCCCGGGCCGGCGCAAGACGGCCGACGCCCGGCCCGGGGAGGCGAAGCCCGGCGAGGTCAGGCCGAGCGACGCCGCCGCGGCCAAGCGCGAGCCCGTCGAGACCGGGACCCTGACGCCGGATGCGCCGGCGACGCTCGCGGGCGTGGCCGAGGTGGTCGACACCGCGACGCTCCGGCTCGGCAGCCGGACCCTGCGCCTGTTCGGCGTCGAGAGCGCGAAGGGCGCGCAGGCGGGCGACCTGTCGACCTACCTCGGCGGCCGTCCGGTCAACTGCCAGCCCGCTGCCACGCGGACCGCCTATCTCTGCGCGGTCGACGGCCACGACCTGTCGGAGGTCGTGCTCTACAACGGCGGCGGGCGGGCGACCCCCGAGGCGACGCCGGACCTGATCGAGGCCGAGCGCCACGCCCGCACCGAGAAGCTCGGCATCTGGGCCACGCGGTAGGCCCTGGTCGCCCCCGGCCGGCTCGCGCCGGCGGGGCGGCGCCCTAGCCGAACGCCCCGACCTCGTGCTGGATCATGCCGCTGATCTCGCGCACGAGCCCGAACAGCCGGCCGATCGGCGCGAAGACCGTGCGGTGCTCCGCCTCGTAGGTCCCGACGTCGCGCGGGCCGGCCGGCTCGCCGAAATTGAGGCCGAGCGTCGGGTCCGGCGTGATCGGGAAGATCTCGTCGAGGAGCTTGAGGCAGCCCTCGACGTCGAGGCGCAGGACGCGCTCGAGCAGCAGCTCGCGGGTGATGCCGCTCTGGGGCCGGAAGCCCGGGATGTGGACGGCCAGGAACCAGATCCGGTGGATCAGCGCGAGCCGCAGCGCGTGCAGCAGCGCGAGCCGCGGCGACATGCTGCCGAGGTCCCGCGCCACCGCGTGCAGCATCAGGTGATCGTGGGTGAGGCGCCCGAACAGGCGGCGCAGGTGCGGCGCGAGGCCGAGCCGGTCGAGGGCCGCCGCGATGGCGATGATCTCCTCGCGCCGGCCGTCCCGGGTCGCCCGCCGCGCCCGCTCCAGCCAGACCGAGGGGTCGAGCGTGTCGATGTAGGCGCGCAGGACGTCGAGGTCGCCGACGGCGGTCGCCTCCTGCACCAGCCGGAAGGCGCGGGCGAAGCGCTCCGAGCGCTCCCGCATCTCGCCGAACAGGTCGGGGGCGCGCCAGGCGGCGCGCCCGGTGCCGTGCAGGCTGTTGGCCAGGAAGCCGAGCTGCTGGAGGATCGCGTTGTTGGGGATCGCCCGCATCTGGCGCGGATGCGTGATGGCGGCGGGCCCGCCCGCATCCGACTGACGCGCCACCGGGCGCGAGCCCGTCCGGTCGATGAGGTTGGGGCCGAAGGTGCCGAGCAGCGCCGCGTAGCCCGGATCGTTCACCAGGCTCTCCATGTCCTGGCGCACGCCGGTGAAGAACTCGGTGGCGAAGTCGGACTCGGCGTAGATCGGGTCCGGCGCCGGCTGGAGCCGGCTGTAGACGTGCTCGGCAATGCGCGCGACCGTGGCCTCGGCGAGGGCTTTCGTGCCGAACATCAGGTAGCCGTCGCTGCCCTGGAAGCTCGATTCGAGGCAGACCCGGATGCCGGCCTCCCGGTTCTGGCGCCGCGCATGGTCGGGCGCCAGGTAGGCGAGGCGGTCGGCGAGGCTCGTCGGGTGGGCGCCCCGGCCGATCGACTCGCCGTGGGTGTCGAAGATCACGAGCTCGATGTCCGTCAGGTCGTTGGCGGCCATGAGCTCGGTGATGCGGAAGCGCAGGCGCTCGATCCAGAAGGTGGCGGCGAGCTGGCCGACGTAGCGCCCGGAATCCGAGTAGCCGAACTGCACGACCAGGCGCCCGATGCGCTTCAGGTAGGCCCGCCAGTGGGGCGAGCGCAGGGCGTCCTCGATCACGTGCACGCCCTGCTCGAGCGCCGAGGCGGTCTCGAACAGCGGCGTGATCTCGACCCGGTCGCCGATGCCGAAATGCTGGGCGAGCCAGAGCGCCGCGAGGAGCGTGTAGCCGGTCTCGGTCTCGGCGATCAGGAACCGGACCGGATGGGTGCCGTCCACGTGCTTCAGGATCTGCGCGATGGTCATCATCAGCCGGGCCGCCGAGGCGCGCTCGGCGGCGAGCGCGCCGAAATCCACCGGCACCGCCGCGACGGTGTCGAGGAGCCCGTTGATCGAGGCGAGGTGCGAGCGCCGCTGCGCCGGGTCGGTGGGGTCGCCGTCCTGATCCAGCGCCCGGCGCACCGCGTTGTGGACCTGGGTGGCGTTGAGCCGGAAATGCGGCAGCCCGTTCTGGAGGCCGTGGGCGGCGCAGCCCGCCCGCAGCACGCAGAGCGCCAGGCGCGCCTCGTCGTCGGCCGCCGCCGCCACCGCCTCGTCGAGGAGCCGCAGCAGGGGGCCCGCGTCGGTCTGGGCGCGCTCGCGCTCGATGATCAGCGCCAGGGCGAAGCGGTGCACGACGTCGAGGCTCGGCTGGTCGCCGAGCTTCGGGGCGACGGCGAGCTGGCGGCCCACCGCCGCCCGGGCCTCTCCGGCGAGGCGCCGCGCCGCGCCGCAGGCCGGGTCGTCGGGCAGCTGGTCCAGCACCCGGTCGAGCTGGGTGCACTTCGACTCGAGCCGGTAGCGCAGGGTGTCCCACCAGCCGATGTCGGTGCGCCCGTCCGTGTCGCAGCCGACCCAGGAGGCGAGCACCACGGGCCGCGGCACGAGCTCGCTCCAGCGCTCCGGCCAGCGCTCCCGGGCCGCCCGCAGGAGCCCGGCGTTGAAGGCGTCGAGCGCCGCGCGGCCGTGCTGCACGGCGTGCCGGGCCTGGTTGAACTCGTCGTTGAGGGTGATCACCGGATCGGCCCGGGCCGAGAGCCCCGCCGCCTCGGCGAGGAGCGGCCGGCGCGCCTCCGGGTCGGGCTCGGAGGCGGCCTCGGCGAGGAGGCGCGCCACGGCCTTGGGCATCCCGAAGGTCGGGTGGGCGGTGAACACCGCCGCGAAGCGCGTGCGCTCGAGCCGGGTCCGGACGGCGTCGAAATCCCCCTCCGGCCCGCCCACCGCCGCCGCGACCACCGCCTCGAGGCTCCCGCCGGATTCCCCCTCGCCGAGGCCCACATAGGCCCGCAGCCGCGCCGCCCGGGTCGCCAGGGCCTCCCCGCGCAGGCGGCGGAAGAGGTCGTGGAGGTCGGCCTCCCCGACCTCGCCGCGGTCGAAGCGGCGGCTGATCGCCAGGGCGACCGTCAGGACCGGGTTGCGGAACGGGTCCTCGCTCGCCTGCTGGCGCGCCTGCTCGATCAGGCCGAGCAGGTCCTGCTCCAGGCGCTCCGGGGATGCGGGCGGAGCGTCGTCGTGACCGTCGAGCCTGTCCATCGGGGTGATTCGTCCTGGATGTCGGAGGTCTGTCGGGGGAGAGGGCCGGGGCGGAGAGGCAAGGACCGTTCCGCCGCCCGCGCCCGCACGGCGCCCCAGCGACATCGGAAAGTCCACCGGCGCGCCCGGGTCCGGCCGGGCCGGGGGCGAGCGGCAAACCGTCGCGCCCGGTGAGGCAGCGCCGTCACACCGGGGCCGCGATCGCGCGGCGGGGCTGCCATGGCGGTGGTTACGGGCGCGTTAAGGCCCCATACCTCCCGCACCAGCTCACCGCGGAGACTCGTCATGGTGTCGATCGGAGCCGCACTGGATGCTGCCACGAGCATCTTCGGCAGCAGCCTGTTCGTCGGTCGGATGCGGGGCGGCGCGCCGGCCCCCGCGGCGGGCGAGGCGGGCCCCGCCCCGCAGCCGGAGGCCGCCTCGGACCCAGAGGACGTCGCCGCGCTCTTCCGGGCGATCGAGGCGGGCCTGCGGGACGCGGGCTACCTCACGGATTGAGGCCGCGCCCGGCCGGCCGACATGCGCGTCGGCGCCGGACAATGCACCGCACCTTGCGCCTGCCGGCGGGACATGCACTCAGCATTCCCCCTCGCCGCCCGGCGCGGTTCGCGGAGTTCCACGATGGTCGAGCAGGAAGAAGCGGGTCCGCGCCGGAACGCCGCGACGGCGCCGCGGCACCTTCGCGCCCGCTCGGCCCGGCCGTGAGCCGCGATGGAGACGGTCTTGATCCTGGCCGCCGCTGTGGCGGTCGTGCTCTCGGGGCTGGCGGTCGTGGTCACGCTCGCCCGGTCCCGCCGCCCGCCCTTGCGGCTGCCCCACGAGCAGGAACTGGAGGACAGGGGAGACGCCTTGTTTCGGGAGTGCGAGCCGGACATCGCCGGCGTCCTCGACCGCACCGCGCCGGTGCTGGAAGCCCGGACTCCCGCCGGCCCGGAGAGGCTCGCGCCGCCGGAGGCGGAGCCGCCGCACGGGCCGGGCACCCTCACGATCGACCACGAGCCGGGCGGGCCCCGGTCCCGGCGGACGGACGGAGAGGTCCGGTGACGGCCCTGGCGCGCGCGCTCGCGCTCTCCCTCGCCGTGGCCGCGGGCGCGGCGCCGGCCCGGAGCGCGCCGGTCGGCCCGGCGCCGGCCCGGAGCGCGCCCGACACCCCGCCCGTCGCCTGCGGGACGCAGGCCGCGGAGTACAGCGGCGGCGCGAAGGGGTTCCGCCTCTGGGTCACCCGCCGGGGCGCCATGACCTGGACCAACCCGCTCCGGCCGCTCTCCCCGGAGAGCCTGCAGGTGCTCCAGGTGGTGATCCGCGGCAAGGCCGCCACCGCCTACGGCCCCGACCTCTCCCGCCTGCAGCGGGGCGGCCCGCCCGCCGCCCTCGAGGCGCTCAACGGCACCGCGATCCGCTGGACCGACGCCGCGGACGGCCTGCCGCCCGTCCTGCGCATCGTGGACGACGAGGGCGCCAAGGTCCTGGCCGAGCTCGCGTTCCAGGCCTGCGGCGACGCCCCGAAGGTGGCCGAGGCCAAGCCCGCCCAGAAGCCGAGGACCGCCAAGGCGAAGCCCCGGCCGAGCCCGGACCCGCCGGCCGACGCGACCCGCACGCCCTCCGGCCTGACGCTGCCGCAGGGGGCGATTCCCTGACCCCGCGACCGCGCCCCGGGTGCGCCGCGCCGTCCCGGCGCGGCGCACCCGGGCCCACGGAGATCACCTCCCCATGTTCGGACCCTGGCTGCAACTGAGTCTCGACGCCGCCCGCCTCGGCATGGAGGCGCAGACCGTCATCGCGCTGCGGCTGGCGAAGCTGTCGCTCGGCGGGCCGGCGGCCCAGGTCGAGGCGCAGCGCATGGTGACCGAGAAGATGGTTGCGGCCGCCGAGGCCGCCGTGACGATCGCCACCGGCGGCACGGCCGCCCGGGTGGTGACGGATTACCGGCGGAAGGTTCGGGCGAATGCCCGCCGCCTCGGCCGCGGCTGAGGGGCGGGGCCGGGAGACCCTCTGCCGCCCTGCGGCCCGGGAGCATTCAGGCCCGGACCGCCGGACCCGTCGCGCGGAGGACGCCGCTCCGGGCGGGCGATCCGACCGGGTCCCCGGCCGGGGACCCGGGGCCCGCGGGGGGCGCCGCCGCGGGCTCGTGACGGCGCGGCTCGCGCGGCGGCGCCCTGCCGGACCGCCTCTTGGGCGGGGGGCCGGCTATGCGCGGGCCGCCTGCCTACTTGCGGGCCGACATCATGTCGTGGGTCAGCACCGTCAGCTTGCCGATCAGGCTCGTAATGTCGCCGTGGGTGCAGGACCATTGCGTGCCGATCGATCCCCCGTCGGAGGAGACCGACACGACCGCGACGGAGCGCAGCTTGCCCTCGCGGGCGAGGCGAAGCTGTTCCTGCAGCACGTCGATCATCGAGGCGGTGTTCTCGTCGGCGGGTGCCACGGGCACGGCCTGCGGGAAGGGGATCACGCGGTCTGGTTCGGCGAGAGGTTCGATCATGGCACTCTACGGACGCTGAAAGGGATCGCGGAAGGTGGCGGCCTCGTGGTCGAGGCGCCCGACGAGGGCGGAGAGGCTGGCGGCAAGGGTCGACGGCAGCGTCTCGGAGAGGCAGCCGTCGAAGACGGCGTGCAGCCCCGGCGAGAGCGCGGCGGCGAGACGCCCTGGGCTCGGCGCCGCATTCCGGGATCCGGCCTGCGGCGCGCCCGGAAGGGCCGGGGTCGCCGGGAACGGGTTGGTCGTCATCGATCGTGACGTCATTGCTGCCTCGGGGTCGCAAGTCGTCTTTCCGATTTCAACCCTGCCGATCCGCACACGGATCACAATCCCTTGCCTGTGGTCGAGCTTGCACTTCGGGACCCGTTGTTGTGACGCAGCAACACCTGCCGAAGCCCGCCCGCACTGCGCCGCGACGACATTCTCACCCGGATTCGTAAAGGGTGTTTCTACGCGCGCGATGGGCGCCGGGGCGCTCCGCCGGCCGCCGCGGGGAAGTGGCCGCGGGCGCGAAGGCGTGCGACACTGCCCGGCGCCCGGGCGGTTTCCCGGGCGCTCGATCCCGGCCCCGGCCGTCTCCGACAATCGGGCGCGGCACGTTGGGGGATCCACTGGCCGACGACGCCGGGATGACCCAGCGGTCGAGAGTCGTACCCGATCAAAACCGACAAAATTCCTGATCTTAACTTATGTTAGATCTATGTGTCCCCAAAATGTTCACATTGTTACGGGTAGCGTGGGGTCGCGTGGCACATTGGCCGAGTTCCTGATCCGCAAGCTCGAGCACTTCACGAGCTTGTCCCTGGAGGACAAGCAGGCGCTCGAACTTGCTGCCCGCCAACGCACCAAGCGCATCCGCTCCCGCGACGACATCATCCACGAGGGCGACGTGCCCCAGAGCATCAACCTGGTGCTCGACGGCTGGGCCTGCCGCTACAAGACCCTGGAGGACGGCCGGCGCCAGATCATCGCCTACCTGCTGCCCGGGGACCTCTGCGACCTCCACGTCTCGGTCCTGCGCGAGATGGACCACTCGATCGGCACCATCACGGCTGTCACGGTGGCGGAGATCTCCGGCGAGAGCATGCGGACCCTCACGGCCGGGCACGCGCGGCTGGCGCAGGCCCTGTGCTGGGAATCCCTCGTGGCCGCGGCGATCCAGCGGGAATGGACGGTCAATATCGGCCAGCGCACGGCCTTCGAGCGGCTCGGCCACCTCCTGTGCGAGCTGTTCGTGCGCCTGCGCTCCCTCGGCCTGACCAACGGCCCGACCTGCGAGCTGCCCCTGACCCAGGCCGAGATCGCCGACACGATCGGCCTCTCGGTGGTGCACGTGAACCGCACCCTGCAGGAGCTGCGCAGCGCCGGGCTGATCTCCCTGCGGGGACGGGAGCTGACCATCCACAAGCTCGAGGGGCTCCAGCGGGCCGTGCAGTTCAACGCGAACTACCTGCACCTGGACCGCGAGGGCCGTCACCTGGACGCCAATGAGCCGTAGGACGCGGGCGACCGGTCCGCCGCGGCCGGACGCGGCCGGCCTGGTCGACGGCGACGTGGCCGGAGCGGCGAATTTCCGCCTGCTGGTCGAGAACATCCCCCACCTCGTCTGGCAGGCCGACGGCGGCGGGAACTGGATCTGGGCCAGCCCGCAATGGGCCGCCTTCACGGGCCAGCGCGGACCCGCGAGCCGCGGCCTCGGCTGGCTCGACGTCGTCCATCCGGACGACCGCGCCCGCACCCTGACGGCGTGGCAGACCGCGGTGGGCGCCGGGCACCTGACGGTCGAGCACCGCCTGCAACGGGTGCCCTGCGGCGACGGCCGGGACGGGAGCTACCTCTGGTTCGAGACCCGCGCCATGCCCCTGCGCGACGCGGCCGGGCGGCCGGCGGGCTGGTTCGGCACCTCGACCGACGTCGACGCCCTCTACCGGCTGCGCGACGCCCAGGCCCGCCTCCTGTACGAGTTGCAGCGGCGGAGCCGGAACAACCTCGCGCTCGTCCGCGGCCTCGTCCGGCGCATCGCCGCGACCGCGACGACCGCCGACGACGTGATCGCCCACGTCGACGACCGGCTGGCGGCCCTGGCCCGGATCCAGGCGGCGGTGACCCGCGGCCCGGACGCGGGCGTCGCCCTCGAGGTGCTGATCCGGGAGGAGCTCTCCGCCAACACGGTTCCGGAGCCGGCGAGCCTCGACGGGCCGCCGGTGCGGCTGCCCGTCGAGATGGCCGAGAAGCTCGGCCTCGCGCTGCACGAGCTGGTCCTCGGGGCCATCCTGGACGGGGCGCTCCGCGGCGGGCGGCTGTCGGTGACCTGGGCGATCGAGCCGGCCGACACGCTGGTGCTGTCGTGGTGGGAGCGCGGGCCGGCGCAAGGCCGCGGGGGAACCGGGACCGGCCTGCAACGCGAGATGCTCGAGCGCATGCTCGCCTACGAGCTGAAGGCCAAGACCGTCATCTGGGAGAGCCCCGGCGAGCGCCGGGTCGTGATCTCGCTGCCGCTCCCGGACTGCCACTGACCGCTCCTTGGGTTAGGCGCCGGCGCCCCAAGCGTCGCTGTTTCACGTGGAAACACCGGGCACGACCGGGCGTGTCACTCCTCCTTCACCATGGGGCTGGACGACGCCGGCGCGGCCGCGACCCGGCCCGGCGTCGGGTTCCGGGTTCAAGTCCCTGAGGCAGAACGAAAGTCGTGGGTCCGCGAGGGCTGGCCCGCGGAGCGGTCGCGCGCTACTGGTTCGCGAGCGAAGCTTGCTCGGACGGATCTCGACCACGATGCTGACCGGTTCGGCCCTCACGCGCGCCCTCGTCATCGTGGTCCTGGCGGCAGGGCTCGCGGCCCTGTGGCAGGTCCTCATGCCGCGCCCGAGCGGACCGCACCTGTCCGAGCCCCCGAAGCGCGCCAAGCCCGAGGCGCCCGCACCCGCGCCGGCCGACGACGCCGCCCCGGTGCGCTCCGTCTATCCCGGCGGGCGACCGCCGGACGCCCCGCCGCCCCGACCACCATCGGCCCCGGCAGCGCCCCTTCCGAGCCCGGCCCCAACTCCTGCCCCGCAGGCGGCCCTGCCCGCGGAGCCGCCCGTCTTCGCGCCGCCGGCCCCGGGCGAGCCGTCCGCCGACCCGGCCGAGCGTGTCCCGCCCGGCGGCGTGGTCGACCTCAACACGGCGTCCCTCGGAGAGCTGAACGGCCTGCGCGGGGGCGGCATGATCGGCCGGGCGATCATCGCCGGCCGGCCCTACAATGCGCCGGGCGACCTCCTCTCCAAGCGCATCCTGAGCCGGGGGACCTACGAGCGCATCAAGGACCAGGTCACGGTGCGCTGAGACGTCCCGGCCCCGGAGGCCCGGGGGCGCCGGGCGCGGATCCCGGCGCCGGGGTCAGGCCCGGCAGGCCTCGAAGCCGCTGCGGATCCGCTCCGGGTCGAGGTTGCGGCCGATGAACACCACGCGCGACTCCCGCGGGTCGCCGGGCTTCCAGGCGTCCTGCAGGTCGCCGTCGAGGATCATGTGCACGCCCTGGAACACGAAGCGGCGCGGCTCGTCGGGGAACGAGACGATGCCCTTGCAGCGCAGGATGTCGGGGCCCTGCACCTGGGTGAGGTCCGAGATCCAGGGCATGAACTTGTTCGGGTCGACGGCGCCCGGCAGCCGCGCCGAGATCGACTGGATCTCGTCGGAATGGTGATGGTGGTGGCCCTCCTCGAGGAACTCGGGCTCGATCTCCAGGATGCGGTCGAGGTCGAAGGCCCGGCGGTCGAGCACCGTGTCGATCGGGATGGCGCAGTGCTCGGTCCGGTGGATCGTCGCGGCCGGGTTGATGGCGCGGATCTGGCGCTCCACCGCCTGGAGGCCGGCCTCGTCGACGAGGTCGGCCTTGTTGAGCAGGATCACGTCCGCGAAGGCGATCTGGTTCTTGGCCTCGGGCGCGTCCCGCAGGCGCTCGGACAGCCACTTGGCGTCCGCCACCGTCACCACGGCGTCGAGGCGGGCGGCGTCGCCGACGTCCTGGTCGACGAAGAAGGTCTGAGCCACCGGAGCCGGGTCGGCGAGCCCGGTGGTCTCGACGATGATCGCGTCGAACTTGCCCTTCCGCTTCATCAGCCCGTCCATGATGCGGATCAGGTCGCCCCGGACGGTGCAGCAGATGCAGCCGTTGTTCATCTCGAACACTTCCTCGTCGGCCCCGACCACGAGGTCGTTGTCGATGCCGATCTCGCCGAACTCGTTGACGATCACGGCGTAGCGCTTGCCGTGCGGCTCGGTGAGGATGCGGTTGAGGAGCGTCGTCTTGCCGGCGCCGAGGTAGCCGGTGAGCACGGTGACGGGGATCTTTTCGGACATGCGGGGGCTCTGGGCAGGACGGCGGAAGTGGGCTGCGGCCGCGCGGCGGGCAGGCGCGTGATATAGTGTGTCACTCCGCCGGGCGGGAGGGCGCGTCCGGCAGGGGATGGCGCGCGACGTCGCGCAGGAGCGCCGCGAAGGCCCGGGCGCCGTGCGCGAGGGCGGCGCGGCCGGCCTCGGCGCTGCCCAGGGTCGCGTCCCCGACCGCGCCGGCCGGGTTCAGGTCCTCTGCCATCCACGCCAGGGCGGCCGGGCGGCCGGCGCGCAGGTGCGTGTAGGTGCGCTCCATGGCGCGGGTCGCGGGCACGAAATCCCGCACCGCCCCGGCCCGCACGAGGTCGGGCCGCAGGGCCAGCATCAGGGCGGTCTCGATCCCGCCGCCGTGGATGCCGTGGCGCACCTCGTCCTCGGGAAACAGGCCGGGCGGGTAGCCGAAGCGGCTCCAGGCGGTGGTGACCGCGACCATCCCGTGCCGGGTCCGCATCTCCAGGGCGACGAGGTCGTCGAGGGCGCTGTTGCCCCCGTGCGCGGTGACGATCACCAGCCTGCTGCAGCCCGCCCGCGCGACCCCCGCGCCGATCTCGCCCCAGGCGCGCAGGGCCGTCTCGGCCGAGAGCGTCAGGGTGCCGGGAAAGCCCTGGTGCTCGGCCGAGAGGCCGACCTGCTGCACCGGCAGCAGCAGCACGTCGAGGTCGTCCGGCACCAGGGCGGCCACCTGGGCGAGGTAGCCCTCCGCGATGATCGCGTCGGTGCCGAGGGGCAGGTGCGGCCCGTGCTGCTCCACGGCGGCCACCGGCAGCACCGCGACGGCGCGGCCGAGGTTCCGGCATTCCTCCGTGGTCAGGTCGCGCCAGTGGCGGGCCGGCATGGCGTCGCTCTCCCTCTGCATCCGGACCCAGCATAGGCCGCGGCGGGACCGGCCGGAACCGCGCCGGCGTCATCGCGCCGTCACGGCCGGGCTGGCATGTGCCGGGGAGGGGCCCGCGCAGGCGGGCGCTGCCCTGTGGGGGGCGCCGCGCCGGCCTTGCACCGGCGCGGTGCGCGGGGCAGGGTTTTTCGCACACCGGCACAGAGGGCACCCGTCATGGCAGCGGGCGAGCAGGCACAGGCCGCGCAGGCGCCGCGCAAGGCGGCCAAGCGCCTCCGGCCGCCCGGCGCCAAGAGCGTCGCGTGGGCCCTGGTGCAGGCGGCCCGGCTGCACCGCGGCCGCGTCGGCGACCGCCTGGCCGGGCTCGACCTGTTCGCCGGCCAGGAGCAGGTGGTGCAGGCGCTCGCCGCCGCCGGCACCATGACGATGGGCGACCTCGCCGCGACGCTGCGGGTGCGCCCGCCCACCGCCTCGAAGACCATCACGCGGCTCGCGGCCCTCGGCCTGGTCGAGCGCCGCACGGAGGCCGGCGACGGCCGCATCGTGCGGGTGAGCCTGACGGCCGCCGGCCTCGCCAAGGCGGCCGCCATCGAGGGGATCGGGGAGGAGGTCGAGGCCGAGATGCTCGCCGGCCTCGACGGCAAGGACCGCCGCCGCCTGCGCAAGCTGCTGCGCCGGGCCGCCCGCAACCTCGCGGCCGCGGCCGGCCTCGACGCGCAGGACGCGGAGGCGGAGGACGATCTCGACGGGGATCACGGCGAGCCCGGGTGAGGCGAGCCGGCGCGGGCGTCCCGAGCGCGCCCGGAGCGCAGCGGTCGCGCCGTTCCCGACGTCATCCAGGGCGGCTCGCGCCCGGATGTCGCCGGCCGTCGTTCGGCATGCGTCCCCATCCCTGTCGACGACCACGAGAACAGAGCGCACCTCACCCTGCCGGCCCGGATCAGCGCAGTTTACGCTGTAATATTCCGCAAGGGAATGGTAGTCTGCGTGGCTCCGGCGGGCGCGGCCCGAACCCTAACCTGTCCCGCCGGCGCGAGTTCTTCGAAGGTGCGCCATGCTCAAGGCAGTCTCGGTCGCGGCGACATCGGTCTTCTGTCTTCTTCTCGGTGTGCGAGCGGTCCACGCGAATAACGACGATGTGGCGAAAAAAGAGTCCTTCGAGAAATTCAAAATCCTGTTCGACGCGACGAAATACTCGTGCGGAACGACTTCAAACAAGGATAGTCTGAGCCTCGAGACGGGCGTCGACATGAGCTTGACCCTCAAGAAAATACCGGGTGCCGAGGGCAGGGGCGACATCAGATACTACAAGGAGGAGATGGCCGGGCTCACGGCGGCATTCTCCAGATCGATGTCCGACAATGATTTGAAACTCAACGATTCCCAGCTCAAATGCATGCAGAAGTACCTCGATCAGCTCTACAGGTACTGGCTCGGAAAGGAGTACGCGCCGGCCAGTCCGGCGCCGATCGGGCCGGCCCGCAGGCGCGACGACAGGAAGACCGGGCCGACGGCGGCGGTGACGAGCGAGTCCGGATCCGGCCGCCGGCAGGCTCAGGGGCATGACGCCCTGCCCGAGGCCGGGCCCGGGTCGCCCCGCGGCATCGCGGCCGGCGGCAGACCCCTCGATCCACTTCCGATCGGACAGTTCGACTACGATGCCAGCATCAGGAAATCCGTCTATCGCCGGACCGGCATCAAGATCGGCGAGAAGCTGGGGCAGAGCGCCGAGGCGAGAGAGTATTATTACAGCACACCGATCACCTCCCAGCGCTTCATCAATTTCGAGTTCCTGCTTCAGCGCCAGTCGGGCGTCCATGTCGTTGCCCATGCCGACCGGGATCATTCCGTCGTCGGATTGACCATCTACACCGAGCAGGAAGACGAAGCGAAGGTCGGTGTGGTCAAGGATCTCTACACCCAGATGCTGAGGGATTGGGGCGACAACAATGCTCTCACTTTAGTCAGAAAGGATCAGAGAAACACATACAACTACGACGTGTTCGGCGAAACTTTCTCGAGAGCGTCGGAAATCAGGCGCAACGGCAGTTTCTCCTCGACCTACGCGTACGAGCAGAAATCCGTCTACCGCTTGTTTGATACCTACAGGGAGGCTGCCTATATCTTCCTGTCGCGATGAGGATCGGCGCCAGGTCCGGTCCGCATCAGTGCGGGCCCGTTCCGGCGCGGGGCGCGCCCGGCCGCCGTCGACGAGGAGACGCCGCCATGGCGAAGCAGAACCGGACCGCCCTCCTCGTCGGCGCCTCGCGGGGCCTCGGCCTCGGGCTCGCGCGGGTGTTCCTGGCCCGCGGCTGGGATGTCCTCGCGACGGCGCGGGGGCCGGCTCCCGCGCTCGAGGCCCTCGACCCCGCGCCGCGGGTGATGCGGGTCGACATCGACGACGACGCGGCGGTGGCGGACCTGCGCCGACGGCTCGCGGGCGAGCGCTTCGACGTGGTCTTCGTGGTCGCCGGGGTCGCGCACGACGCGCAGGTGCCGGTGCCGCTCGGCGACCGCGCCACCGCCCTCAAGGTCTACGAGACCAACGCCCTCAGCCCGGTCCGCTTCGCCGAGGCGTTCGCCCCGCAGGTCGCGGCGGGCGGCCTCGTCGTGCTGATGAGCTCGGTCCTCGGCAGCGTCGCGCTCAACGAGGGCGGCACCTGGGAGAGCTACCGGGCGAGCAAGGCGGCCCTCAACACGCTGGCGCGCAGCTTCGAGGCCCGCCACCGCGAGGCGCCCTTCGGCGTGCTGCTGATGCATCCGGGCTGGGTGCGCACCGAGATGGGCGGGCCCGAGGCCGACATCGACGTCGCCACCAGCACCGAGGGCATGGCGAGCGTGGTCGAGCGCCAGCTCGGCCGCCGGGGCTGCGCCTACCTCGACTACACGGGCGAGACGGTGCCGTGGTGAGGCGCTGACGCGCCGCCCGGGCGGCATGCCTCACGGGGCGAGCCCCCGGCCGAGGGCGCCCACCACCGTCTCGATCTGCCGGCGCAGCACCGGCTCGCTCAGCGCCATCAGCTTCTCGTCGAGGCCGAGGCTGACGATGCCGTGGGTGGCCGAGAACAGCGTGCGGGCGACGAGCGAGCGCTCGGCCTCCGGCAGGTCCGGGCGCAGCACCCGCAGCGGCGCCTCGATGTAGCGGAACAGGCGCACCTGCTCGCGCAGGTACCAGTCCGGCGGGGCCGTCGTCATCCGGTGCTGGAACAGCGCGCGCCAGCGCGCGGGGTGCTCGCCGGCGAAGCGCAGGTAGGCGACGGCGAGCCGCACGAGGTCCTCCACGGCGGCCTCCCGGTCGGCCCGGGAGGGCGCGCCCTCGCCCGGGCCCGGCGCCGTGCGGACGGCCGCGATGGTGCGGTCGAACAGGAGCAGCGTGCGCAGGTTCACCGTCAGGATCAGGGCGTCGAGGTCGGGGAACGCCGTGTAGATCGCGCCGAGCGCGCAGCCGACCTCGCGCGCGAGGTCGCGCGCCTTCAGGGCGGCGAGGCCCTCCCGGGCGATGGTGCGCTCGGCCGCGTCGGTCAGGGCGGCCCGCAGCTGCTCGCGCCGTTCCTCAGTGCTCATGCTCGGCCCCGCTCCGCCCGGGCCCGCCGACGCGGACCACGCTATGAACATCGTTCAAAAAACCTCTTGAACAACGTTCAGAGATGTGGGAGGGTGTCGCCGTGAACAACGTTCACGAACCAGGAGCCCTCCATGCTCAAGATCTTCTCCACCCTGGCGCGGGGCGCCGCCGCCCGGGCCGCCGAGGACCTGTTCGACCAGAACGCCCTCCTGATCCTCGAGCAGCAGATCCGGGACGCCGCCGCGGCCCTCGACGAGAGCCGCCGGGCGCTCGCCCGGGCGCTCGCCCAGGAGGGCGCCGACGCCCAGCGCCAGACGGCCCTCGACGCGCGCCTCGCGGATCTCGAGGAGCGGGCGGTCGCCGCCCTCGCGGGGGGTCGCGAGGACCTGGCCGCGGAGGCCGCCGAGGCCATCGCCGAGCTCGAGGCGGAGGCCGGCGCGCTGCGGGCCGGCCGGGAGGACTTCGCCCGGGAGGCGGCGGCGCTGCGCCGGGCGGTCCAGGCCGGCGGCCGCCAGTTCGCCGAGCTGGAGCGCGGGCGCCGGGTCGCCCAGGCCGCCGAGGCGG
>NZ_QOWC01000201.1 GCF_003574465.1 Methylobacterium crusticola
GCGCGGCGCACGAGGGTGCGGGCGAGGGAGGGGGCGGGCGTCACGGCGCGCGCCCGAGGTCCCGCGCCGCCGCGAGGGCGGCGAGGCGCCCGAGGGCGATCGCCGACAGGAGGCCGTTGCCGGAGGCGTAGCCGAGCGCGCCCGCCCGCCCGCTGATCCCGGCCGCCGCGCCCCCGCCCGCGAACAGGTGCGGCACCGGCGTCCCGTCGGGGCGCAGCACCCGGGCGTCGCCGTCGACCCGCAGGCCCCCTTGGGTGTGGAAGAGCCCCGGCACGACGCGGCCGATGTAGAAGGGCGGCGCGAGCGGCCCGAGGCCGAAGTCGCGCCGGCCGTGGCGGTCCGGCGCGGTCCCGGCGGCGGCGGCGTTGCGGGCCGCGATCTCGTCCGCCAGGGCGGCGGCGTCGAGGCCGACGGCCCGGGCGAGCGCGGCCGGCGTGTCGCCGCGCTTGAGGCCGCCGTAGCTCCAGAGCTCCATGAACTCCTCCTCGGCCGCCGCGACGTCGAAGATCGCCTGGTCGAACACCGCGTAGGCGTCGCCGCCGCGCGCCAGCACGACCCGGGCGTAGCCCGAGTAGCCCAGGCTCTCGTCGCCGAAGCGGCGGGCGTCCTGCCCGACCAGGATCCCGCCCTTCTCGATGGTGGTCCAGGACAGGAGGCTGCCCTGCGGGTAGGCCACGGCGGCGTAGCCCTGGTAGGCCGCCATGTTGGCGAGGGCCGCGCCCAGCCGCTCGCCCCACAGCACCGCCTCGCCGGTCGAGCCGCGGGCCCCGAAATACGGCGCGCCGGCGATCTCCGGGCAGAAGCGCCGCACGAGGTCCGGATTGGCCGCGAACCCGTTGAGGGCGAGGATCGTCCGGCCGGCCCGGATCTCCGCGCCCTCCCCGCCGACGCTGACGCGCGCGCCGCGGACCGCGCCATCCTCCACGATGAGGTCGGTGGCGCCGTTGCCCACCGCCACCGGGATGCCGCGGGCCTCGACGGCGGCCAGGAGGTCGTCCACGAGGTCCTGGCCCCGCCGCGAGACCGGCGCGTGCAGGCGCGGCACCGAGTGGCCGATGTGCCTGTAGGCGGTGACGAGGGCGAGCCGCGCCCCCACCGCGTCGACGAGCCACTCCACGGTCTCGGCCGAGACGCCGGCGAGGCGCTCCACCAGGGCCGGGTCGTCGGTCTCGCGGGCGATGCCCATCAGGTCGCGGACCATGCGGGCCGGGTCGTCGTCGATGCCGGCCGCGCGCTGGAAGCGGCTGCCCGCCGCCGGCACCGAGCCCGTCGACAGGGAGGAGTTGCCGCCCGGCCGCGCCTGCTTCTCGATCACCGCCACGCTCGCCCCGGCGTCGTGCCCGGCCACCGCGGCGGCGAGCCCGCAGGCGCCGGCGCCGATCACCAGGATGTCGAGATCGTCCCCGCTCACCGCTTCCCCCCGCCCGTCATCTCGGCCACGCAGGCCCGCCACGGGGTGTCGTCGCCCCCGCCCCGCACGATCGCCCCGAGCACCGCCGCCATCCGGGGAAAACCCCGGGTCGTGTCGCCGAGCTTGTCCAGCATCGTGGCGGTGTCGAAGGGCTGGTCGGCCCCGCCGCGGGCGCTCTCGCACAGGGCCGTCGCCGAGGTGCCGTCGCGCATCCGCCAGGTCACCCGCGAGGGCCGGTCGCGGGGCGGCGGGCCGATCCCGGGCAGCGCCTCCAGCCTGACCCGGCGGCGCAGGGCCGCGATCGCGGGATCGCGCAGGGCGTCCTCGCCGAAGGCGGGCTGCCCGCCCGTGCCGGTCACGGCGGCGGCCGCGACGGCGTGGGGCATGGAGAACTTCGCCGCCAGCACGGTGGCGGGCTCGACGGTCGTCAGGGTCAGGCCGCGGGGATGGGTCTCGACCACGATCTCGGCGATCGCGTCCGGGGCGCCGTCCCCCTGCCGCCGGCGCAGCTCCAGGCTCGCCTCGATGGCGGCGTGGGCGTACTGGCAGCAGGCGAAGACCTTGTGGTAGCCGCCGGCGATGGCCCATTCGGTGCCGAGCCCCCGCGTCAGCGCCGCCGGCTCGCAGCCGGTGCCGAGGGCGTCGGCGAAGACGTCGTGAAAGGTCTCCGGCAGGCCGGCGATCCCCGCCTCGGCCCAGTCGGCGGCGCGCAGGCCGATCCAGGCGCCCGCGGACGTCCAGGCGTTGCGCACGAGCGCGCCCTCGATGGCGTGGCCGTAGGGACCCGCGAACGCCATGCTGGCCGCGCCCGAGACCGCGTCGAGCAGCAGGCCCGCCTCGAAGCCGCGGGCGAGCGCGACGCCGGCCGCCGCCCCGATGGTGGCGTAGGCGGCGTGGGGGTGGACGCTCATCGTGGCGAACGGGAAGGCGCGGGCGCAGCGCACCGTGATCTCGTAGGCGACGGCGAGGCCGGCGAGCACGCGCGCCACCGTCGCGTCCCCCGCCTCGGCCTCCGCGAGCAGCGCCGGCAGCACGTAGGCGCCGGCGTGGCAGGGGACGCCCCGGTAGCCCTCGTCGAGCTCGCACCAGGCCGCCGCGAGGCCGTTGGCGCTCGCGGCCGAGGCCCGGTCGAGGCGCCCCGCGCCCGGCGCGAACACCGTCGCCTCGGGGGGGCCCGAGGACCGCGCCAGGACGGCGCGCAGGCGCGCCACCGCCGGCTCGCCGGCCGCCGCCGCCATCGCCCCGAGGTCGTCGGCGAGCACGAGGGCGGCCCGCTCGCGCACGGGCCCGGGCAGGCCGGCCCGCGCCGCCCCGGCGCCCCACCCCATCAGGGTGCGGGCGTGCTCCGCGCTCAGCGCCCGGGCGCCTGCGTCGCGTGTTCCCGTCATGGCTCAGAACCACTCCCAGAGGTCGGGCTTGGCCGCGAGGGTCGCGGCGGTGCCCTCGAAGACCGTCCGGCCGGATTTCAGGATCAGGCAGTGCTCGACCACCTTCAGGGTCGCCGGCACGTTCTGCTCCACGATGACGAGGCCGGTCCCGAAGGCGGCGCTGACCGTCGCGAGCTGGCTCATCACGTCGCGGACGATGACGGGGGCGAGGCCCGTCGAGGGCTCGTCGAGGAGCAGCCATTTCGGCCGGGTCATCAGCGCCATGCCGAGGGCCAACATCTGCTGCTCGCCGCCCGACAGGGAGCCGGCGCGCTGGCCGCGGCGCTCCTCGAGGAGCGGGAAGATCCGCAGCACCTCGCCGGCGAAGCCGCCGTCGAACAGCAGGCCCGCCGTGGCGAGGTTCTGGGCCACCGTGAGGGTCGGGAAGACGTTGTGGCCCTGGGGCACGAAGGCGATGCCCCGCCGCACGGTCGCCGCCACGTTGCCGGGCCGGACGGGCTCGCCGTCGAGCACGACCTCGCCCGCGCGGGCCGCGTGCGCCCCCACGAGGCAGCGCAGGAGCGTCGTCTTGCCGGCCCCGTTATGGCCGAAGATGCCGAGCCTGGCCCCCGCCGGCAGCCGGGCGCTGACGCCCTCGAGGGCGTTGAGCGCGCCGTAGCCGGCCGAGAGCGAACGGATCTCCAGCATCGTCTCAGGTCCCGAAGTAGAGTTCGGTCAGGCGCGGGTCGGCGATCAGGGTGCCGACGGGCCCGCGCGCCAGCACCCGGCCGGCGAACATGAACACGCCCTCGTCGCAGAGGTCGCGGATGAAGGCGACGTTGTGCTCGACGACGCAGACCGCGACCCCGCTCGCGGCCACCTCCCGCACCACGGCCTGCATGATCTCGTAGGCCTGCCCCTCGACCCCGGCCATCGGCTCGTCGAGGAGGAGGCAGCGGGCGTCGTTCATGAGCGCGCGGGCGACGCCCACGAGCTTCTGCTGGCCGAACGTGAGGTCGGCGGCCCGGGTCCCGGCGACCCCGGCGAGCCGCGTCCGCTCCAGCACCGCGCGGGCGCGCCGGCGCGTCTCGTCCTCCTGGCGCCGCACCCCGCCCGGGTCGAGGGCGAGCCGCAGCAGCCGCTCGCCCGGGTAGGAGCGCGGGCCCATCATCAGGTTGTCGAGGACCGACAGGGAGGGGAACAGCCGCAGGTTCTGCCAGGTCCGGGCGAGGCCGAGGCCGGCCCGGCGGTGCATCGCCAGCCCGTCGAGGCGCTGGCCGTCGAGGCGGATCGTGCCGGCATCCGGCGGGAACACGCCCGAGATCAGGTTGAACAGCGAGGTCTTGCCGGCGCCGTTCGGCCCGATCAGCCCGACGATGCGGCCGGCCGTCAGGGTGAGGTCGATGCCGTCCGCCACCACGATGCCGCCGAAGCGCTTGTCGAGGCCTTCGATCGCCAGGACGGGGGCCGGGACCGGGACCGGGGCCGTGACGGGGGCCGGGACCGGGGCCATCACGCCTCCTCCCGCCGGGAGGCGCGCCAGGCGTCGCCGGCGGGGATCAGCCCCTGCGGCCGCCAGAACATGAAGACGAGGACGAGCCCGGTGAACAGGAGGCCCTGGAGCGGGCCGAGGAGCGCGGACGGCAGGTCCAGGAAGGTGATCGCCTGGGGCAGCGCCTGGAGCAGCACCGCGCCGAGCACCGGTCCCCAGGTGGTGCGGACCCCGCCCACCACCACCATGGTCAGGAGCGCGGCCGATTGCAGGATCTCGAACTGCTCGGGCGTGACGAACCGGAAGTAGTGGGCGTAGAGCGCGCCCGCCAGGCCCGCGACGCCGGACCCGAAGGCGAACACCGCGACCTTCATGGCGACCGCGTCGCGCCCGAGCCCCGCGAAGGCGAGCTCGTCGTCCCGCATGGCGCTGAGCGCCCGGCCGTAGGGGCCGTGCGCGATGGCCCGGTTCAGCCACACCGTCAGGGCGGCGAAGCCGAGGACGAGGGCCGCGTAGGCCCCGCGCCCGGCCTCGTGGATCAGGAAGGGCGGGATGTTGGTGAGCCCGCCGGCCCCCCCGGTGACCGACACGTTCTTGATCGCCTCGAGCACGCCGAGCTGGAAGCCGATGCTGGCGATGAGCAGGTAGTCGCCCGAGACGCGCAGGGACGGCAGGGCGACCGCCGCCGAGGCGACCGCCGCCGTGAGCGCGCCGCACAGCATGGCGAGGGGCACCGGCACGCCGTGGTCGCGGGCGAGCAGCGCCGAGACGTAGGCCCCGATCGCGTAGAAGACCGGGTGCGCGATGGAGATCAGGCCCGCGTAGCCGATGATCAGGTTGAAGCTCGACGCCAGCGCGACGCTGAGGCCGATCAGGATCGCCAGGGTGAGGAGGTAGTCCATGGTCGTCAGGCCTCTCGCCGGGTGGCCGCCGCCGGCCCTGCCGCCGCGGCCGGCCCGGCCCCGTCGGCCGCCGCGAGGTCGACGCGCGCGAGCCGACGGGCGAGGCCGCGCCGGCGCTCGGGCAGCCTGATGCCGTTCGGCAGGAACACGATCGCCAGGAACAGGAAGACGTAGAGCAGGAAGCCCTGCCACTCGGCCGGGATGAAGAGCACGCTGGCGTTCTGCACGATGCCGAGCGCCACCGCGGTCAGGGCCGCCCCCCAGAGGTTGCCGATGCCGCCGATGATGGTGGCCGCGACGGCAAACAGCATCAGCTCGATCGCGGTCGTCGGCTGCACCTGGGCGCGGGAGCCGTACAGGCACATGCCGACCCCCACGAGCAGGCCCGAGACCACGACGGTCACGAGGTAGACCCGGTCCTTCTCGATGCCGTAGAGCTCGGCGAGGTCCGGGTTGTCGGCCACCGCCGTCATGGAGCGGCCGGCCTTGGCCAGGCGCAGGAAGCCCGCCAGCAGGGCCAGGGAGGCGAGCATCCCGGCGATCGCCGGCAGGTCCCAGGCGCTCACCGCGACGCCCCCCACCAGGGTCACGGGCCAGAACAGCGACGGGAAGATCGTGGTCGGCCAGGTGCCGAAGGCCAGCATCGCCAGGTAGGCGACCATCTCCGAGACGATCAGCGTGAAGATGAAGACGAACATCGGCGTCGCCCGCCGCCGGCGCAGGGAGCGGAAGCCCGCCACCTCGAGGAGCGCGCTCGCCGCCACCGCGGCGGCGAGCGCCAGGAGGCAGCCGAACCAGCCGGGCAGGCCCGCGCCCGAGACCGCCCCGTGGGCGGCGTAGAACGCCACCGTCATCACGCCGGCCTGGGCGAAGTTGAAGATGCGGTTGACCTTGAGCACCAGCGCGAAGGCGACCGCGAAGAGCACGAGGCAGGTCGAGGTCGCGAACGACGTCCACAGGACCTGCGCGATGGTGTCGAAGGTCAGCATCGGTCCCCGCTGCGTCCCGGCCGGCGGCGCGCCCGCCTCACTCGACCACGGCCTTCTGCACCCAGCGCCCGTCCTTCACCTCCATCAGGTAGACGGGCTTGGTGACGGTGTGGTCGTCGTTGATGACGAGCTTGCCGGTGAGCGGCAGGTCGAAGGTGCGGATCGCGATCATCTCCTTGCGGACGTTCTCGCCGGTCAGCGCGAGCTTCTTGCCGGCGAGCGACCGGTAGATCTCGGCCACGAGGTAGGGGGCGTCGTAGAGGTACTGGGTGTAGGGCAGGCCGTTCGGCTCCCGGCCGACCTCCTTCTTCCAGCGCTCGACGTAGGCCGCCACCGCGGGGCTGTCGGTCACGCCGGGCGCGAGCGAGGTGGCGATGACCCCCTCGGCCGCCTTGCCGAGCTGCTCGATGAGCTTCGGGTTGTAGACGGCGGAGTAGGACGTGACCGGCAGCGTCAGGCCGAGCTGGCGCATCTGCGCGATCACCTGGGGCGTGTCGGCGACGAGGCCCTGGATGTGGACGATGTCGGGCTGGGCGGCCCGGACCTTGAGGAGCGGCCCGGTCCAGTCCGAGGCGCGGGGGTCGTAGGCCTCGTAGGCGACCACCTGCCCGCCGGCCTTGGCGAAGACGTCGCGGTAGATCTGGGCCGCGACCGTGCCGGTCTCGTTGTTGATGTAGAGGACGGCCGCCCGCTTCTTCCCCATCTGCCGGGCGGCGTAGTTCGCCACGGCCGTGATGTCGACGGCGGCGAGCGGGAACGTGGTGTAGGTGTAGTCGCCGAGCCGCGCGATGTCGGCGGAGTTGGCCCCCACCGAGAGCTGGACCGTCCGGCTGTCGTTGGCCACCGGGGCGATGGCCTTGACCACCGCCGACCAGGCGCTGACGAAGGCCGGCACCCGGTCGACGGAGATCAGCCGGTTGGCGGCCTGGATGCCGGCCTGCGGGTCGGCGCGGGTGTCCAGCACGATCATCTCGAGCTTGCGCCCGGCGACCCCGCCCGCCTGGTTGATGGCCGCCACCGCCCACTCGGCCGCCTTGACCTGGTCCTGGCCGTAGGTCGCCTGCCCGCCCGACAGGGGCATCGCCATGCCGAAGCGCAGCGCCTCCTCGGCCCGGGCCGCCCGGGGGCCGAGGGCCGCCAGCGCGAGGGATCCCGCCACGAGCGCGCGGCGGCTGACGGTTGACGCACTCTGTCTCATGGTCCCTCTCTTGCGGCGGCTCGGTTCGTCACGTGGGCGCCCCGGCCGCGGGCGCGCGCGGCGCCCTCACGGCAGGGCGCGGCGCCCTCACGGCAGGGCGCGCAGGGCCCCGAGGGCCTCGTCGGTCGCCATCACGTCCGCGTATTTCGAGGCCATGTCGAACAGGTTGACGGCGTGCGAGGTGGCGCTGCGGTCGTAGACGGCGTCGTGGGGTACGAGGACCCGGAAATTGTACGCGAAGGCGTCGACGACGCTGCCGCGCACGCAGCCGCTCGTCGAGCAGCCCGTGACCACGAGGCTGTCGGCCTGGAGGTTGATGAGGTAGCTCGCCAGGGGCGTGCCGAAGAAGGCGCTCGGGTGCTTCTTCGGCAGCAGGATGTCGCCGTCCCGGGGCGCGACCTGCGGCGGGAACTCGTAGCCCTTGGCGGCGACGTTCATGATCGCCGGCACCTTGTCGGAGAGCCGGCCGCGGTCGAAGGCCGCCTTGGGGGCGACGAGGGGGTAGAGGACGGGCCAGCCGCGCTCGCGGAAGAGGGCGAGCAGCCGCCCGATGCGCTCCACCGCCGCCCAGGCGACGTCGCCGCAGGAGGTCGGGTACTCCTCGATCGCCTCCCAGAACGGCATCGGCGCCGTCCCGGTCGTGCGGTACTGCACGTCGATGATCAGGAGCGCGGGCCGGCGCCCGAGCCCGGTGGTGCGGCCGAATCCGGCGGCGTTGTAGGCTCTCTGCTCCTCCTCGGAGATGAGGCCGTCCCAGGGCTTCGCGCTCATCGCTTGGGGCCTCCCGAACCGTCAAGCCGCCCGGTAGCGGGCTTCGAGGGCGTCCCACGCGTCCTTGGAGACCGCCCGCTGGCGCTCCTCGAACGAGGCGAGCCGGTCGGCGACCCCGGCCAGCGACCCGTCCCGCCGCAGGGCGCCGAGCACCTCGTAGGAGGCCTTCAGGGCGGCCTGCAGGGCCGCGTTGGCGTAGAGGACGATCGAGAACCCCATGCCGGCCAGGGCGTCGCGCCCGGGGTCCGGCGTCCGGCCCCCGAACACGATGTTGGCGACCTGCGGCACCGCCAGCGCGCCGGCGATGCGGCCGAGCTCGTCGGTCGAGACCGGCGCCTCCACGAAGGTCGCGTCGGCGCCCGCCTCGATGTAGGCCTGCGCCCGCTCGAGCGCCCGCTCCAGGCCCTCGACCGCGCGGGCGTCGGTGCGGGCGATGATCTGCAGGTCGCCGTCGCGGCGCGCGTCGACGGCCGCCTTGACCTTCTGGACCATCTCGTCGCGCGAGATCACGTCCTTGCCGGTGAAGTGGCCGCACTTCTTGGGAAAGACCTGGTCCTCGATCTGGATCCCGGCGGCGCCGGCCCGCTCCAGCAGCCGCACGGTCCTGACCATGTTGACGGCGTTGCCGAAGCCCGTGTCGGCGTCGACCACGATGGGCAGCGCCACGGCGTCGGCCACGGCCGAGACGGCGGCGGCGACCTCGGTGACGCTGGTGAGCCCGATATCCGGGGCGCCCAGGTGCATGTTCGCGACCCCGGCGCCCGTCACGTAGACGGCCTCGAAGCCGAGATCCTCGATGACGCGGGCGAACAGCGCGTTCGCGGCGCCCGGCACGCTCACCGCCTCGCGGCGGGCGAGGATCGCTTTCAGGCGTTGTGTGGCTCGCATCGCGTGGCGTCGTCCTCGGCTCAAGGCGGGCCCCGGGCACCGGCAAGGCGGGCCTCGGGCACCGGCCCGCCGGGACGCGGCCGCGCCCCGATCTCGCCCGCAGGTTCCCGCACCATCGGCAAACTGTCAACAGTTTGCCGATGGTGCGCCGGGCCGGGCTGCCCTCCGCGCGGGCAGCCCGGCCCGCCCGGGCGGCAGATCCGCGCCGCGAGCCGCCCCCCGGGCGGGCCGGCCGCCCCGGCCAAGCCCTTGCCGGCGCTCGGCGATCGACGGTCGCCGGGCCCGGGGGGCCGGGGCGCAAACTTGATGCACGCCCCGGCGGTCCCCGGCGGGTGGGCACGGCCGCGGCGGCGGCGCGCGGCGCCCGACCCCCGCCGCCGGGGACGCCACGGGGGTTCTGGACAACGGGGCGCCGCCATCGTTTCCTCCCGGCCGGCAGGATCGAGCCGGGAGGCGGTACGCCATGCACAAGGTCATCACGTTCGGGCTCGCGGCCGTCTGCGCCCTCGCCCCGCTCCGGGCCGGGGCGCAGACCGGGCCGAACATCACGGCCCTGCGGGGGCTCGCCCCCGTGAGCGTCCTCGACAGGACGCCTGAGGGCCGGGCCGCCCTGGCGGCGAACCTGACCGTGACCGGGGCCATCCAGTTCGGCTCCGCGCCGCAGCCCATCCTGCTGCCGCTCGCCGAGCAGCAGCTTCTCGCCCTGCGGGACTGCTTCATCACCGACGGCAACGCCGCCGAGCTGGCCGACGGCCTGGGGACGACGCTCGCGGGCGCCTACCAGGGCAAGGCCCGCTACGAGGACTTCAAGACCTTCACGAACGTGTCCCAGTCGGTGGCGGACCTGATCGGCTACACCAACAACATCACGAAGGCCGACTCGAACGCCGGCAAGTATTTCTTCGGCAACGCGACCACCAACGGCAAGACGCCCGTGTCGGCGGAGGCCGCCGCCATCTACGCGGCGAACGGCGGGACGCCGGACGTGTTCGGCAAGGCCTACGAGCGCCCGGCCGGCGGCCAGGGCGCCGACGCCTTCGGCAATTCCCGGCCGTTCCAGACCCTGCCGCGCCTCCTCGCCTACCGGGGCAACGATTATTTCGGCCGGGCGTCCCAGAGCCTGGACTGGCTCGTGGGGCCGAGCCAGAACCTCACGGACAGCCCCTCCTACCCGAGCGGCCACACCACCTACGGCTACACGGAGTCGCTCCTCCTCGCGATCCTGGTGCCGGAGCGCTACCAGCAGATGATCGCGCGGGCCGCCGAGTACGGCAACAACCGCATCATCGTGGGCGCGCACTACGCCATGGACGTGCTCGGCGGGCGGACCGTGGCCCTGCACGCGGTGGCCCACCTGCTCGCCAACCACCCGGCCTACGTGGGGCAGGTCCGCCAGAACCCCGCCGTCATCGGCGAGATGAGCCGGGCCACGGATGGCGCCGTCGCGATCACGGACTACCGGGCGGCGCTCGACGCCGCGCGGGCCGACCTGACGGCGTTCCTCGAGGGGGGCTGCGGCGGCACGGTGGCGGCCTGCGCGGCGGCCGACACGGGCCGGTTCAGGGACCCGGCCGCCAACGCGGCCCTGTACGAGGCGACCCAGACCTACGGCCTGCCCACCGTGCACGCGAAGACCGCCCGGGGCCCCGAGGACGTCGGCGCGCTCGCCCCGGAGGCGGGCCACCTCCTGACGGCGGCCTTCCCGTCGCTGACGCTGGAGGAGGCCAACGCCATCCTGACCGAGACGCAGGGGCCGGGCGGCGGCTTCCTGGACGACGGCTCCGCGTTCGGCGTCTATTCCCGCCTGAACCTCTACGCGGCGGCCGGCCGGGCGGCGGCCCTCGCGGCCCGCAAGCCGACGCAGGCGCGGACCGCGCGCTGAGGCCGGCGCGGGGCCCGGGCCCCGGCCGGCCCGCGGCCCGGTCATCGGGCAGCCGGGCTCCGCGCCGGCCGCCTCGGCCGTGGGGGCCCCGCCCCCGGCGCCCTCACTCGGCGGGCGAGGACCTCGCCGCGCCGATCCCGGACGCCTTCACGGAGACGAAGCCGCAGAGCAGCGCGGCGATGACCGGGCCCGCCGCCAGGGTGAGCAGGGCCGGCGTGAAGCTCTGGGTCGCGTCGCGGATCCAGCCGACGAGGTAGGGCCCCGCGAAGCCGCCGACCTGCGCGAAGCCGTTGATCATCGCGAGGCCTCCCGCCGCCGCGGCGCCGGTGAGGAACTGGGTCGGCAGGGCCCAGAACACCCCGAGGACGGCCCAGACGCCGAACGCGGCCGCGCAGAGCAGGAGCAGGCTGACGAGGGGCGTCGGCGCCAGCGCGCTCGCCGCCAGGAACACCCCGCCGGCGAGGGCCGAGAGGGCGGTGTGCCACTTGCGCTCGCCGGTGCGGTCCGAGCTCCGCGCCACCAGCATCAGCCCGATCGCCGCGAACACGAAGGGGATCGCCGTCACCAGCCCGGTCTGGACGTCGGACAGGCCGCCGATGCTGCGCACGATCTGGGGCAGCCACAGCACCACCCCGTACACCGCGACGGCGTTGAACATGTAGATCAGCGTCAGGAGCCAGACCCGGTGATCGCGAAAGATCGTCCGGAACTCGTGGGAGCCCACGCTCTCGACCTGCCGGTTCTCCTGGTCGATCGTCGCGACGAGCCAGGCGCGCTCCTGCGCGTCGAGCCAGCGGCCGTCCTGCGGCCGGTCGGCGAGGTAGAAGTAGGTCACGACCCCGAGGATGATCGCGGGCGCGCCCTCGAGGATGAACAGCCACTGCCAGGCCGAGAGGCCGAGCCAGTTCGGGTTGCTGCCGAGGATCCAGCCGGACAGCGGCGCCCCGATGACGCTCGACAGGACGGTCGCGGTCATGAAGCCCGCCGTCGCCTTGGCGCGGTCGCGGGCCGGGAACCAGTAGGTCAGGTACAGCAGGATGCCGGGCACGAACCCGGCCTCGGCGAGGCCGAGGAGGAAGCGCATCAGGTAGAAGCTCAGCTCGCCCTGCACGAACGCCATGGCGCAGGACAGGATGCCCCAGCTCACCATGATGCGGGCGATCCAGCGCCGGGGCCCGACCCGGTGCATGATCATGTTGCTCGGGATCTCGAAGGCGATGTAGCCGAGGAAGAAGATCCCGGCGCCGAGCCCGTAGGCCGTGGCCGAGAGGCCGAGGTCCTTGTTCATGTGAAGGGCGGCGAAGCCGACGTTCACCCGGTCGAGGTAATTGATGATGAACAGGACGAAGCAGTAGAGGACGATGCGCGTCCGCAGCCTGGACAGCACCCGCTGGCGGATCGCGTCGTCGCCGGCGGCGCCGGCCCCGCTCGCGCCCGTGATGTTGGCCGCCTTCATGGTTCCTCCTCGGGGTCTCGTGGTCAGCCGGTTCGAGAGCCCGGGCGCGCCGGCCCGCCCGCCGCGGCGGGGTGGCGCGCCGGGACCGGCGCCTCCGGGCTCCGGGCCGGTCGGTCAGTAGGTCGCGCGCCCGCCCGAGACGTCGAACACGGCGCCGGTCGAGAACGAGGCCTCCTCGCTCGCGAGCCAGCAGATCAGCGCCGCGACCTCGTCGATGGCGCCGAAGCGGCCGAGCGGGATCTTGGACAGCATGAAGTCGATGTGGCCTTGCGTCATCTGGTCGAAGATCGCCGTGCGCACCGCCGCCGGCGTGACGCAGTTCACCCGGATCTCGGTCTTCGCCAGCTCCTTGCCGAGGGATTTCGTGAGGCCGATCACCCCGGCCTTCGACGCGCTGTAGGCCGAGGCGTTCGGGTTGCCCTCCTTGCCGGCGATGGAGGCCACGTTGACGATGCGGCCGTAGCCGCCGGCCTCCATCGCCGGCACCGCGGCGCGGTTGCAGTAGAACAGCCCGTTCAGGTTGACGTCGATCACCCGCTGCCAGGCCTCCACCGGGTACTCGCGCACCGTCGTGTTCGGCCCCGTGATGCCGGCGCTGCACACGAGCACGTCGAGCCGCCCGCCGAGGGCCGCGACCCCGGCCTCCATGGCGCGGGCGACCGCGGCCGGGTCGGCGATGTCGAGGGCCTGCGCGTCGGCCGCCCCGGTCTCCCGGCGCGTCCGCGCCAGCGCCTGCGCGTCGAGGTCCCACAGGCCGACCGTCGCGCCCTCGGCGATCAGCCGGGCGGCGACGGCCCGGCCGATGCCGGAGGCCGCGCCCGTGACGATGGCCGTGCGGCCCTGGAAGCGGTCGTCGTACGCCATCGTCCTCAGGCCTCCGTCCCGGTGCGGCGCCAGGCCGTCACGTCCTGGCGCTGCGTGCCGAGCTTGTCGATGCCGAGGGTCATGACGTCGCCGGCCTTCAGGAAGACGGGGTCGGGCTTCACGCCCATGCCGACGCCGGGGGGCGTGCCGGTGGTGACGATGTCGCCGGGCATCAGGGTCATGAAGCGGCTGAGGTAGCTCACGATCGTGGCGCAGCCGAAGATCATGGTCCGGGTGCTGCCGGTCTGCATGCGCCGGCCGTTGAGGTCGAGCCACAGGCCGAGGTCCTGCGGGTCGCCGACCTCGTCGGCGGTCACCAGCCACGGCCCGACCGGACCGAAGGTGTCGCAGCCCTTGCCCTTGTCCCAGGTGCCGCCGCGCTCGATCTGGTACTCGCGCTCGCTGACGTCGTTGACCAGGCAGTAGCCGGCCACGAAGTCGAGCGCCTCCGCCTCCTCGACGTAGGCCGCGCGGCGCCCGATCACGATCCCGAGCTCCACCTCCCAGTCGCTCTTCACCGAGCCGCGCGGCAGCATCACCGGGTCGTTCGGGCCGCTGAGCGAGCTGATCGCCTTCATGAACACGATGGGCTCCTGAGGGACCGGCAGGTTCGACTCGGCCGCGTGGTCGGCGTAGTTCAGGCCGATGGCGATGAACTTGCCCACCCCGGCGAGCGGCACTCCCAGGCGCGGGTTGCCCTCGACGGGGGGCAGCGTGCCCGGGTCGAGCCCGGCCAGGGCGGCCAGTCCCTCCGGCGCCAGGCAATCCGGACCGATGTCCTGGACGTGACCGGAGAGATCGCGGATGCGACCGTCCCGGTCGAGCAGTCCGGGCCGCTCGCGGCCCGCCGGGCCGTACCGCAGGAGCTTCATGTCGGGAACCTTCCTGGTGACGCGTGCGTGGAGCGCGGGAGGAGCCGCGCGGAGGGCGCCGTCCGGGCGCGCGCCAGGGCCCGTGCGGGCGCCGGGCCGCCGCGCCGGCGGTGGCGGTGGTCGGGGAGGTTCGCGAGCATCGGCGTCCTCCGGCCGGGCGGGATGCGTTGGCCCAGAAGATCCCATATAATGGGACTCTGTTCTTCTATTTGGGAACCTAAGCGCATGGAGACGAAGCCGTCAACCGTCCGGCCGGATCGCCGGGCCGCTCCCGCCCCGGCGGCGGCGCGGGCCGGCGCGCCGGGAAGCCAGACGCTCCTGCGCGGCCTCGACATCCTGGAGGCCGTGGCCTCGGGCGCGGCCGACCTCCAGGCCCTGTCGGCCGCCCTCGGCACGACCCGGAGCACCACCCACCGCCTCGCCGCGGCCCTGGTCGAGCGCCGCTACCTGAACTTCGTGCCGCGCGAGGGCTACGGCCTCGGCCCGAAGCTCCTGGAGCTCGGGTTCCGGGCCCACCAGTCCATGACGGTGCCGCGGGTGGCCCGGCCCTTCCTGGCGCGCCTCTCGGAATCGTGCGAGGACACGATCCACCTCGGGGTGCTGGAGGACGGCTGGGCCCTCTACCTCGACAAGATCCCGGGCCGGCGGCGCATCGAGATCAGCTCGCGGGTGGGCGAGCGCCAGCCCGTGTGGTCCACGGGGCTCGGCAAGGCGCTGATCCTGGACCTCGACGAGGCGCGCTGGCGCGGCTTCTACCAGGTCGGCACGGCCCGCGGGGCGCACCGCGACCGCGACCTCGAGACCTGGCTCGCCCGGATGCGGCTCTACGCCCGGCGCGGGGTCGCGTTCGACGAGGAGGAGAACGAGCCCGAGGTCCGGTGCGTGGCGGCGCCGATCCGGGACGCGAGCGGCGCCACCGTCGCGGCGTTCAGCGTCTCGAGCACCGCGCAGTACATGGACGAGGCCCGCATGGAGCGCCTGGTCGGCGACGTGCGGGAGGTCGCCGCCGCGATCAGCCGGGCGCTCGGATGGGCGGGCGCGGGCTGATGCCCCCGCGGGCGCGGGCTGACGCCCCCGCGGGGCGCGGCGCGCCCGCGCCCGCGACGCGCCGGGGAGCGCTCACTCCCCCGCCCGCTCCGGGATCGCCAGCCCCCGCGGCCGGCGCGG
>NZ_QOWC01000202.1 GCF_003574465.1 Methylobacterium crusticola
GCCGCCCGCGCGGGCCTCGACCCCGCCGCCTGCCGGCTCGCGGGCGACGCCGTCGCGGCCGGGGCGGCGCGCATCCCGCTCGCCGCGCTCGCCGCCGAGGGCGCCCTCGAGGCGGTGGGCCGCGCCGACGGCACCCCGCGCTCGGTCGCCTTCAACGTCCAGGGCTTCCAGGTCGCGGTCCATCCCGGGAGCGGCGAGGTGCGCATCCTGCGCAGCGTCCACGCCGCCGACGCCGGGCGCGTCCTCAACCCGATGCAGTGCCGCGGCCAGATCGAGGGCGGGGTGGCGCAGGCCATCGGCGCGGCGCTCTACGAGGACCTGCGCGTCGACGGCGCGGGCCGGGTCGAGACCCCGAGCTTCCGCACCTACCACATCCCGGCGCTCGCCGACGTGCCCCGCACCGAGGTCCTGTTCGCCGACACCCACGACGCGGTCGGGCCGCTCGGGGCCAAGTCGATGAGCGAGAGCCCGTTCAACCCGGTCGCGGCGGCCCTCGCTAACGCCATCCGGGACGCGACCGGCGCCCGCCTCACGGCGACGCCCTTCGCGCCCGACCGGATCTTTCGCGCAGTGATGGAGCACGCCGGCCGCGGCGGCGAGGAGGCATGATGGACCTGAAGCGGGACGACGCGCTGACCCGGCCCCCGGGCTTCCTCGAGCGGACCTTCGGGCTCTCGGCGCACGGCACCACCGTGCGCACCGAGCTGCTCGCCGGCCTGACGACCTTCCTGACGATGGCCTACATCGTCTTCATCAACCCCAACATCCTGGGCGACGCGGGCATGCCGAAGGGCGCGGTCTTCGTGGCGACCTGCCTCGTGGCGGCGGTCGGCTCGCTCATCATGGCGTTCTACGCCAACTACCCCATCGCGCTCGCGCCCGGCATGGGGCTCAACGCCTACTTCGCCTACGTGGTGGTGCTCCAGATGGGCTACACCTGGCAGGCGGCGCTGGGGGCTGTGTTCATCTCCGGCCTCTGCTTCATGGCGGTGACGCTGACGGGCCTGCGGCGGGTGATCGTCGAGGGCATCCCGCGCTCGATGCGCATCGCCATCACGGTCGGCATCGGGCTGTTCCTGGCGATCATCGCGCTCAAGAACGCCGGCCTCGTGGCGGCGAGCCCCGCCACCTTCGTGACGCTCGGGGACCTGCACAAGCCCAGCACGGTGCTGGCGGTCCTGGGCTTCCTGATGGTGGCGGCCCTCTCGGTCCGGCGGGTGAAGGGGGCGCTCCTCGCCGGCATCCTCACGGTCACGGTCCTGAGCTTCGTCGTGGCCGACAACACCTTCCAGGGGGTGGTCTCGCTGCCGCCCTCCATCGGCCCGACGCTGCTTGCCCTCGACATCAAGGGCGCGCTCTCCGGGGGGCTGCTCAACGTCGTGCTGGTGTTCTTCCTGGTCGAGCTGTTCGACGCCACCGGCACCCTGATGGGGGTCGCCAACCGGGCGGGCCTCCTCGTCGAGGGCCGGATGGAGCGCCTCGACAAGGCGCTGATGGCGGATTCCTCCTCGATCTTCATCGGCTCGCTGCTCGGCACGTCGAGCACCACGGCGTATCTCGAGAGCGCCTCCGGCGTGGAGGAGGGCGGGCGCACCGGGCTCACCGCCGCCACCGTCGCCGTGCTGTTCCTCGCCTGCCTGTTCTTCGCGCCCCTCGCCGGCTCCGTGCCGGCCTACGCCACGGCGCCGGCCCTGTTCTACGTCGCCTGCCTGATGCTGCACGAGCTCGTGGAGCTCGACTGGGACGACCTGACCGAGGTGGTGCCGGCCTGCGTGACCGCGCTCCTGATGCCCTTCACCTACTCGATCGCGAACGGCGTCGCCTTCGGGTTCATCACCTACGCGGTGCTCAAGCTGCTCACGGGCCGCGCCCGGGACGTGAAGCCGATCGTCTGGATCATCGCGGCGGTGTTCCTGTTCAAGTTCGTGCAGACGGGCAGCGCCCATTGAGGGGCGCGGCGGTCCCGGGGACGGCCGGGCCACCCCGCACCGTGCCGGAGGCGGCGCGGCAGGGGCCCGGGCGCCGGCGCGGCCTCAAGGCATCAGCGCGAGGGCGTCCGTGAAGAAGCCCGGCCCGCCGAAATTCCCCGATTTCAGGGCCAGCAGCATGGCCCGGTCGGTGGTGCGCAGGACCGGCACGCCGGCGGCGATCTCGGGCCCGACCCGGAAGGCCGGCAGCCCGAGGCGGTCGACGACCGCGCCGGAGGTCTCCCCGCCGGCCACGACGAGGCGGCGCACGCCGTGCTCGACCAGGCCCTCGGCGATCCGCGCCATGGCGGCCTCGATGGCGTGGCCGGCGGCGTCGCGCCCGTAGCGGGCCTGGACCGCCGCGACCGAGTCCGGGCCGGCGCTGCTCGCGATCAGCACCGGGCCGGCGCCGATCCGCTCCGCCGCCCAGGCCAGCGCCGCCCCGGCCTCGTCCTCGCCGGCGAGGAGCCGCTCCGGGTCGAGCCGGCGCACCGGCATCTCGGCCTCGGCCCGGGCGATCTGCCCGAGGGTCGCCTGCGAGCAGCTCCCGGCCAGGCACGCGGCCGGCCCGCCGACCGCCTCGCCGAGGGCGCCGTCGGATGCCGCCGGCGCGACGCGCCCGCTCGCCACGAGCGCCCGGGCGAGCCCGAGGCCGAGGCCCGAGGCGCCCGTCGAGACCCGGTGCCGCAGCGCCGCGGCCCCGAGCACCGCGAGGTCGCGGTCGAGCACCGCGTCCGCGATGGCGGCGCCCTTGCCCTCGCGCGCGAGGGCGGCGAGCCGCGCGCCCACCGCCTCGGCGCCCTGCGCCACCGTGGCGAGGTCGACGAGCCCGACCGGCGCCCGGCTCTGGCGGGAGAGGACCCGCACGAGGTTCGAGTCCCGCATCGGGTTGAGGGGATGGTCCTTGAGCGGGCTCTCGGCCAGGGGCACCGCGCCCACGAACAGGTGGCCCATGTAGACGGTGCGGGCCGTCTCCGGGAAGGCCGGGGTGACGAGGGCGATCGCCTCGCCGGCATCCTCCCGCAGGGCGTCGGTGACCGGGCCGATATTGCCCGCATCCGTCGAGTCGAAGGTCGAGCAGACCTTGAACAGCACGTGGCCGGCGCCCCGCGCCCGGATCCAGGCCTCGGCCTCGCGCGAGCGCGCCACCGCCTCGTCGGCGGGGATCGAGCGGCTCTTGAGCGAGACCACGACGGCGTCGACCTCCGGCAGGGCGAGGTCGGGGCGCGGCACCCCGATGGCCTGGACCGTGCGCAGGCCCGCCTTGCTCAGGGTGTTGGCGAGGTCGGAGGCACCCGTGTAGTCGTCGGCGATGCAGCCCAGCGCCAGGGTCATGTGCGTCCTCCCGAGAGGGGTGTCCGACGAGGGATGGGCCGGCGCGTCGCGGCCCGCTCAGCGCGCATAGGGCGCGAACCAGCCGAGGCCCGCCACCGTGCCGGCCTTCGGGTTGTACTCGCAGCCGACGAAGCCGTCGTAGCCGAGGCGGTCGAGCTCGGCGAACAGGAAGGCGTCGTTCATCTCGCCCGTGCCGGGCTCGTGCCGGTCGGGCACGCTCGCGGTCTGGACGTGGCCCACGATGGGCATCAGCTCGCGCAGCCGCATGGTGACGTCGCCGTGCAGGATCTGGCAGTGGTAGAGGTCGAACTGGAGCTTCAGGTTCGGCCGCGCCAGCGCGCGGATGAGGGCGGCGGCGTAGCCGAAATCGTCGAGGAAGTAGCCCGGCATGTTGCGGGCGTTGATCGGCTCCAGCACGAGGTCGAGGCCCTCGCGGGCGAGGCGCTCCGCGCTCCATTCCACGGCGCGGCGGTAGGCGCTCGCCGCCCCGGGATCGGCGCGGTCGGCCATGCCGGCCATCAGGTGCAGGCGCTTCACGCCCGTCGCCGCGGCGTAGCCGAGGGCGGTCTCGACGCCGGCCTTCAGCTCCTCGAAGCGCCCGGGCAGGGCGCTGAGGCCGCGCTCGCCGCCCGCCCAGTCCCCCGGCGGCAGGTTGAACAGGGCCTGGGTCAGGCCGTGCCGGCGCAGCCGCTCGCCGATCGCCTCGGGCGGATGCTCGTAGGGGAACAGGAACTCCACCGCGGAGAAGCCCGCCTCGGCGGCAGCCGCGAAGCGGTCGAGGAACGGCAACTCGGTGAACATCAGGGTGAGGTTGGCGGCAAAGCGCGGCATGGATCCTCCCTCGGGGTGGTGGCCCCGCCTGCGGCGGGTGTCGTCGGGCCCGCCCCCGGCCCGGGCCTCGGGCCCGGATGCGGGCCCCTCGCTCTCATCCGGAGGCGCGGGCGCGGCGTCAACCGCGGCCGGGGCCGCGGCGTCACCCCGCCCCGCCCGGCAGCGGCGTCCCGGTCACCTGCGCGTAGAGGCGCGCCACCGAGGCGTCGTCGTCCCGGCCCATGCCGGCGGCCGAGGCCATCAGGAACATCTGGAGGGCCGCCGCCGCCACCGGCACCGGGAAGGTCTGGGCCCGCGCCATGTCCTGCACGATGCCGAGGTCCTTGACGAAGATGTCGACGGCGCTGCGGGGCGCGTAGTCGCCCTCCAGCACGTGCGGCATGCGGTTCTCGAACATCCAGGAATTGCCCGCCGAGGCGGTGATCACCTCGTAGACCCGGCGCAGGTCGAGGCCCTGGCGGGCCGCGAAGGCCATCGCCTCGCTCGCCGCCGCGATGTGGACGCCGGCGAGGAGCTGGTTGATCATCTTGAAGGCCGCCCCCTGCCCGGGCGCGTCGCCGAGCTCGTGGAGCGTCGCCGCCAGGGCGTCGAGGACGGGGCGCGCGCCCGCGAAAGCCGCGGCGCTGCCGGAGGCCAGGATCGTCAGCTCCCCCTGCGCGGCCCGCTGGGCGCCGCCGCTGATCGGCGCGTCGAGGTAGTGCCGGCCCGTGGCCTCGAGGCGGGCCGCGAGGCGGCGGGCCACCGCCGGGTCCATGGTGGCGCAGGACAGGAACACCGCGCCCTCGGGCATCGCCTCCGCGAGGCCGGGCGCGCCGTCCCGCCCGAACAGGACCGCCTCGGTCTGGGCCGCGTTGACCACGACGCAGACCACGGCCGAGGCCCCGGCCGCGGCCTCGGCGGGCGTCGCGGCCCCGCGCCCGCCCTCGGCGACGAGGCGCGCGACGGCGCCCGGATCGACGTCGCAGCCCGCGACGTCGAAGCCCGCGCGGCGCAGGGACTGCGCCATGCCGTAACCCATCGAGCCGAGGCCGATCACCGCGGCGCGGGCGGGCGTGTCGGTCATGCGTGTGTCCTCCCCGGATGGGGACCCGCCCGGAGGCATCCGGACCGGTCCCGGCGCACGGTCTGGTGCCGTGCGGCCGGGACGATCCTAGCAATCATTGGCAGCGCTTCCAATCACCCCGCTCGGGTGCGTTGAGCCCGCCCCGCAGACATGACATCGTGGCGCGAGGGGGAGCGCGTTCGGGGGACGGCATGGACGAGGCCGAGGGCGGGCGCCGGGATTACCGGGCGGAGGCCGAGCCGCTGACGCCGCGCGACGGCGCGGCGCGCCGCCCCGTCACCCTGGCGGACGTGGCGCGGGAGGCCCGGGTCGGCGAGAGCACGGTCTCGCGGGTGCTGCGCAGCCACGGCTCGTACTCGCAGAAGACCCGGGCGCAGGTCGAGGCGGCGGTGGCGCGCCTCGGCTACGTGCCGAACCGCATCGCCGGCACGCTGGCCTCGACGGGCTCGCGGCTGATCGGCATCGTGATCCCGTCGCTCACGAACATCGTCTTCCCGGACCTCCTGCGCGGCGCCACCGCGACCCTGGAGGCGGAGGGCTTCCAGCCGGTGATCGCCGTCACCGACTACGACCAGGACCGCGAGGAGACGGTGGTCGACTCGCTCCTGAGCTGGCGCCCGGCGGGCCTGATCGTCACCGGGCTCGAGCACAACCCCGGCACGGTGCGGCGCCTCGCGGCGAGCGGGGTGCGGGTGGCCGAGCTCCTCGACGTCGACGGGCCGGGCCTCGACATCGTGGTCGGCTACTCGAACCGCGCCGCCGGCGCGGCGAGCGCCCGCCACCTCGTCGGGCGCGGCTACCGGCGCATCGGCTACATCGGCCACGACCTCGGGCGGGACCGCCGGGCCGCCAAGCGCTACGCCGGCTTCCGGGAGGGCTTGGGCGCGGCCGGCCTCGCCCTCGCGGGCGAGGAGCGGATCGCCGCCCCCTCCTCCATCGAGGCCGGGCGCACCGGCCTCGCGGCGCTGCTCGCCCGGGTCCGGGACCTCGACGCCGCCTACTTCTCGAACGACGACATGGCGCTCGGCGGCTACTTCCACTGCCTCGCCCGCGGCCTCGCGGTGCCGGGGCGCCTCGCCCTGTTCGGCTACAACGGCCTCGACGTCGGCCGCCTGATGCCCCAGCCCCTCGCCACCATCCGCACGCCCCGGGTCGAGGCCGGGGCGACGGCGGCCCGGCTCGTCTGCGGCAGCGGCCCGGCCACGGTGGTGGATCTCGGTTTCGAGCTGGTCGAGGGCGCGACCGCCTGAGGAGAGGACGATGAGCGAGAGCGCCCTTCGCGAAACCATCTGCCGCTTCGGCCGCTCGCTGTTCGAGCGCGGCCTGACGCCGGGCTCGTCCGGCAACATCTCGCTCAGGCTCGACGACGGCGGCTGGCTCGTGACGCCGACCGACGCCTCCCTGGGCTTCCTCGACCCGGCCCGCATCGCGCGGCTCGACCGCGACGGGCGGCTCCTCGCGGGCGACGCGCCCACGAAGGAGATCCCCCTGCACGCGGCGCTCTACGACAGCCGCGAGGGCGCCCGGGCGATCGTGCACCTGCACTCCACCCACGCGGTGGCGGTGTCGATGCTGCCGGAGATCGACCCGCGGGCGGTGCTGCCGCCGCTCACCGCCTACAGCGTGATGCGGGCGGGGGCCGTCGCGCTCGTGCCCTACTACCGGCCGGGCGACCCGGCGGTGGCGGACGCGATCCGGGGCCTCGCCGGCGCCTACGCGTCGGTGCTGCTCGCCAACCACGGCCCGGTCGTCGCAGGCGCCACCCTGGAGGCGGCGGTGTACGCCACCGAGGAGCTGGAGGAGACCGCCAAGCTCTACCTCCTGCTGCGCAACCTCAACCCGCGCCACCTGACGCCGGCCCAGGTGGCCGACCTCGTGGCGCATTTCGGCCTGACCCTGCCCGACCACGGGCATTGAGCGGGCGCGGCGGGGCGCAGAACGATCACGGCGCGACGGCGCCCGGAACGGGAGGAACGGACGATGGGGAAGGCTCTGGACGGCAAGGTCGCCTGGGTGACGGGCGCCGGCAGCGGCATCGGCGAGGCCGCCGCCCTGGCGCTCGCGGGCGCCGGCGCCCGCACGGTCCTGACGGGCCGGCGCGAGGAGCCCCTGCGGGCGGTCGCCGCGCGGATCGGGGCGGCGGGCGGCGAGGCCGTGGTCGAGGCCGGCGACGTCACCGATGCGGGCCGCGTCGCCGCCGTCGCGTCCGCCATCCGGACGCGCTTCGGCCGCCTCGACGTGCTGGTCAACAACGCCGGCAGCAACGTGCGCGAGCGGCGCTGGGAGGTGCTGACGCCGCAATCCGTCGACGCGGTGGTGCAGGCCAACCTGTCGAGCGCGTTCTACGCCGTGGTGGCGGCCCTGCCGCTGATGCGGGCGCAGCAGGACGGCGTCCTCATCCACACCGCCTCGTGGGCCGGGCGCTTCGTCAGTCCGCTGAGCGGGCCGGCCTACACGGCCGCCAAGCACGCCGTGGTGGCGATGAGCCACAGCATCAACATGGAGGAGTGCATCCACGGCATCCGCTCGACCGTGCTGTGCCCGGCCGAGGTGGCGACGCCGATCCTCGACCGGCGCCCGGTGCCGGTGAGCGCCGAGGACCGCGCCCGCATGCTCCAGCCCGACGACCTCGCCGACCTGATCCTGTTCGTGGCGACGCGGCCGAAGCACGTCTGCCTCAACGAGGTGCTGATCAGCCCGACCTGGAACCGCGGCTACGTGCCGGAGGCCCGGGCCGCGACCTGAACGCCCGGCCGATGCCGGCTCGCCCGAATTACTCGGGCGGACCGAGCTTCTCGGGCCGCCCGACGTTGCCGGGCCGTCCGGTCTAGTCGGGAAGGCCGCTCCCCTGCGGCCGGACCGCGTCGCGCGAGCCCGGCTCCGCCGTGCGCGCCGGGGCCGCGCCGCCCCCGACCCCGGGTTGCGCGCCCGGCGCCTCGCCGCGGTGCAGGCGGCTCAGGAGCACGAGCATCCGCCCCGGCAGGGCCGTGTCCTCGGCCGCGAACGGGTTGGTCCTCGCGCGCCCGGACGGCCGGCGGGCGGGAGGCATCTGGCTTGCGGCGGAGTCATCCTGCCGAAGACGCTCACGAACTCGGATACGCATCGCGAAGTCCTTCAACGGCCGGCTTCTGCGGCCGGCGCGGGAATGAACGCCGAGCCCGGTCGCCGGTTCCCCGGCGGCCCGAGCGATGCCGCATCCCGATGACGGGGCGGTGACGGCGGGGGCCTGCGGGTGCTACAGCGCCCCGCATGCTCGAAGGCCTGCCGCCCCACCGACCCACCCACGTGCTGCGTCTCGACACGGACGAGCGCGCCGCCCGCGCCATGACCGACCTGATCGGCGAGGTCTTCGACCCGGGCGAGACCGCGGTGGCGGCCTTCGAGGCCGAGGACGGCCGGACCTGGCGGCTCGAGGCCTACTTCTCCGAGGAGCCCGACGAGGCGGCCGTGCGCGCGCTGATCCGCCCGATCGTCGGCGACGCCGCGGACGCGGCGAGCTTCGCGGCCATCGACCAGCAGGACTGGGTGCGGGCGTCCCTGGAGGGGCTGAAGCCCGTGCGCTCGGGCCGCATCCTGGTGCACGGCGCGCACGACCGCGGGCGGGTCTCCCCCAACGACCGGCCGATCGAGATCGAGGCCGCCCTGGCGTTCGGCACCGGCCACCACGGCACCACCCTCGGCTGCCTCGACGCCCTGGTGGACGAGACGAGGCGCCGCCGGCCCGCCCGCGTCCTCGACGTCGGCACCGGCACCGGCATCCTCGGCCTCGCGGCGGCGCGGCTGCTGCACGTCCGGGTGGTGGCCGGCGACCTCGACCCCGAGGCGGTGGCGACCGCGCGGGGCAACGCGGCCTTCAACGGCCTGGCGAACCGCATGGCCTTCTACGAGGCGCCCGGGCTGCGCTCGCCCCTGGCGAGCCGCGCGCGGGGCTTCGACCTCGTCTTCGCCAACATCCTGGCGCGTCCCCTGACCCGCCTCGCGCCCTCCCTCGCCCGCGCGGTGGCGACGGGCGGCACGCTCGTGCTCTCCGGCCTGATCCCCCGGGACGTGCCGGGCGTGCTCACGGCCTACGCCGCGCAGGGCTTCCGGCTGCGCCGGCGCCGCACCATCGAGGGCTGGGCGACCCTGGAGCTGCGCCGGGGCGGCAGCGCGCCGCGCCCCCGCCGGGCCTGACCGGCGCCGGGTGCGAATCAGCGATCCGCCCGCGCCGGCGGGGCGGGCCCGGGGACGCGCCGATGGCGGTGCGGTTCCGGCAATGTTGCATTTCAGACACATCCGGGGCTCGACTTCAGGTTGTTGCCGCCCTGTTAACCGATCGGTGGCAATTCGCCCGTTCTCAGTGCTTTGGCAATCTTGAGTTGAATGCCCGGGGCGGAACGCCGCCCCGGTCCCCGGCCGGGCAGATGTGCCGGGCGCGGCGACGCAGGCGTACGCGGTCCCGCCGCAGTCACGTCCCCCCGACTCTGCTCGGGAGTACAACATATGTTGGAAAGCTCGTTTGCTGCCGAACTGGCCTCATCTCCGCGCACGGCGTCCTTCGGGCGGTCAAGTTTCAGGTAAATCTCGCGATGCGGCACCGCGACCGCATCTGCCTGACGATGCAGAAGTCTGAAATTTAAAATTGAATTGGCCCGCGGATACGGTCTAACCTCGTCTGACAGAAAGCAGACCGGGTTGCCGCGGAGGCGAGCTTGCACAGCCATTCGGTGCGTGATTTTCAGACATTGCATGCAATCTGGCCGTCCATTCTGAATGGCTGCGAGGGCGTCGGGACCTGGGATTGGGATCTTGCGAGCGACATCGTTCACGCGGATCCCTCGATCGCCCCTCTGTTCGGCCTCGACCCCGCGGTGGCGCAGGCCGGCGCCCCCGTGGCGGCCTTCGCGGCCAGCGTGCATCCCGAGGACCGCGAGGAGGTCCTGCACCGGCTCTACGGTGCCGCCGCGGAGGGCGGCGCCTACGTGGCCGAGTACCGCGTCCGGGCAGTCGACGGCGCGACGCGCCGGGTCCTGGCCCGCGGCTGCTTCGAGCTCGACGCCTCCGGACGGCCGATGCGCGGGCGCGGCATCATCGTCGACACGACCGGCAGCCGCCTGGAAGGCTCGGACGCGACGCGGGACGTCGACGCGCCGGGGGCGCATCCGCTCGAGCGCGCCGTGGACCACTGCCTCGCGACCCGCGAGGCGATCACCGAGGTGAAGGAGCCGTTCCTGCTGAAGCTGACCGACATGCTGCTGCTCGAACTCGGGCGCGGCCTCGGCCGGCTGGCGAAGCGGGAGCGGACCCGGCGGATGATCTGAGGCCGGCCCCGCCGGAGCGCGCGAGGGGCGCCGGTCCCGGGGCCGGGTCCGCCGGGATTGCCCCCGAGGCCGAGACGCGGGCGTCCCGCGGCCGCGCCGCGCGCGGCGCGGCCCGTCGTCGATCCCCTGCCTCGCCTGGAACGCCGGGCGCCCCGCCGCGCGCGGCCGCCGCGGCCTTGTCCCCACCCTCGCGCCACGCCGCCGCGCCCGGAAGCCGCGCCCGGGCGCGGCGGCGCGCGCCGTCCGGCCCGGCACCGCGCGGGCGGATCCGGCGCCCCGCACGGGAGCCGCCCCGGCCTCCGGACCGGCGCCGCGGCTTTCGGCACGGGAACTGAACCAAGCCAGTTACCGCTTGTTGGAAACGGACGGGGCTCCGGGAGCACAACATCGACTAGCTTGTCCGTGCCCCGATGACGCTGGAGAAAGTCCGTCGATGAAAGCGCTCGTGTGGCACGGAACAACCGACATTCGTTGCGACTCGGTTCCCGATCCGACGATTGAGGACGGTCGCGACGCAATCATCAAGGTTACTAGTTGTGCGATCTGCGGATCCGATCTGCACCTCTACGATCACTTCATGCCGGGCATGAAGTCCGGTGACATCATGGGCCACGAGACCATGGGCGAAGTGGTCGAGGTCGGCCGGGACAACAAGGCGCTGAAGGTCGGCGACCGGATCGTCGTGCCGTTCACCATCATCTGCGGCGAGTGCGACCAGTGCCGACGCGGCAACTTCTCGGTCTGCGAGCGCACCAACCGCAACAAGGCGCTCGGCGACACCGCCTTCGGCCACACGACGGCCGGGCTGTTCGGCTACACTCACCTCACGGGCGGCTACCCGGGCGGCCAGGCCGAGTACCTGCGGGTCCCCTTCGCGGACGCGACCCACATCAAGGTGCCGAAGGGAATCCCGGACGAGAAGCTGCTGTTCCTGTCCGACATCTTTCCGACCGGCTGGCAGGGCGCCGTCCAGTGCGACATCCAGCCGGAGGACACCGTGGCGATCTGGGGCTGCGGCCCCGTCGGCCAGATGGCGATCCGCTCGGCGATCCTGCTCGGGGCAAAGCGCGTGATCGCCATCGACCGCGTGCCCGAGCGCCTGTCGATGGCGGAGGCCGGGGGCGCGGAGACGATCAACTTCGACGAGGAATCGAACGTCGTCGGCCGCCTGAACGACATGACGGGCGGCAAGGGCCCGGAGAAGTGCATCGATGCCGTGGGCCTGGAGGCGCACGCGACCGGCTCGCTCGACGCCGTCTACGACCGCGCCAAGCAGGCGATGATGCTCGAGACCGACCGGCCGCACGTCCTGCGCCAGATGATCATGGCCTGCCGCCCGGCCGGCGTGCTGTCGGTCCCGGGCGTCTACGGCGGCCTGCTCGACAAGATCCCGTTCGGCGCCCTGATGAACAAGGGGCTGACGGTCCGCACCGGCCAGACGCACGTCAACCGCTGGAGCGACGACCTGCTGCGCCGGATCGAGGAGGATCAGATCGACCCGTCCTTCGTCATCACCCACACGGTCGGGCTGGAGGACGGCCCGGAGATGTACCGCACCTTCCGCGACAAGCAGGACGGCTGCATCAAGGTGGTGATCAGGCCATGAGCCGCGCCCCCTCCCCGCCCTCCGGGCTCACGGCCGCCGCCCCGCCCGCGCCCCGCGGCGCCACGGGCCGCGGCGCCCATTCCGGCCACGAGCGCCTGGCCCGGGGCCTCGGCTGGTTCTCGATCGGGCTCGGCCTCGCCGAGCTGCTCGCCCCCCGCGCCCTGTGCCGCACCCTCGGGATGGAGGGCCGCGAGGCGCTGGTGCAGGCCTACGGCGCTCGCGAGGTCGCGACGGGCGTGGCGATCCTGATGAGCCACGACCCGACGCCCTGGATCTGGGGCCGGGTCGCGGGCGACGCCCTCGACCTCGCGACCCTGGCGACGGGCTTCGAGGGCGACAACCCGAAATCCGCCCACCTCGCCCTCGCGGCCGCCGCGGTGGCGGGCGTGACCGTCATGGACGTCGTCTGCGTGCAGGGCCTGACGGCGGACAAGCGGCCGGCGCGCCCGGGGGCCTTCGACTACCGGAGCCGCAGCGGCTTCCCGCGCCCCGCCGGCGCCATGCGGGGCGCCGCCGCCGGCTTCGCGGTCCCGGCGGACTTCCGGATCCCCGGCCCCCTGCGCCCCTGGCGGAACGGCCGGCCGGTTCCCGACGCGCCGGCCTGACCGCCGGACGGCGGGACCGGGGCGGGGCCGGCTCCGCGCCCCGTCACCCGGCGAGGAGGCGCTCCGCCGCCGCGCCCAGGACCCTGACGCCGAGCGCCAGGTCCTCCTCGCGCGTGTCCTCGGCCCAGTGATGGCTGATGCCGCCGACCGAGGGCACGAACAGCATCGCGGCCGGCATGATGCGGGCGACGTTCTGCGCGTCGTGGCCGGCGCCGGATGGCATGGCCTGCCAGCCTCCCGGGCAGAGCGCCTCGGCCGCCTCCGTCAGCGCCCCCATCAGGGCCGGGTCGCACAGGGCGGGCGTCGCCCGCGAGACGGCGACGAGGCGGGCGGTGCAGCGCTCGCGCCGGTTGCTCTCCCGGATCAGGGCGCGCAGCGTCGCCTCCATCCGCTCCAGCACCGGCACCGCGACGTCGCGGAACTGGAACATTACCTCGGCCCGGCCCGGGATGATGCTCGGCGCCCCCGGGTCGAGGGCGATGCGGCCGGTGGTCCAGGTGCTGCGCTCGCCGCACACACGCGGGAAGGCCTCGTCGATGGCGGCGAGCAGGCGCACGGCGGCGAGGCCCGCGTCCCGGCGCTCCGCCATGGTGGTGCCGCCGGCGTGGTCCTGCTGCCCCTCGATCACGATGCGCCACTGCCAGATGGCCACGATGCCGGTGACGATGCCGAGGCGCAGGCCCGCGCCCTCGAGCTGCGTGCCCTGCTCGATGTGCATCTCGAGGAAGCCCCGGTAGCGCTCGGGGGCGAGGCGCAGGCGCGGCAGGCCCTCGAGGCCGGCCGCCGCGAGGGCGTCCCGCAGGGGTGTGCCGTCCGTGCGGTTGCGGCTGGCGTCGATCTCCGCCTCCGCGACGTCGCCGATGGCGGAGCGGCTGCCCAGGAAGCCGACGTCGAAATGCCCCTCCTCGTCCGCGAAGGCGCAGACGTCGACCGGGAGGCCGGCCCGGGCGAGGGCCACGCCGGCGACGACGCCGAGGGCCCCGTCGAGCCAGCCCGCCTCGTTCTGGCTCTCGATGTGGCTGCCGACGAGCAGGTGGGGGCCGGGCCCGCCGTGGCGTCCGAGCACGGTCCCGACGCCGTCGATCGCGGGCGCGAGCCCGCAGGCCGCGAGCCGGTCCATGAGCCAGCGGCGCGCCTCCATGTCCTGGGCCGAGTAGGTCGGCCGGTGCACGCCGGTGCGGAACCGACCGATCGCGCGCAGGTCGTGCAGGTCGCGCAGGAAGGCGTCGGTGTCGATCTCGGGCATGGTCTCGCTCATCCTCGCGGCGGGGCGCCGGCCCGCCCGGCCGCGCCATGCAGGAAATGGGCGAGGCGGGGGCGCGGGAAAGCCGTGCGGGGCCCGCCGCGCCCTGCGGGCGGCGGGCGCCTCATCGGCGGCCGTGTTTGGAACGCTCCGGCCCCGCGGCCGGTTGGTCGAGCCCGAGCGCAATCGTCACGCGGGAGGGCGCCCCGGGGCGGCGCCCGGGCCGCAAGGAGACCATGGATGACCGACCCGAACCGAGACCGGACCGGCGCGCAGGCCGGCGACGCGGCGAAGCCCGATTCCCCGCGGCCGAACCTGCGCAGCTTCGACGCCTACGCGGATCGCAACGGGCAGGATATGGGCCAGGACGACCCCCTCGACCTGGCGCGGCCGGCCGACCTGCAGCGCAGGCTGAACGAGGATCCCGACTGGGACGCCGAGGTGGCCCGCATCGCCTCGGACCGCCAGCGCCTCGACGCCACGCAGGGCGGCAGCATCGCGACCGTCGAGGCGACCGAGGCCGAGACCCCGGCCGAGAACCTGCGGCGGATCAGCGACCCCTCGACCTCGAAGCCCGCCGACCGCTAGGGCCGGGCCCGTTCCGGTCGCAGTCCGCGGGATCCGCGGCGAACCGGTGCCGTCTGCGCCGGGCAGCGCTCGCGCCGACCGGCCGGGCGCTCCAGCTTCGCCCCTGCGTCACCCCGCCAGCGAGGAGGCAGGAGGCATGTCGGTCTTCACCATCGTCGTCGGACCCTGGCTCGTGATCGCGGCGCTCGACGCGCTGCGGATCCGGGGATCGCGCCCCCTGTAGGATCCGGGCTTCCCGGCCGCGGACCGCGCGCTCAGTAGCCCCGCGGCTCCGGTCCCCGGTAGGCCTGGGTCGGCAGGTCCGCCGAGAGCTTCTCGGCCCGGTCCGAGCGGTCCCCGGGCGATTGCGGCACGAGCCGGCCGCCGCTCGAGTCGGCCGCGGCCGCGAGGGGCGCGTCGGTGATGTAGCGCGGCCTCGCATCGTCCGCGAGGGCGCTGCCGCGCGGGACCGGCGCGGCGCGGGCCGCGGCGTCCCTGCCGGACGCGTCCTTGCCCGCCGCCTCCCGGCTCCCGTCGATCGGCGCCAGGTAGCGGCGCACCCCCGTGCCGCCGGCGTCGGAGGCCCGGACCGAGACGCCCGCGCCGGAGGTTGCGGGCGCGACGACCACCGCCGTGGCGGCGGGGGCGGCGCTCTCCGGTGCGGGCC
>NZ_QOWC01000203.1 GCF_003574465.1 Methylobacterium crusticola
GGCCGCGGCCGCCCCGGCGGCGCGCGCCACCGTGATCACCGACGGCATCGCCACCGAGGTGCCGGTCGCCGAGGGCGAGGCCGTGCTCGACGCCGCGATCCGGGCCGGGCTCGACCTGCCGTTCTCGTGCCGGGGCGGCATGTGCTGCACCTGCCGCGCCAAGGTGGTGGACGGCGCGGTCGAGATGGCGGTGAACTACTCCCTCGAGCCCTGGGAGGTCGAGGCCGGGTTCGTACTCACCTGCCAGGCCCGGCCCGTCACGGGCCGGGTGACGGTAGATTTCGACCAGGTCTGACCGCCTCAGCGGCCCCCGTCCGCCCGCGCCCCGGCCGCCACCGCGGTCACCGCCGTCATGTTGACGATGCCCCGCACCGTGGTGGTGTGGGTCAGGATGTGGACGGGCTTGGCCGCGCCGAGCAGGATCGGCCCGACGCTGATGCCCTGGCCGGCCACCACCTTGAGGGCGTTGAGGGTGATGTTGGCCGCGTCGAGGTTCGGCATCACCAGGAGGTTCGCCTCGCCGGTCAGGCGCGATTCCGGGAAGACCCGGTCGAGGAGCGGCCGGCTGAGGGCCGCGTCGGCCTGCATCTCGCCCTCGACCTCGAGGTCGGGCGCCCGGGCGGTGATGAGCGCGAGGGCGTCCCGCATCTTGGCCGCCGACGCGTTGCGGGCGGTGCCGAAGCTCGAATGCGACACGAGGGCGACCCGCGGGGTCTGGCCGAAGCGGCGCATCTCGGCCGCCGCGAGCAGGGTCATCCCGGCCACCTCCTCGGCGCTCGGGTCGAGGTGGATGTAGGGGTCGCAGATGAACAGCGTGTGCCGCGGCAGTTGCAGCAGGCTCATCGCCGTCAGGGTCCGGACCTCGGGGGCGCGGCCGATGACCTCGCGCACGTGGCGCAGGTGGCTGTGGTAGGAGCCGTAGCCGCCGCAGAGGAGCCCGTCGGCCCGGCCGAGCTGGAGCAGCATGGCGCCGACGAGGGTCGGGTTGCGCCGCGCCTCGGCCCGGGCCACCTCCCGGGACAGGCCGTGGCGCTTGCGCAGGGCGTAGTAGCCCTCCGCCGCCTCGGCCTGGAAGGCCTCGTCGTCGGGACTCTGCACGTCGACGTCCCGGCCGGTCTCGATGCGCAGGCCGAGGGCCCGCATCTTCTGTGAGATCATCTCGGGCCGCCCGACCAGCAGGGGCCGGGCCAGCCCCTCGTCCACCACCACCTGGGCGGCGCGCAGGATGCGGTCGTCCTCGCCCTCCGCGTAGGCGATGCGGGCGCGGCCCGCCTCGCTCGCCGCGGCGAAGACGGGCTGCATCACGGTGCCGGAGGTGTAGACCAGGCGCTCGAGGGAGCGGCGGTAGGTCTCGACGTCAAGGAGCGGCCGGGTCGCGACGCCGCTCTCGGTCGCCGCCAGCGCCACCGCCGGGGCGACCCGGGTGATCAGCCGCGGGTCGAAGGGCCGGGGGATCAGGTAGTCCGGCCCGAAGGCGATCTCCTGCGTGCCGTAGGCCGCCGTGACCACGTCCGATTGCTCGGCGCGGGCGAGCTCCGCGATCGCCCGGACGGCGGCGAGCTTCATCGCCTCGTTGATCGTGGTGGCGCCGACGTCGAGCGCGCCCCGGAAGATGAACGGGAAGCACAGGACGTTGTTGACCTGGTTCGGGTAGTCCGAGCGGCCGGTGGCGATGATCGCGTCGGGACGCACGGCCCTGGCGGCCTCGGGCCGGATCTCGGGCTCGGGGTTGGCCAGCGCCAGGATCAGGGGCTTCTCGGCCATGCCCTCGACCATCCCGGGCGTCAGCGCGCCGGCGGCCGAGAGGCCGAGGAAGATGTCGGCGCCCGGCACCGCGTCCGCCAGGGTGCGGGCCTCGGTCGCCCGGGCGTATTGCGCCTTCTGCGGGTCGAGGTTGTTGCGCCCCTCGTAGATGACGCCGCGGCTGTCCGTGACGAGGACGTTCTCCTTGCGCAGCCCCAGGCCCACGAGCAGGTTGAGGCAGGCGATGGCGGCCGCGCCGGCGCCCGAGCACACGACGCGCACCGCCTCGATGCGCTTGCCCACCACCTCGAGGCCGTTGAGGATGGCGGCCGCCGCGATGATGGCGGTGCCGTGCTGGTCGTCGTGGAAGACCGGGATCTTCATGCGCTCCCGCAGGCGCGTCTCGATCTCGAAGCACTCCGGCGCCTTGATGTCCTCGAGGTTGATGCCCCCGAAGGTCGGCTCCAGGCTCGCGATGATGTCGACGAGCTTGTCGGGATCGGTCTCGTCGATCTCGATGTCGAACACGTCGATGCCGGCGAACTTGCGGAACAGGCAGCCCTTGCCCTCCATCACGGGCTTGCCGGCGAGGGCCCCGATGTTGCCGAGGCCCAGCACCGCGGTGCCGTTCGAGATCACCGCCACGAGGTTGCCGCGGGAGGTCAGCTCCGAGGCCAGGGCCGGGTCCTTCTCGATGGCGAGGCAGGCCGCGGCGACGCCCGGCGAGTAGGCGAGCGCGAGGTCGCGCTGGGTCGTCATGTCCTTGGTCGGCAGGACCGCTATCTTCCCGGGCGTCGGGAAGCGATGATAGTCGAGGGCGGCCTTCACCAGTTGCTCGTCCACGGCGTTCCTCCTCGGGGTGTCGTTGGCGTGCGCCACCCCCGGGGCGTGGCCCGGGGGCGCGACCGGTTCTCGCCGATCCGGCGCGGGGCCGGTTCGGCACGGTAGACCGCTGGTGTGTCTCGTCGATCCCACCTGCGACCGGGCCCGTGCGGGCGGGCGCCCCGGCCGGCGCCGGGACCGCCCTTCCGTCGCCCGCGCCGGCGCGGGCCCGGCGCAGGCCGGGCCGTCGCGCTCAGCGCGCCCGCCTCGGTTCAGTGCGCCTTCTTCTTGGGCATGTAGAGGTCCGTGATGGTGCCCTCGAAGGCCTCGGCCGCCATGCCCACCGTCTCCGACAGGGTCGGGTGGGGATGGATGGTGAGCCCGATATCCTCGGCGTCGGCCCCCATCTCGATGGCGAGCCCGGCCTCGGCGATGAGGTCGCCGGCCGAGGGCCCGACGATGCCGCAGCCGACGATGCGGTCGGTCTCCTCGTCGAACAGCACCTTGGTGAGGCCCTCGTCGCGGCCGAGGGAGAGCGAGCGCCCGCTCGCCGCCCACGGGAACACGCCCTTGCCGACCTTGATGCCCTTGGCCTTGGCCTCGTTCTCGGTGAGGCCGACCCAGGCCACCTCGGGGTCGGTGTAGGCGACGGAGGGGATCACCTTGGCGTCGAAGAAGCTGTTCTGGCCCGAGGCCGTCTCGGCCGCGACCTTGCCCTCGTGCGTCGCCTTGTGGGCCAGCATCGGCTGGCCGACCACGTCCCCGATGGCGAAGATGTGGGGCACGTTGGTGCGCATCTGGCGGTCGACCGGGATGAAGCCGCGCTCGTCCACGATCACGCCGGCGGCGTCCGCCCCGATCAGCCGGCCGTTCGGGCGCCGCCCGACCGAGACCAGGATCTTGTCGAACGTGTCGGTCGCCGGCGCCGAGCCGCCCTCGAAGGTCACCTTCAGGCCCTCCGGGGTCGCCTCGACGTTCGTGACCTTGGCCTTGAGGTGGATCGCCTCGTACTGCTTGCTGATCCGCTTCATCAGGGGCGTGACGATGTCCTTGTCGGCGCCCGGGATGATCTGGTCCATCAGCTCGACGATGGTCACCTTCGCGCCGAGCGCGTGGTAGACGGTCGCCATCTCGAGCCCGATGATGCCCCCGCCGATGACGAGCAGGCGCCCCGGGATGCCGTCGAGTTCGAGCGCACCCGTGGAATCGATCACCCGCGGGTCGTCGTGGGGGATGAACGGCATCCGGATGGGCTCCGAGCCCGCCGCGACGATGGCCCGCTCGAACCCGATGACGCGCCGCGCGCCCTCGTGCTCCACCTCGATCTGGTGCGGGCTGACGAAGCGGGCGGTCCCGGTGACGACCGTCACCTTGCGCTGCTTGGCCAGCCCCCCGAGGCCGCCGGTCAGGCGCTTGACCACGCCCTCCTTCCAGGTGCGGAGCTTGTCGATGTCGATCTGGGGCGCCGCGAAGCTGATGCCGTGCGCCGCCATGGCGTGGCTCTCGTCGATGACCTTGGCGGCGTGCAGCAGCGCCTTCGAGGGGATGCAGCCGACGTTGAGGCAGACCCCGCCGAGGATCGGCCAGCGCTCGACCAGCACCACCTTCTTGCCGAGGTCGGCGGCCCGGAACGCCGCCGTGTAGCCCCCCGGCCCGGCGCCGAGCACCAGAACCTCCGCGCGCATCTCCTCGCCGGGGACCGGGGCGGCGGCCCTCGGGGCCGCGGCCGCCGCGGCCCCGCTCCCGCCCGCCGTGGCCGGGGAGCCGTAGCCGGCCTGGCCCTCGCCCGGCGCGTGCGCGGGCGCGCCCCCGGCGGCCGCAGTCCCGGAAGCCGCCCTGGAGGCCTGCGCCACCGGCGCGGCCTTCTCGCCGATCTCGGGCTTGGGCGCGCCGGTGGCGGCGGCCGCGCCCTCGAGGCGCAGGATCAGGTCCCCTTGCGTGACCTTGTCCCCCGGCTTGATCGTCACCTCCGCCACGGTGCCGGAGACCGGGGAGGGGACGTCCATCGTCGCCTTGTCGGATTCGAGGACGATCAGGGTGTCGTCCACCCCGATCCGGTCCCCGGGCTTGACGTTCACCTCGATCACCGGGACGTCCTTGAAGTCGCCGATGTCGGGCAGCCGGACTTCGTTCGTGCTCATCGCGTCACCTCGTTGGGCTGGAAGGTCGTCCGTGTCCGTCAGACGACGAGGCGCCGGACATCCTCCAGGACGTGGGCGAGGTGGCGGGTGAAGCGCGCCGCGAGGGCGCCGTCGATCACGCGGTGATCGTACGAGACCGAGAGCGGGAGCATCAGCCGCGGCTTGAACTCGGACCCGTCCCAGACCGGCGCCATCTTCGAGCGCACGACGCCCAGGATGGCGACCTCCGGCGCGTTGACGAGGGGCGTGAAGCCGGTGCCGCCGATGCCGCCGAGCGACGAGATCGTGAAGCTCGCGCCCTGCATGTCGGCGCTGCCGAGCTTGCCGTCGCGGGCCTTCTTCGAGAGCGAGCCGAGCTCCTGGCTGATCTCGACGATGCCCTTGCGGTCGGCGTCCTTGACGACCGGCACCACGAGGCCGTCCGGCGTGTCGACCGCGACGCCGACGTTGTAGTAGCGCTTGAGGATCAGCGCGTCCTTCTCCGGGTTCAGCGAGGCGTTGAACTCGGGGTGCTGGCGCAGGGCCGAGACCGAGGCCTTGATCAGGAAGGCCAGCAGCGTGACCCGGTAGCCCTTCTCCTTGCCGGCGGTGTCGAGCTCCTTGCGGTAGGCGTCGGTCTCGGTGATGTCGGCCTCGTCCTGGTGGGTGACGAGCGGGACGTTGAGCCAGGCCCGGTGCAGGTGGGGGCCGGAGATCTTCTTGATCCGCGGCAGCGGGCGGACCTCGGTCGGCCCGAACTTCGTGAAGTCGACCGCCGGGATCTCCGGGATGCCCATGCCGCCGGACGCCATCACGGCGCCCCCGGCCGCCGGGGCCGCCGCGCGGGTGAGCGTGCCCTTCACGTCCTCCTTGGTGACGCGGCCCTTCTCGCCGGTGCCCTTGACGGCGGTGAGGTCGATCCCGAGTTCGCGGGCGAGCCGGCGCACCGCCGGGCTGGCGTGGACCTGCGAGAAGTCCGGAATGCTCGAGGCCGCGGGCGCCGGCGCCGGGGCGCTCGGCGCGGCCGGGTCCGGCTCCTGCTTGCGCATCAGGGCCGCGGTGTCGGCGGCGGGCGCCGGGGCCGGGGCCGGGGCCGGGGACTGGGCCGGGGCAGGGGCCTGGGCCGCGGCGCCGTTCGCCTTGGCTTCGCCCTCGCCCTTGAGCAGCAGGAGCGGCGTGCCCTCGCTGACCTTGTCGCCGAGCTTGATCAGGACCTTCTCGACCACGCCCGCCGACGGCGAGGGCACCTCCATGGTGGCCTTGTCGGATTCGAGCGAGACCAGCGGGTCGTCCGGCCCGATGGAATCGCCCTCCTTCACGTGGATCTCGATGATCGGGATCTCCTTGAAGTCGCCGATATCGGGAATCTTGACCTCGATCGACACAGCGTTCTCTCCCTCGAATGCGGAAATCGGCTTGAAAGGCGGGCGACGGGACGCCGGGAGAGGATCGAACCCCTGTCCCGGACCGGGACGTGGCGGGGCCGGCATCCCCGGGCTCCCGCGGGCCGCGCCCGGGGCGAGGCCGCGCGCCCGGTGCCGGCGCGCGGGCGCCCCGGCGCGCTCCCGCCGCGGTCGGAGGGGATCCGCGGTCCCGTGGCGGACCCGGGTTCCCGCCGGGGGAGCCGGGCCCGGCGCGGGGGATCCCCCGGTCACACGGTCCAGGGTGCCGGGCGCTCCGGGTCGAGCCCGTAGGCGGCGATCGCCTCCGCGACCTTGGCGGCCGGGACCTTGCCGTCCTCGGCCAGGCTCTTGAGCGCCGCCACCGCGACCCAGTGCCGGTTCACCTCGAAGAAGTCGCGCAGGCGCACCCGGTAGTCGGAGCGGCCGAAGCCGTCCGTCCCGAGCACGCGGTAGCGGCCCGGCACCCAGGTGCGGATCTGGTCGGCGAAGAGGCGCATGTAGTCGGTGGCGGCGATCACCGGGCCGCCGCGTCCCTCGAGGCAGGCCTCGACGTGGGACTTCCGCGGCGCCTCGGTCGGGTGGAGCATGTTCCAGCGCTCCGCCGCCATGGCGTCGCGGCGCAGTTCGGTGAAGCTCGGGCAGCTCCAGATGTCGGCGCTCACGCCGAAATCCCGCTCCAGCAGCTCGGCCCCGGCGATCACCTCGCGCAGGATCGTGCCCGAGCCCAGGAGCTGGACCCTCGGGCCGCTCCCGGTCCGGCCCTCCCGGAACAGGTACATGCCCTTGAGGATCCCGGCCTCGGCGCCCTCCGGCATGCCGGGATGCTCGTAGTTCTCGTTCATCACCGTGAGGTAGTAGAAGACGTCCTCCTGCTCGGCGTACATCCGACGCAGGCCGTCCTGCACGATCACCGCCACCTCGTACGAGAAGGTCGGGTCGTAGGAGACGCAGTTCGGGATGGTCGACGAGAACAGGTGGCTGTGGCCGTCCTCGTGCTGGAGCCCCTCGCCGTTGAGCGTGGTGCGCCCGGCCGTGCCGCCGATGAGGAAGCCCCGCGCCCGCATGTCGCCCGCCGCCCAGGCGAGGTCGCCGACGCGCTGGAAGCCGAACATCGAGTAGTAGATGTAGAACGGGATCGTCGGCGCGTCGGAGTGCGAGTAGGAGGTCGCGGCCGCGACCCACGAGGACATGGCGCCGGCCTCGTTGATGCCCTCCTGGAGCATCTGCCCCTTCTCGTCCTCCCGGTAGTACATGAGCTGGTTGGCATCCTCCGGCCGGTAGAGCTGGCCGACCTGGCTGAAGATGCCGAACTGCCGGAACATGCCCTCCATGCCGAAGGTCCGGCTCTCGTCGGGCACGATCGGCACGATGCGGTTGCCGATGTTCTTGTCGCGCAGGAGCGTGTTCAGCACCCGCACGAACGCCATGGTGGTGGAGATCTCGCGGCCGGCGGTCTCCTTGAGCTGGGCCGCGAAGGCCGAGAGCGGCGGCACCTCCAGCGCCTGTGACTTGCGCCGCCGGGCCGGCAGCGGGCCGCCGAGGGCCTCGCGGCGCGCCTTGAGGTAGCGGTGCTCGGGGCTGCCCTCGGGGAAGCGGATGAACGGGATCTCGGTGAGCTGCTCGTCGGTGAGGTCGATCTGGAAGCGGTCGCGGAACTGCTTGAGCACCGCCTCGCCCATCTTCTTCTGCTGATGGGTGATGTTCTGGCCCTCGCCGGCCTCGCCCATGCCGTAGCCCTTGACGGTCTTGGCGAGGATCAGGGTCGGCTGGCCCTTGTGCTTCATGGCCGCGCTGTAGGCGGCGAAGACCTTGCTCGGGTCGTGGCCGCCGCGGGTCAGCCGCCAGATGTCGTCGTCGCTCCAGCCCGCCACCAGGGCCGCGGTCTCCGGGTACTTCCCGAAGAAGTGCGCGCGGATGTAGGCGCCGTTCTTCGACTTGAAGTCCTGGTACTCGCCGTCGACGCACTCCTCCATCAGGCGCGCCAGCATGCCCGAGGCGTCGCGCGCCAGGAGCGCGTCCCAGCCGGACCCCCACAGGACCTTGACGACGTTCCAGCCGGCGCCGCGGAAGTTCGCCTCGAGCTCCTGGACGATCTTGCCGTTGCCGCGCACCGGCCCGTCGAGGCGCTGGAGGTTGCAGTTGATGACGAAGACGAGGTTGTCGAGCTTCTCGCGGCTGGCGAGGGAGATCGCGCCGAGGGATTCCGGCTCGTCCATCTCGCCGTCGCCCATGAAGGCCCAGACCTTGCGGCCGTCGGTGTGGGCGAGCCCGCGGTGGTGCAGGTAGCGCAGGTAGCGGGCCTGGTAGATCGCCATCAGGGGGCCGAGGCCCATCGAGACGGTGGGGAACTGCCAGAAATCCGGCATCAGCCAGGGATGGGGATAGGACGACAGGCCCTTGCCGCCGACCTCCTGGCGGAAGCTGAAGAGTTGCTCCTCGGTGAGGCGCCCCTCCAGGAAGGCGCGGGCGTAGATGCCGGGCGAGGAATGGCCCTGGACGTAGATCAGGTCGCCGCCGTGCTCCGGGCCGGCGCCGCGCCAGAAATGCATGAAGCCGGTGTCGTAGAGCGTCGCGGCGGACTGGAAGCTCGCGATGTGGCCGCCGAGCTCGGACGAGTCCTTGTTGGCCCGCAGGATGATCGCGATGGCGTTCCAGCGGATCGCCGAGCGGATGCGGTGCTCGATCGCCCGGTCGCCCGGGTGGGGGTCCTGCCTGTCGACCGGGATCGTGTTCAGGTAGGCGGTGTTGGCCGAGTAGGGGACCGGCGCGCCCTTCTTGCGGGCCCCCTCGATCACCTGCTCGATGAGGAAGTGCGCCCGGTCGGGTCCCTCGACCTCCAGCACCCCGTCGAGCGAGTCGAGCCATTCCTGGGTCTCGACCGGGTCGAGATCGCGACTGCGTTCCACGTCATCCTCCCGTGTGGTCGTGTCGATCGGCACGGCCGTTCTGCCCCGCCGTCAGCACCTTTCGTGCCACGGTTCAGGCTAGTAACTTTGCAAGAGACCGCAAGGGTTTAATCGCGCAGGCCGGAAATCTGTGCGTCCGGATCCCCGCACCCCGGACCCCGCTCCGGTCCGGACTTCCGCAACCGCGCGGGCGCGCGTCCGCCCGCATTCCGGGCGAGGGCCCGCCCGTCCCGGCCGGACCGGGCCCGCATCAGGAGATAGGGGCCGCGCCTGCGGCCGCAACCGCGGGCGCGGCCGCCCTACTCGGGCTTCGCCGCCGGCGGGGACCCGCCGCCGAAGCCCTGCTGGAACATCTTCATGAACATGCCCTGCATCTGCTCGGCGTTCTGGGGAAACAGCGAGAACCAGCTGCGCATGATGGTGTCGGGCGAGAAGCGGTCCATCTCGGCCAGCATCCGCCGCTCGACCTCGGCCAGCACGGCCTCCTGCATGGGCTCCACGTTGGGGAGCCCGACGAACTGGCGGGCCTCCAGGGGGGTGCAGTCGACTTCGACGCGGAATTTCATGGACGCCTTCCCATCTCGGGCCCCGGCCGGAGCTTAGACGCCGGCCGGGACCCCGTGCGAGCCCGTTTCGCGGCATCGCCCCCCGGAACCCGGATGAATCCCGCTCCGTCCCCATCAATCGGCGTTCACCCGGACGTAGCGGCCCGGCGCCGGCTCGATCGGCCCGAAACCGGCGCCGCCGAGCTCCCGGGGCGCCGGCACGCGGCCGCTCGAGAGGTTCCCGATCCACGCCGCCCAGTCCGGCCACCAGCTCCCGCGGGTCTCCTCGGCCGTGGCCAGCCACGCCTCGGGGTCGGCGGGGCGCTCGGCGTTGAGCCAGTGGCTGCGCCGGTTGCGGGAGGCCGGGTTGATCACGCCCGCGATGTGGCCGCTCGCCGCGAGCACGAAGCGCACCGGGCCGCCCACGAGGCCGGTGGTGCCGTAGGCGGTGCGCCAGGGCACGATGTGGTCCTCCCGGGCCGCCAGGAGGTAGACCGGCACGCTGATGCGCGAGAGGTCGACCGGCGTGCCGGCCTGCACGGTCCGGCCCGGCTCCCGGATCGCGTTCTCCAGGTAGGCGTGGCGGACGTACCAGCAGTACATCGGCCCGGGCAGGTTCACCGCGTCGGCGTTCCAGTACAGGAGGTCGAAGGCGTCCGGCGTCGCTCCCTTGAGGTAGTTGTTGACGACGTAGTTCCAGATCAGGTCGTTCGCCCGCAGGGTCGAGAAGATGAAGGCGAGCTCCTTGCCGGCGAGCAGGCCGCCCCGCCCGATGAGCATCTCGCGGCTCGACACGTAGGCCTCGTCCACCATGATGCCGATGTCGCCGGTGTCGGCGAAGTCCAGCATGGTGGTGAGGAGCGTGAGGCTGGCGAGGTCGTCGCGGCCGCGCCCCGCCAGCACCGCCGCCGTGCAGCCGAGCAGCGTGCCCCCGACGCAGAAGCCGAGCGCGTGGGTGCGGCGGGCACCGGCCACGGCCCGCACCACGTCGAGGGCCCGGATCACGCCCTCCTCGATGTAGTCGTCCCAGGACAGGCGGTCCTGGTCGGGACCCGGATTGCGCCAGGACATCAGGAACACCGCCTGGCCCTGGTCGAGGGCGTAGCGCACGAAGGAATTGTCCGGGCCGAGGTCGAGGACGTAGAACTTGTTGATGCAGGGCGGCACGACGAGGAGGGGGGTCGCCTCGACCTCCTCGGTGCGCGGCCGGTAGTGGATGAGCTGGAAGATCTCGTTCTCGAACACGACGGCGCCCGGCGTGACCGCGAGGTTGACGCCGACCTCGAACGCCGCCTCGTCGGTCATCGAGATCCGGCCCTTGGCCACGTCCTCGATCAGGTTGTTGAGGCCGGTCGTCAGGCTCTCGCACCGGGTCTCGATCGCCCGGGCGATCACCTCCGGGTTCGTGGCCGGAAAGTTCGACGGGCTCATCGCGTCGGTGTACTGGCGGGCGTAGAAGCGCAGGCGGATCCGGGTCTTCTCGTCCACCTGCGCGGTCTCGACGAAGTCGTGCAGGTACTTGGCGCTGCTGAGGTAGGCCTGCTTGATGAGGTGATAGTAGCTGTCGTTCCAGCCGGGCGCCTTGAAGCGCCGGTCGGTCGGGGCCGGGGTGACGGCGGCATTCCAGGTGTCGACGGTGTGGTGCAGCGCGTCGGTCCACATCCTGCCGACCTGCTCGAGGTAGGCCTGCTGCAGGGCCGTCATCTGGACGAAGGGCTCGGCGAGGTTCCCGGGCCAGCCGGTCCCGGGCATCGGCGTGCCGGAGGCGACCGTCTTGCCGAACTGGTCGAGCACGCTCCGGCTCGCCGCCATGAAGCTCTGCAGGGTGTCGTGGGCGTTGGACGCAGCCGCACTGGTCATCGAACCCTCCGGACCGACGTGGATGGATGGTCGCGCGTTTCCTCGTGGGCGCTCGTCGCGAGCTCTCGTCCGTCCCGGCGCCCTTCCCGCCATGCAGAGGCATTCACGGGTCTTTGTAAAGCCACAATCCGCGCCGGGGTTTCAGGCGCTCCCGCGGCTTTCCGCGGGCGGCGCTTCGCGGCGGCGCTTTGCTGCGGGGCTTGCCGCGAGAGGCGGCGCCTCCACCCCGGCCGGCGCCGCCTGAGCGCAACCCCGGGGCGGCGCTCAGGCGGCGCCGCGCGCGGCCCAGGGGGCCGCGGCGAGGTGCTGCTCCAGGTGGCCGATCAGCGCCGAGACCCGGGCCGGCCGCAGGGCGCCGGGCGGCATCACGAGGTTGAGGGCGACGGGCGGCGGGCTCCAGTCCGGCATCACCCGCTCGAGCCGCCCGGCCCGCAGGTCGTCCCAGGCCAGGAAATCGGGCTGCACCGCGAGGCCGAGCCCGGCCCGCAGCGCCGGCGTCAGCGCGTCGGCGTTGTTGGCCCGCAGGCGCCCGGCCGGGGTGATCACGGCCTGGGCACCCGCCGCCGTGGCGAAGTGCCAGCGCTCGGGGTTCGGCAGGTAGGCGTAGCCGAGGCAGACGTGGCCGGCGAGGTCGCGGGGGTGCTCGGGCCGGCCGTGGCGGGCGAGGTAGGCGGGCGCCGCCACGAGGGAGCGGCCCACCGCGCAGAGGCGGCGCACCCGCAGGCTCGAATCCGCCAGGGCGGCGATGCGCAGGCCGAGGTCGAACCCGCCGCCGACGAGGTCCACCAGGGCGTCGCTGAGGTGCAGGTCGACCGCCACCTCCGGGTGGGCCGCGAGGAAGCCTGGCAGGAGCGGGGCCACGTGCGCGAGGCCGAACGACATCGGGGCCGCGAGCCGCACGAGCCCCCGGGGCGCCCCGGCCTCGGCCGTCGCCTCGGCCTCCGCCGCCACGCCCGCCGCCAGGATGCGGGCGGCGCCGTCGAGGGCGGCGCGGCCGGCCTCCGTCAGGGCGAGGCGGCGCGAGGTGCGGTGCAGCAGGCTCGTGCCGAGCCGTGCCTCGAGCCGGGCCACCGCCTTCGACACCGTGGCTTTCGAGAGGCCGAGATCGGCGGCGGCGCGCGAGAACGTGGCGGATTGCGCCACCCGGGCGAAGATGGCCCAGGCCTCGAAGTCGGGCAGCGGCGTCATGACGGCAAATTCCGAAACGATGAGTTTCGATTGTTTCTATTTTTCGCCGAGCGGGCAATCCCTAGATTGCCTGCAACGAAAGGGGCCACCGTCGCGGCCCCGGCGAGGAGGGTCTTCCCGATGTCATTCACCGGCCTTCACCACGTCACGGCGATCTCCGGCCCGGCCCGGGCCAACCTCGACTTCTACACCCGCGTGCTCGGCCTGCGCCTGGTCAAGAAGACCGTCAACTTCGACGATCCCGGCACCTACCACCTCTATTACGGCGACGAGGCCGGGGCGCCCGGCACCATCCTGACCTTCTTCCCTTGGGAGAATGCCGGGTCCGGGCGGGTCGGCGTCGGTCAGGCCGAGGAGACGGCGTTCCGCGTCCCGGAGGGCTCCATCGGCTACTGGACCCACCGCCTGGTGGCGGCCGGCGTGCCCTTCGAGGCGCCGGCCCGGGTGTTCGGCGAGACGGTGCTGCCGTTCCGCGACCGCGACGGGATGCGTCTCGCGCTCGTCGGCGTCGCCGGGGCGGAGGCCGAGGCGGCCTACGCGGGCGGCGAGGTGCCGGCCGAGCACGCGGTCCGGGGCTTCCACGGCGTCACCCTGATGCTGCGGGAGGCCGGCCCGACCGCCGCAATCCTGACCGGGGTGATGGGCCTGCGGGAGGTCGCCCGGGAGGGGGCGCTCGCCCGCTTCCGCGGCGAGGCCGCCCTCGGGGCCTTCGTGACCCTGCGGGCCGTCGGCGACTTCCTGCCGGGCCGGCAGGGTGTCGGGTCGGTCCACCACGTCGCGTTCCGGGCCGCCGACGACGCGGCCCAGGCCGCGATGGGCGAGCGCGCGGCCGCGCTCGGCCTCCACGTGACCGAGCAGCGCGACCGCAACTACTTCCGGTCGATCTACTTCCGCGAGCCCGGCGGCGTGCTGTTCGAAATCGCCACGGATGCGCCCGGCTTCGCCGCCGACGAGCCGGCGGCCTCCCTGGGCGAGGCCCTGAAGCTGCCCGCTTTCCTCGAGCCGCACCGGGCCGAGATCGAGCGCGTGCTGCCGGCCCTGGCCTGAAGCGCGGGCGGCCTCAGACCGAAGGGGGCGGCGCCGAGAAGCCGCCCCCGCATCCCCCCAGACGGAGCCCTGCCATGCCCGCCCTCTCCTTCACCCACCGGTTCGAGCCGGCCGCCGCGGCCGGGACCGCGCCGCTCCTCCTCCTGCACGGCACCGGGGGCGACGAGGCCGACCTCCTGCCCCTCGGTCGCGCCTTGTCGCCCGGCGCGGCCCTGCTCTCGCCCCGCGGGCCGGTCGTCGAGAACGGCATGCCGCGCTTCTTCCGCCGCCTCGCGGAGGGCGTGTTCGACGAGGACGACCTGCGCCGGCGCGCCGGCGCGCTCGCGGGCTTCGTCGCCGAGGCGCGGGCGGCCTACGGGATCGGCGCGCCGGTCGCGGTCGGCTTCTCGAACGGCGCCAACATCGCGGCGGCCCTGCTGCTGCTCCATCCCGGCAGCCTCGCCGGCGCGGTCCTGCTGCGCGCCATGGTGCCCCTCGCCGAGCCGCCGCACGTCCGCCTCGCGGGCGAGCCCGTGCTGATCCTCTCGGGCCGCACGGACCCGGTCGTGCCGGCCGCCAACGCCGCGCGGCTCGCCGCGCAGCTGCGCGCGGCGGGCGCCGCCGTCACCCACGAGACCCTGCTCGCCGGGCACGGGCTCACGCCGGGCGACCTCGTGCGGGCCCGGGCCTGGCTCGACGAGGCGCGGCATGACGACGGCGCCGCGGCGCCGATCGTTGCGTGATCCGGAAGACTGAGTGCCGCGGCGGCGCGCTTCTGCCGCCCGGCGCCTCAGCCTACCTGACGGGGGACGGCGCCGGGTTGGGCGGCCGTCGCGACGCCGGCCGCCCCGCGGGGCGGCCGGGACGGAGGCCGGCCATGCGACGCTTCTTCGACATCCTGTTCACCCCGTCGGTGCGGGCGAGCCAGGCCCGCCACGGCTCGCCCTACCCCGATCCGGCGCAGCTCGCCGACGCGCCCCGGACCGACGCGCACCTGAGCGAGCGCGAGGCGGCGTTCCTGGCCGAACGCGACAGCGTCTACCTGGCGAGCGTCTCGGAGACGGGCTGGCCCTACATCCAGCACCGGGGCGGGCCGCCCGGCTTCCTGCGGGTGCTCGACCCCGACACCCTCGCCTGGGCGGAGTTCGCCGGCAACCGGCAGTACCTCACCGCCGGCAACGTCGCGGCCGACGACCGGGTGTCCCTGTTCGCCATGGACTACGCGGCGCGCCGCCGCCTCAAGCTGATCGGGCACCTCTCCTTCCACGAGGCGGCGGAGCGGCCCGACCTCGCGGAGGCGGTGGGCGTCGCGCCCTACCGGGCGCGGGTCGAGCGCGTCGCCGTGCTGCGCGTCGCGGGGTTCGACTGGAACTGCCCGCAGCACATCACGCCGCGCTTCACCGCGCCCGAGATCGAGGCGGCGATGCGCCGGGCCCGCCCGGAGGCCGCGGCGGCCCCGGGCTGAGGCCGCGCGGGCGGCGCACCGCGCCCGGCGAGGCCGGCCGCC
>NZ_QOWC01000204.1 GCF_003574465.1 Methylobacterium crusticola
GAGGCCGGCGAGCAGGATGTTGAGGGCGATCTCGTTGGGGGTCTTCTGCCGGGAGGCGCCCTCGACGAGGGCGATCATCCGGTCGATGAAGGTCGAGCCCGGCGCCGCCGTGATCCGCACCCGGATCCAGTCGGACAGGACCTGGGTGCCGCCCGTCACGGCCGAGCGGTCGCCGCCGGATTCGCGGATCACCGGGGCCGACTCGCCGGTGATCGCCGCCTCGTTGACCGAGGCGACGCCCTCGATCACCTCGCCGTCCGACGGGATGATGTCGCCGGCCTCGACCAGGACCACGTCGCCGACCCTGAGGTCGGTGCCCGGCACCACCCGGTGGGCGCTACGCGGGCCGCCGACCTGCGCCGCGGGACCGGAGAGGAGCTTGGCGGTGGTCTCCGTCCGGGTGCGGCGCAGGGAATCGGCCTGGGCCTTGCCGCGGCCCTCGGCGACCGCCTCGGCGAAGTTGGCAAACAGCACCGTGAACCAGAGCCAGAGGATGATCTGACCCGAGAAGGCGAGATCGGAGCCGCCCGTGAGGAGGTCGCGGACGAACAGCAGCGTGGTGAAGACCGCTACGACTTCGACCACGAACATCACGGGGTTCTTGGCCATCTGGCGCGGGTCGAGCTTGCGCACCGCGCCGAGGAGCGCCGGCCCGATCAGGGCCGCGCTGAGGAGGGAGGTCTGGGATGAGTGGGCCATGGTGGTGAGATCCGGGTGGGCCGGGAGGAGCGGCGCAGGGCGCCGCCACGGGAGGTCAGTGCGAGAGGGCTGCGCCGCCGAGGAAGACGGCGGCCCAGATCGCGAGCGCGCCGAGCAAAGCCAGGCCGGTCAGCGCCAGGACGATGTCGCAGGGCCGCAGGGCGGTCCGGTCCTGAAGGCGTCGCGAGGGAGTGACGCGAGGCCGGTGACGCGCGAGGCCCCGGCGGATGCGGTCTACGTGTGTGGCGGGCACGGCTCAGCCCCCCGCCGCGAAGGTTTGACCCGCAGCCCCGGCGAGGTGCTCGACGATCGGGCCGAGGGCCAGCGCCGGGAAGAAGGTCAGACCGCCGATGATCAGGACCACCCCGACGAGGAGGCCGACGAACAGGCCGCCATGGGTCGGGAAGGTGCCGGCCGACGTCGGCACCGTCTTCTTGGCGGCGAGCGAGCCCGCGATGGCGAGGGCCGGGATCTTCACGAAGAAGCGCCCGACCAGCATCGCGACCGCCAGGGTGGTGTTGTAGAACAGCGTGTTGGCGGAGAGGCCCGCGAAGGCCGAGCCGTTGTTCGCCGCCGCCGAGGTGTAGGCGTACAGGATCTCCGAGAAGCCGTGCGGGCCCGCGTTGGCGGGGCCGGCGAGGCCGGCGGGCAGCACGGTCGCGAGCGCCGTGAAGCCCAGCATCATCAGCGGCAGGCACAGGATGCCGAGCATCGCCATCTTGACCTCCTTCGCCTCGATCTTCTTGCCGAGGTACTCGGGCGTGCGCCCGACCATCAGCCCGGCGACGAAGATCGCCACCACGACGAAGATCAACATACCGTAGAGACCAGCGCCGACGCCGCCGATGATGATCTCGCCGAGCTGCATGTTGATGAGCGGGATCATGCCGCCGAGCGCCGTGAAGGAGTCGTGCATCGCGTTGACGGCGCCGCAGGAGGCCGCCGTGGTGACGACCGCGAACAGGGCCGAGGCGGCAATGCCGAAGCGGACCTCCTTGCCCTCGAGGTTGCCGCCCGGCACGCCGAGCGCGTGCAGGAGCGGGTTGCCGGCGGCCTCGGCCCAGTAGGTCACGGCGATGCCGGCCAGGAACAGGACGCCCATGGCGCCGAGGATGGCCCAGCCCTGGCGCTCGTCGCCGACCATGCGGCCGAAGACGTTGGTGAGCGCGGCCCCGAGCGCGAAGATCGACACCATCTGGACGAAGTTCGAGAGCGCCGTCGGGTTCTCGAACGGGTGGGCGGCATTGGCGTTGAAGAAGCCGCCGCCGTTGGTGCCGAGCATCTTGATGGCCACCTGGCTCGCCACGGGGCCAAGCGCGATCGTCTGCCTGCCTCCCTCGAGCGTGGTGGCATCCACGTAGGATCCGAGGGTCTGGGGCATGCCCTGCCAGACCAGGAACAGCGCGTAGGGGATGCAGATCGGCAGGAGCACGTAGAGGGTGGCCCGGGTGAGGTCGACCCAGAACGAGCCCAGTGTGCGCGTCGAGGCGCGGGCGAAGCCCCGGATCAGCGCCACCGCCACCGCGATGCCACTTGCCGCCGAGAGGAAGTTCTGGTGGGTGAGCCCCAGCATCTGGGACAGGTAGGAGAGCGTGCTCTCGCCTCCGTAGCTCTGCCAGTTGGTGTTGGTGACGAAGCTCGTCGAGGTGTTGAAAGCGAGGTCGGACGCGACGGCGGACTGGTCAGCCGGGTTGAGCGGCAGCACGGCTTGCAGGCGCAGGATGCCGTACAGCACCAGGAAGCCAGCGATGTGGAAGACGACCATTGCCCCTGCGTATGAGAGCCAATGCTGCTCCTGGCGCTCGTCGATGCCGGCGAGTCGGTAGAGGCCGCGCTCGACCGGGCGCAGGACGGGCGACAGGAGGGTGCGCTCGCCGGTGAAGACGCGGGTCATGTAGATCCCGAGCGGCTTCACGAGGGCGAGGACGACAGCGCAGTAGAGCGCGATCTGGATCCAGCCGATGAGGGTCACGGGAGAGTTCCTTCAGAACCGCTCGGGGCGGACGAGGGCGTAGGTGAGATAGGCGAGCAGGCCGAGGGTCATGAGACCGCCGAGCGCGTAGTCGAGCACCATGGCAGGCCTCCTCACAGGCGTTCGCACAGGGCGGCGTAACCGAGTGACAGGGCGAAGAAGCCCAGACCGGCTGCAATCAGAGCGATGTCGAGCATTGGTTTTCTCGCGATCGGATGGCCTGGGCCTTCGGCACCAGGACGCATCGAACTGGACCGCCTATGAGGCAGTCTCACCGCGGCAGTGAACACCGGATCCACATAAGCGTTCGAGAGGGGAAGCAGGCCAAAGATATAAAGGTGGTATAAAGATCCGGGCTTGCGCGGCTGGCCTGAGCACGGGTCCGCCCCCCCGCTGTGCGGGGGGGAATGGGCCCGACGGGCTCCCCAAATCTACCGCATCGGCTTCAGCGTCCAGGAGAACTCGCGCAGGCCGCGGCAGGAGTGAGCCGTGCCGCGGCACGGCTCGTGGTAGCAGGTTGCCCGCAACGCCTGCCAGTCGATCTGCAGGACACACGTCGCCCCTCTGCGGAAGCCGCGAGCCTGAAACCCGCACCTCCGGCATATCGCCCGCACGCGCTCGAGCGCCGCGATCCCTCCCTCCTCGGCCGAAGACCTCACGCCGCGACGGTAAGAAGGATCTGCTTGGCAGCCAGAGCGATGAGGAGGAACCAGGCGGCCTCGTCATAGTGGGTGAAGTAGGGAGCGATGAACGGCTCCTTGAGCACGATCGCGAGGATCGCGCAGACCACGGCGGCGCCCCACATCATGACGAAGAGGGTTCCCCAGCCGCTCGAGCCGAGCAGTGCGTTGAGCGTTGTCCAGGACAGGATCAGCGCGATCCTCAACCCGAACCGCTTGAGGACGAGGCAGATGCGGCTGATGCGATCGGGCGCGGCGAGACCTGGCGGCGGCTGAGCTGGATCCGGCATCGCGGGTGTCAGCGGCCATTCTCGAGCAGATCGAGGGTCAGGCGGATCGAGCCGTGGCGCCGGCGAGTCTCGCCCTCGGCGTAGGTCATGGCCGCGTGCTGCGAGCTGAACACGCCTCCGGCGTGCCCGCCGGCCTCGATGGCACGCCATAGCCCGTCACGGCCCCGCCCAACCAGGAACTCGGGGGTTGAGTGGCGATGACACCGATCCCGCTCGGCAGCGCTGTGGATCCGGCCCATAATGCATTCTCCCGCTCGTTTGCTATCGAGGCTTGCGGTCGATGGCGTCGGAGCACGTGGGACAGAGAGTCCCGCATGAAGACACCGTGCTCAGATCGGCGGCGAGGCCATCAGCCGGTACCAGCCGTGGGGCGAGAGTCCGAGGACGATCCAGAAGCTCACGCCGCGCGTTGTCAGGAGCACGTCGCGGTTGTTGCGACGGCGCTCAAACAGAACGTGAACGGCGCTCATGGTGGATGGATGCCAGGACGATAACGTTTGCTGATCTGAATGTGCCGCTCACGGCGTAAAGAAGCAATGTGAGCGGTCAGGCTACAAAGTAAAAATCTCATAAAGACGGCTTGGACGGGGGCACACGACCACGCGTATTTTCTCGTCGGCAGCCAGTGAGCCTATGCTATTGGCAAACCAGGATCGGCCTGGTTCGCCAAGGCTGCATCGGCGGCAGACGATCAAACCACAACGAGAGCAAGACTTGCCGATGGCCCGCGTATCACCTGCTCCTGCCCTGCAGACCCCCGGTGTCGTCGCCGCGAGCGTGTATGCCGACGGTCACCGGATCGCCGACGTACAGGTCGAGGAGGCTGGGGAGTGGGCGCGCCGGCCCGGCCATTTCGTATGGATCGGCCTCTACGAGCCGTCGTCGGAACTGCTCCAACAGGTGCAAGCCCAATTCAACCTGCACCCGCTTGCCATCGAGGATGCCCGGAACGCACACCAGCGGCCCAAGCTCGAACACTATGGCGACTGCCTCTTCGTGGTCACGCGCACGGCGCAGCTCGTGAACGACCGCATCGCTCTGGGTGAAACGCACTTGTTCGTGGGGCGCGGCTTCGTGGTGACGATCCGCCACGGCGCCTCCGTCTCCTACACGCCCGTGCGGCAACAGACCGAATCCTGCCCACAACTGCTGGCGCATGGCGAAGACTACATCCTCTATGCCGTGCTCGACTTCGTGGTCGACAACTACGCGCCCGTCATGGAAACGATCATGGCGGAAGCCGAGTCGCTCGAGGATCGGATCCTCAGGCGCGAGCTGCTGCCCGCTGAGATCGAGCGCCTGTATCTGCTTCGGCGTGATCTGCTGCGCCTGCGCACGGCCGTCGTGCCCCTCGTGGAGGTCTGCCGCAAGCTCGAGCATGGCGACTTGGTAGCGGTCGACGAGGAGATGCAGCCCCTGTTCCGGGACGTGTCCGATCACTTGCGGCGGGTCGAGGACGAGATCGACGCCCTGCGTGAAGTGCTGGCCTTCGCCTTTGAGGCGAGCTTGATGCTCGGACAGGCGCAGCAGACTGTCATCACCCGCCGCTTGGCCGCCTGGGCCGCTATCCTGGCCGTGCCGACGGCCATCGCGGGCATCTATGGAATGAACTTTGAATTTATGCCGGAGTTGAAGTGGCGTTACGGCTACTTCGCTGTATTGACCGGCATCTTTGCCATCTGCGCCGTCTTGTACTGGCGTTTTCGGAAAAATGGCTGGCTATGAACGCGATCGAAGTTTAGGAAACGCGCGCACTTTGCATAAGCTTGGCTTACAGAACGAGAGAAGCTTGCCGCGGAAGCCAGGCTGGCCAGGAGGAGCTCACGGTACGACACCCCTCAACTATGCTGTCGAGGATCAAGCGTGTTTTATGTCTCGGACACCTCGCCGTCACACCTCCCCAAGTCTATGGTGGCGCCCCGCGTACTCCAAGCTCGATTTGCCCAATGCGCCTGCTGCCATGACAGTGATCACCATCGAACGCCTCATCCCTGGATCTCTCGTGCTCTTCGGCGGGAACCGCGCTGCCGTGATCACGCCAGACCTCGCCGACCGCTTCGAGCCCGGCGACCACCTGCTGGTCCTGCCGGAAACGGGCGACTTCCTGCACATCCCGGCGGCTCAGATGCTCCTCGCGGGCGCTGCGGTGGACCGCGCTCACGCGGCGTTCCAGGCGATGTCAGCCGTCTCGGATCAGGCTGTCGACCGGTTCTTCGACGGTTTCGCCGCGCTGCTGGAGGCCCAATCTGTTTGGGATGCAGTCACGGAGGCGAACCTGCGTGACGTGGAGCGCGCGCGGAGTGACGGCCGCTCAACGACCCGCCTCGTTGCCTCAGACCGAATGCGGCACGACATGATTGCGGGCCTCCGGGCGTGGCGAGACAGCGATGCCGGATCCGCTCACGGCACGACGTGTGGGTTTCGAGTGATCGGAGCTCAGCATCTACGACCGCGCCGGGCCGAGTGGTCGACATGGCGTCCTGCGGGGCCCGGTGCTGGCAGGCGTAGCTACTGCTCGCTACAACTTGAAATAGTCTTCCACGACGGCGGTCGTATCGCTTAAGCCAGCACGACGTCACCCACCACGGCGAAGTGGGACTCCACTCTCCCCGTAAGATCCGCCGGGATTGGCCGCTACAGCGGCGTAGGCGGGGTCACCGAGGATAGCGGCCCGGAGCCCGGCGACAGTTGTGCCCGTAAGTGTGACATTCCCCATGGCGCCGTTGCCGAGCCGCTCGTTCGTAATACCGGTGGCTATTTTGTCGGCCTCAGCGAAAATGGGATCGCTGCTATCACGTAAGGATTGTCCTAGTGCGTCGTAATAACACGCCTGTGAGATATAGGCACACATCTCGCTAACAATCATCGATGTCGTACGACGCCGAGCGTCGATCAGGGCATGGGTGCTTTCATGAACGATAAGCGCTCTTTCATCATCATCCAGACCATAATTCTCGTTAGGGAATTCGAAGTTGTTTTTACGGGGATCGTACTGAGCGCCGAACCCAGGACCCATTTGTTTCACGACAAAATCGATGCCTCCTGCAGCCTTTCCTTTCGGCAAAAGCGCCAATGCGACATAGTAAAAACCCGAGCCGTCGATATGAACACCATCAAGTGTGAAGTTGATTCTTTGAGCCTCGTCAGACGTGATGATCTTCCCGACGCGAGATCGAAGGCCTTGGTGGCTGGGGGCGCCCATGCTCGTCGCTCCAACTGAAATCCGAAATTACCTAACATTTCTTTATGAGAGAATCGATTGCAAGTGCGAATGCACACACATGACGTACTCATCTGCTTTGATTGCCCAGGCGCGATGAAAATTTTAACATCCAGAACAGATTTGCGGCGGATCCCATCGGATCGCCCGCGTTTATTTCTGCCGCGATCCTACCCGAATGGGCCATATCGTGTCATTGAGAAATAACAAAACCGCAAAGTACTGGATTAAAATAACGCATGATCGATCCAGGGCCTTCTGAGGGCAGCTTGAATCGGCTGGAGATTTGGCACGGCCCTGGATTTGATGCGATGCGCGGGATCGAGATCTACTCCGCCAACCTTAACCAGCAATCGGAGACGGGATTGGTGGCGACGAGGCATGAGCCCTGCGGCTCACGGCCGGCCACTCGTTCAGGCGGCGCAGCGGGATCCTGGCCTCGATCAGGAGGTCGTCTGCGAGCAGGCCCTGGGCGACTTCGAGCCGAGCCTCTGGGAGTGTCTCCAGGATCGTTCGTACCGCACCAGCGATGTGGGCTTTGCGGTTGGGACTGAACTCGATCGGCACCTGCTTGAGGGCGCAGAGCATGGCCAGCGTGGTCGCACGACGGCGTCGGACCCGGTGGTGCGCTCAGGCCTCGGTGACCCGCAGGAACACGACCTCGACGCCCATCCACATCACGCGGACGCGCGGCGGCGACCACGCGGGGGCTGGCCAGCTGAACCGCACTCCAGCCGAATGCATCATCATTTCGCTTGGCCCGCTGGTGGTGATCTCCAGGTCCAGGTTGAGCGTGTTTGGATCCGTGCCCTCCGATCGGACAGCTCAAGGTGGGGCATCTCATCGGTGTTGCCGAGCTCGATCTCGCCGGTGACGTGTAGGATCCTGGAGGACACGGCCGTCTTCAGAGCGGCCTTCCATCTCCTCATCCTGGGTACGGCATCGCCCGACATGTGACGGCCTCCGAGCCGCGTAGCCCCACGGCGTAGCGAGCATAGAGCGGGCCGCGGACGACACTCGCCGCGGGCGTCAACCCTATGAGACAGACGCAGCGTAGATCGCGAGCCCCGCGATACTGAGGGAGAACCCGATGAAGAGGATACGGCTGTTCGCCAGATCGGTTCGCCCTTCACGACCAAAGAAGGCCACGATCAGCACCACGGCGCCGATTGCTGCCATACCTCCGCCCAGCAGGTCCACGGCGAAAGTGCCCTTCATGTCGTCAGAAGCACATGAGGAGTATGGTCTAGCCGCGCTGACTGCAAGCTCGTTCGACCAGCCCCGCCGCGAGCTTACCCGGTTCGAGGGAGATGTCCGGCGACGTGACCTGATCGAAGGCGCGGCGTGAGGCTTGCGATCTCGAACACGATCCTTTCAGCCATCATGACAGCGCACCGTTCTCGGGATCGATCGGCGCTCGGACGCTCGACAGGAGCTATTGCATGACGCTCCTGCCCCTCGACCATCCGCGTCGCGGCCCGGAGCTCCCGCACGGTCCGCGCGAGCATCCGCCTGAAGGCGATCGCCTCGGCTGAGTACCGCCCGTGCTTCCAGGTCGAACGCCGCGAGCGCTCCAGGCCCTCCGGCGTCCGCGGGCCAGTGCTGGCGCCTCCGTGAATCCGGCACCGTCCGTTTGCCACGGCTCCGGCTCGGCAGGCGGACCCGCTCCGAGTCTGGGCGCCGCAGCGAGGTGCAGCATGAGCGGCTGCGAGAGCGGCCTCCCAGCCGCTTGCATGGGGTTGGTCGGCCGGAATCGCCTTCACCCCCTAACCTCTCCGCCGCACCGGAGGCCCCCGGTCACGCTACCCGCCACCACGGCCTGAGCGCCCTCGCCGATGTGGTTGTGCTGGACCACCACGACCTGCCTCCCGCCCGAGCGCACCCGCTGCAGGGTCTGCATGCCGGCCTGGAACGAGCCTGTCAGGCGGGCGTAGGCGCGAGCCATCCGCTCGGCCTCGACGCAGGCGGCCTGCCGGCTCGGGCCCAGCGTCCGGCTGGCCTCCCCGAGGTGCTGCTGCATGACGGCTGCCGCCTTCATGGCGGCGACGTGGGCGGTGGCGAGATGGTGGGCCAGCATGCGCTCCAGCCCGTCGGCGGGCCGGATGGTGTCGGCCGTGTCGAGGGCCATCTCCAGGCAGCCGGCCTCCTTGGCGAGGTCAAGCCGGTCGCGGCTGGCGTCGGCCGCTACAGCGTCCGGGCTGGCCAGGGTGTCGAGGATGGCCGGCATGGCGGTCGCGGCGAAGTCGTCGGTGTGCACGATCTCGCCGCCGGCTGTGCGCAGCGTGGCGGGGTCGAGCGGGGTGCGGGCCTTCGCCTCGTAGCGGCCGGCGAAGGGCGCGGCCGCGCCGTTGGCTTCGGCTCGGACTCGGGCCACGCCGAGGATGGTATCGCCGGATCTGCGTCGGGTAGACATGCGGGTAGCATACACGATATTTGAAACCGGTTCAGCCAGCAGATCCGACATCTTGCCTATTAGCGTCACTCAATCGCTGCTCATTCGAATGGCCCTGCTCATGCCGAATGCACTCGTCGTCATCCAAGCGAAGGAGGCGGGTACGATTTCCTTGCGATAGGTTCCGCCCCGCGCAGCCCACGTGGATAGATTGCCGCTTCGGGGAGTGCAGCACGTGAACGAAAACCTCGACGCGACCTGGGGCGAGTCACTCGTTGCCGCGGCTGTACGCTGTGATAAGGCGGAGATTGCCGCGTTGTTGCCCCCTGCCGTGCGCAACTCGCCCAATTCTCTCAACGGTGGCTACTTCCTGCTCGAAGGAATTGACGCCGAGGCGCGCCTGCTCGGCAGCCAGCTTCTCGTCAGTTGGTTACGGGCACGTGGCGATGCATGTGGTGCGGCGGCTCTCGCGCTGCCGCTGCTAACCACGCTGCTGGGACGAGCGGAAGTGCCGCTCGTGAAGCATGCCGCGCTGCAACTCAGCAACGTCGCGGGCGTGTTCGCCTCAGTTGTCACGGACATCGGTCAGCCTGCTTCCACGCTCGCAATCTGGCCTGCTCTGGAGGCAGGCTTGCGGCGCGTTGGCCTGGACGGTGTCGTTGTGACCTTGGCGGCGGCACGCGCGGAACTTCTCCTCCGCAATGGGCAGTACGAGCGTGCTGATCGACTTGTCCGACGCCTCTCCGGATCTGCTGCGCCGCAAGGCGAAGAGGTCGATGCGTTCACGTATCAAATCACGGTTCAGCGCCTGGCGAGTCTGCGTGAGCGTTTCGTGCGGCGTCCAGACGAGTTCCCCAAGGCCGATCCTGGGCGCACGCCCGACGCGCCTCCGCGGGGCTCCGAAGCGCAGGCCCTGATTGTGGCGGCGCAGACCCAGGCCGCAGCGCTCGACGGCGCAAGGCATCCCTACGGGGCAATCTCCACCTTAGCGTCGACGCTCTTCCGCTTCGCAGCTAGCCACGACCCACCTACTCTGAGCGTCCTGCTTCCACCGCTGCAGGCGTTGGTGTCTTTCTGCGCCGCCCACAATTTTGCGGACGACGAGCGGACTGCGCGCTGGCTCGAGACAGTGTTCCTGCGCCGTATCGGAGCGCTGGATGAGGCCGCCGCCGGGCTCAGGACGATCCGGGACGGAGTCGAGGCGCAGCGCTTGCGGATCGACGATCCGCACCTGCGCGCCGCTGCAGGGATCGGGATCACGCACCTATACGCTGTGAGCGCGCAGGTGCTGTATGACCTCAAGCAACATGGTGAGCTGTTCGCAGCGATCGAGGAGGCTAAGTCCCGCATTCTCACCGACCTCGTCTCCGCCGCTGAAGCCCGCCACTTGCTCGACCCTGCGGCTCCGCGCGCCCGCGTCGCCTGCAGTGCCGAGGCGCTGCTGGGCGAACTGCGTGCGGTTCTGGCGGCCTCCTCTTTGCGCGCGCATTACCTTACGCTACTCGCCGACGACGGGGTCACCTACGCGGTCTTGGTCGACGCTGACGGAGAACTGCATGCGTGGCGTGCGGCGCTGGGCCGTGCAGCCATGCTGGAGACCGCAAGCCAACTCGAGACGCTGTTGCGAGGAGACCGCCAGGCGCTCGCACGACCAAAACCGGGGATCCTGTCGGCTCCCGACGAGGCCCAGCGCTGGCCCTTCGATGCAGTACTGAACCGTGTCGCGCCGCTACTAGCCCCGCTCAATAACTTGCTGGAGTGCGGCACGCTGCGAGAAGGTGACGTCCTATGCGTCTCTCCCGATGGTCCCGGTTTCGGTCTGCCGTGGGCGGCTCTGCCCCTCGCTGAGACGCCGCTAGCTGACCGGTTGATCCCAGTGCTGGTCCCCAGTGCGCGAGCGCTCCTGGCCGCCTTCGATCAATCTCGCGCGCACGATCCGCGTGGCGGTGCCGACATTGTGCAGGCACCCCACGGTGGCGAGAGCTTGGCGGCGCTTGAGGGTTTCGAGCAGGAGGCGGCTGCATTGGCACGCCTCGCCCCCACGGCATTGCACCGAGGCGGTGCAGCATCATTCCGAGCGCTCGAGGGCCTCGATCTCCGCGGAGGCGTGGTGCACTTTGCTGCTCATGGCGAGTTCAAGCCTCGTGCTCCACTGGACCGGTCCGGCTTGGCGCTACCCGAACCTGACGGCCGCATGCCGGAGAGCGAGGATCGCCTCGCTGAATGTCGCCTTACCGGCGCGCGCGCGAGTCGCCTCGCCCTAGCAGGCAGCCATGTAACCTTGCGAGCGTGCGTATCAGGCTCGGTCAGCGAGATTGCAGGACGCGAGGCGCTGGGCATGATCTTCGGGCTTTGGCAGGCCGGCGTACAGAGCGTGTTAGCTGGACAGTGGGATCTGAACCTGAGATCCTCAGTCGTCTTAGGGGAAGCTTTTTACAATATCTGGTTGCGTTCCGACCTATCGCGCGCGACTGCGTACGCGGGTGCCATGCGGGCGGTGCGCGAAGCTGAAGGTAGCGCGGCGTGGGCGCATCCATACCACTGGGCCGGCCTAACACTGTGGGGCTGGTGGGATTGAATGGAGGACACGATGTCGAGCAACGACTTGGCGGCGCGGATTGATGCTCTGCATCCGAAGAACGCTGTGCGGATCCTGGAGGCCATCCGAGACAAGTCCCTGCTGGCTCTCTCCGACGAGGCCGTCAGCAAAGCTGAGGCGGATATGGAAGCTTTTGTGGCAGAGCTGAACCTACCTCTCGGTTGGCGAGATCAGATCGTCACCAGCTTGAATCAGGGGGAGGACGCACAATCTGCAGACCAAGGAGGGCAGGCAGCAAAGTTGATTTTGAAAGAGATGATCAACCGCCCTGAGTTGCAGGTTCTGGTCGAGAATAATCTCTCAATCAAGGATGACTCTGCTTCAGTAACTTTGGCCCTTGGGCTACCACTTGTCGTGGCAGCGGCTTGGATGCTTGTTTCCGGACGGCTCCGTGTGGCCTACTCTCCGGAACGTGGGCTTGAGGTGGAGTACGAAAAAGATGGGCTGTCAGCGCCGCAGCAAGCGAAGCTGCTGCCCGGATTTGTGAAGGCGATACTTGGTTTGGCGAAATCAAGCGTGGGTGAAGTGACGGGCGGCACGAGCACTATCTCTTGTTAGTTCTTGGTGGACAGGCAAAATTAGAGTCCAGATATTATGAGATTTCTGTTGTTTTTTATGTCCAATTACTTGATAGCCGGCGCGACCGATGTGCAGCCGCTCAAATGAGGCTGTTAGACACGAAGACCGAGCGGCCGCCGCGCCCCGGCAGGGCAGTAAGCATGCCGCCCTGCGCAGTCTTGAGCCCACCTTGCGACGACCCTGCTCACTATTCGGATCAGGTCGGCCGAGGTGTACGGAAACGGAAGCGGCGCGGTTGGGCCGAACGTCAGTGCGAAGGGCGGCTACATGCCGGGAAGCGCCGCGATGTCGCGCGCCGGGCCAGAGGCACCCGCGATCTTGGCCACCATCGTCGCCTTGCCGGTGGCGAGATCAACTGAGTGCAGCGTCTCGCCCGACATCAGCCAGCCCTGGCTCTTGCCGGCAGCGTCGGTGGTGATGTCGAACACCGCGCCTTCGACCGGCACGCCGATCATGCCCACCGTGTTGAGGATACCGTCGTTCGGCGGCGCCTGACGCAGGAGCGCGCCCGATGCGTCGACGTCGTAGAGCGCCGTCTCCTTCGCGCCCTTCATCGAGTTGGTGTAGGCGCCGGCCACGACCTTCGCGGGCTTGCCCTTCATGCTGTCGGTGTCGGCGAACTTCAACGCGCCGTCCTTCGTCACCTTGCCGTCGTCGACGTTGGCGCGCAGGTTCGTGCCATCCGAGCCGATCACCCGCAAGCGGTCGGCGACCGGATTGAAGTCGACGGTGGCGACCACGCCAGCAGGCAGCATGGTGTCGAGCTTCGACTTCACCGTCGCCTTGCCGGTGGCGGTGTCCACGATGAGGATGGTGCCGTCGGCGGCGAGCGCGTAGAGCATGCCGTCGGCCGGGCGCACGTCGATGCCGAGGATACGGCCCGGCGCGCCAGTGACCTTCACGGTCTTCGTCACCTTCTTGGCGGCCACGTCGATCATGGCGAGGGTGTCGTCGCCGATGAGGGCTGCGGCGCTCTGAGCCTGCGCCCCGTTCGCGAGAGTGACCGACGCGAGCAGCGCGGCCGCGAGGATAGCTCGTTGCATGGGTGTCTCCCGTTCCAACCGGGACGCACCCGGCAGCGCGGATACACGCCGGCCACACGGCTGGATGCGCGGCACGCCATTATTTTTGCTGGCGCATCCAGGAGCGGTTCCTGCGTGTAGTTTGGCCGTGGATGTGGAGAGGTCGGAGTTCGCGTGCGCGGGGTGTCAGAGGTGGCGCAGGCCGCGCTCTCAGTGGACGAGGCGCTGCAGCGCTCGGCGCGCGGCGACCGCGCCGCCCTGCGCGCACTCTACGAGAGCGAGGCGCCGCGGATGCTCGGGGTAGCGCTCCGGATCCTGCGCCGGCGTGCGCTGGCCGAGGAGGCGGTGCACGACACGTTCGTCCAGGTCTGGCGGCGCGCCGGCGGGTTTGATCCGGCACGGGGCTCCGGGCGTGCTTTTCTCTACGCGATGCTGCGCAACCGCGCGCTCAACATCCTGCGCGGCGAGGCCCGCACTGATCTCACCGACACGCTGGACGAGGCCGTGCCGAGTGAGGAGGAGGGACCAGAGCAGGTGGTGGTGCGCCTCTCGGAGGCGGGCGCGCTGCGGCGCTGTCTCGACGGGCTCGACCCGCGCCGCCGGAACGCCATCGTGCTCGCCTACGCGCATGGGCTCAGCCATGGTGAGCTCGCCGGGCGGCTCGGCCTGCCGCTCGGGACTGCGAAGTCGTGGCTGCGTCGCTCCCTCCTCGCGCTCCGGGAGTGCCTGTCGTGACAGCCGCCGAGCGCGATGCCCTTGCCGCCGAGCACGTACTCGGCGTCCTCGACGAGCCAGACGCCGCCCGGGCAGCACGGCTCGTTGAGAGCGACGCGGAGTTCGCAGCGCTCGTCGAGGCTTGGCGCACTCGTCTCGCCGAGATCGACGCGACGGCCCCTGCTCAACCGGCTGGCGAGGCGCTCTGGCTCCGGATCGAGGGCGGCCTTGGCGGTACCTTGCCGGTCCTGTCGTACCCGAGCCTCGCTGACCGGCTTATTGGGCTGTGGAACAGCCTCGGCTTCTGGCGCGGCGCCGGCCTCGTCGCCGGGACCGCCTGTCTGGCACTCACCGCAGGGCTCGTGGTGCTGTGGGCGCGGCCACCCGCGCCTGTCTTGATCGCCGCGCTCCTCACCGAAGACAATCGGGTCGCGGCGATCGTCAATGTCGCGGCCGACGGGCGGACCGATCTGATCCCGCTCGCTGACGTGCCAGTTCCGAGCGGGCGTGCGCTGCAGGTCTGGACCCTGTGGGATCGGTCCCGCGGCCCTGTCTCGGTCGGCCTCACCCGGACGCCGAGGCGGCTCGATCTACGGGTAGGCGATCTGCCGAGAGCCGTGCCCGACCAACTCTTTGAAATCACCCTTGAGCCCGAGAGTGGCTCGCCGACTGGTCGGCCGACCGGGCCTGTGCTGATGAAGGGATTAGCCGCAAGGACGTTGTGAGCGGAAGGCAATGCGTCCTTTAAGGTTCGCGTTCACAGAAACCCTTCTCCCGAGTGTCCCTTGAAAGCGTTCGCCCGCCGGATGTAGCCGACCACGGTGCGGGTATCCCCGTACTCGGACTAATCCATAGTCCGGGTGAGGTCCGCCCCGCGCTCGGCTGCTGGGAGAAAGAACCACCTAGAGCAGCATCCGATCACGCTGCAATC
>NZ_QOWC01000205.1 GCF_003574465.1 Methylobacterium crusticola
ACGCGTAGCGCTGGCAGAACTCGACCCAGGCCGGGACCGCCCGGGCCTCGCCGGCGGCGGCGGCCGGCACCGTCGCGGCCGGCAGGGCCGCGAGGGTCTGGGCCTGGGCCCCGCTCACCGCTGTCGCGACCAGCACGGCGAGCCCCGCGCGCAACCGACCGAACCCGCTCCTGCGACCCGTGTTGCGCATCGTCCCGCACCCGTTAAGCTTCCGTTAAGAGTTGGTCGCACGGGAGCGGGGCGCCGGCAATCCGAGAGTTAAAGAAAGGTTAACGGCCGCCCGGGCCTCACGGCGGCGCTTGTTCTCGCGCGGCGGCACCTTCTCACGCCGCGGCGCTTCCTCTCATGCCGCGGCGCTTCCTCTCATGCCGCGGCGCTTGCCGCCCGCAGGCAGAGGTCCCGCTCGGCACGCCAGAGATCCGCGTAGGCGACGTCCCGGCACTCCGGGAACCAGGGCCCGCCGTTGGTGAAGTGGATGGCGTTTGGCGGGGAGGGGGGCGGGTCGTACTCGCCCTCGAGGAAGTTCCAGGTCACGGGCAGGCCGCCGATCGCGGCGTCGGCGACCCATTCGAGCCGGTGGAGATGGGCCGGGCTCCGCTCGTTGACGACCGCCGGGGTCAGCGCCCGGACCGCCGGGTGGGCGCCGTTGAACAGGAGGAACGACGACCAGTTCTTGCGCGGGTAGGCGGACTGGACCTGGCCGTCCATCTTGCGGGTCCTGCGCGGGGTGTAGGCGTGCTTGACGCAGTGGACCGCCATCGACGGGTCGAGGCCGGCGACGAGGCGCCAGATGTCGGCCGTGAGCAGGAAGTCGCAATCGACGAACAGGCTCCAGCCGTCGTGGGCGGCCAGGTGCGGGGTGAGGAAGCGGGTCAGGGAGAACTCGGTCGTCGCGCCCGCGTCGTCGGGGCGCGCGTAGAGCCCGAGCTCCCGCAGGCTCCGCAGCCTGAGGGGGTGGATGGCGACCGGCGCCGACGCGTGGCGCAGGATCGAGTGCCGGCAGACACGCCAGGCGATGTCCTCCCGCGGATCGTACCCGACGTAGATCTTCAGGCCTCTCGTCATCGGCGAGTCCCCGCGCGCGCTTCGGTGTGACAATCGCAGGATGTATACGAAAAGCCCCCATGAGCAACGGCTGCATGGCCTGCGGGATCAAGTCCCGGCCAGTCGAGGCGGCGCGGCAACGGGCCCGGAGGCCCCCGGCGCGCCGATCGCCCGGGCTCCCGGCGCCGCCCCGCATGATGGGCGCGGGGCGAGCGGCCCCTGCCGAGGCGGCCTCGTCTTCGCGGCGCGGAGCGATGGACGGGGGTGCCCCGCGCCGCCCGGGCAGGAACCTTGCGTCAGACCGCCGCGACGACGGTCCGCGCCGCGCCCCTCGTCACGCCTGTCTTCACCCGCGCCGCCCGGCCGTGTACGACCGCCCCGGGTGCGGGCCGGCGGGAGCGGGCCCGCGCGCGGCGGGGTCGTGTGCCACATGAAGCGGCTGATCGTGTTCCTGATGAACCTCGTGCAGGACGTCAGCGTCTGCCGGCCGCTGATCCGGCTGGTGCGGGACGAGGTCGAGGCCGACATCCTGCTGCTCTACACGGACGCCTTCCTGAAGCGCGACGCCAACGCGATCTGGCTGCCCGAGCTCCAGGAGATCGCCGCCGCCGCCGGCGCCGAGACCGCCGAGATCGCGGGCCCCTACGACGCGGTGCGCCGCCTGGGCGGCCGGCGCGGCCTGATCGTCGCCGCGAGCGAGACCGACCTGCCGGCGCACCAGATCTGCCACGACGTGTTCCTGTGCAGCCCTCCGGGATTCCTGAGGGTAACGCTGCAGCACGGCTTCGAGTGCGTCGGGTTCATGCACAACCGGGCGCACGATCGGGCACATGGCGCGCATGTCGGCTTCGGCGCCGACGTCGTGGTGGGCTGGACCGAGGGCGACCGCCTGTTCTCGATGCGCCCCGACCAGCGCCAGAAGCTGTTCGTGGCGGGACCGCCGGGCCTGATCCCCGGGGCGCCCGGGATGGGCGGCGCCCCGCCGGCGCCGCGGCCGCCGCCGCGCCGCGGGCTCGTGTGCGAGAACCTGCACTCGGTGCGGCTCGCCGGCGCCTCCCGGCGCTCGTTCCTCGACATCCTCGGCGATTTCGCCGCCGAGGCGCAGGCGCTCGACGTCGCCCTCGACCTGCGCTCGCATCCCGGAGGGCGCTACCTGCAGCGGACCGGCGCGGCCCCGCCCGAGGGGGTCCGGCTCAACACCCTGCCGCTCTACAAGCAGACGCTCGGCGAGTTCGCCTTCGGGATCTCCGCCCCGTCGAGCATCGTCCTGGACCTCATGTTCGCCGACGTGCCGGCGGCGTTGTGGCAGGACGCGGACGAGCCCCTCGACCTGTCGAACTACGCGGGCCTGCGGGTGATCGGCGGGGCGGATTCGTGGTGGGACTTCGCCTTCGAGGCGCTGACGGACCCGGCCGGCCTGATCGCCGGGCAGCGGGCCTTCCTGGCCTCCCTCGGCATCCCGGCCGACGTCAGGGGCCGCTACCTCACGCTCCTGCACGCGACCCGCTAGGCCCGGGACCGCTGCCGGCGCCGGGTCGGCGCGAGGCGCGTGTCGCATCGGGGGCCCTGGAGCGGCACCCGGGCACGGCGCCGGCAAGCACCGCCCTAGACCCGCCGCAGGGCGAACGCGGCGATCAGGGAGGCGACGAGGAGCGTCGTGGCGACCGGGGCCGCCGATCCGTCGTGCCAGGAGGCCACCGCCAGCGTGAACAGGGCGCCGAAGCCCATCTGGAGGAAGCCGTAGAGGCTCGAGGCCGAGCCGGCGGCGTGGGGATCCACGTTCATCAGCCCGGCGACGGCGTTCGGCCCCAGGACGCCGATGCCGACGGCGTAGACGACGAGGGGCGCCAGCAGCGTCGTCACCGACAGCTGGCCCCCCAGGTCGAGGCCGAGGAGCGCCAGCGCCGAGGCGAGGCACAGGAGGTTGCCCCCGCGGGCGGCCTGCCGGATCGGCACCCGGCCGGCGAGGCGCCCGGCCACGGCCGAGCCCACCACCATGCCGAGCACGACGACGAGGCAGTCCAGCCCGACCTCCTGCGAGGAGCGCCCGAGCCGGTCCACGAGCAGGAACGGCGCCACCGCCAGGAAGGCGTAGAGGCTCGTGCCGGCGCAGGCCCCGGCGACCACGTAGGCCCGGTAGACGGGGGCGCGCAGGAGCCGCAGGTAGGCCGCCGCGACCGCGCCGATCCCCGGCAGGGCGACGGGCTGGCGGTTCGTCTCCGGCAGGGTGAACACCACGAGCGCGCCCAGGAACGCCACCAGGGCCGCCAGGACCACGAACACCGCCCGCCAGCCGAAGGCCTCGTTCACGACGCCCCCGATGGCGGGGGCGAGCGCCGGGGTCAGGGTCATCGCCATGGTGAGGATCGCGATCTTGCGCGCGGCATCGACGCTGGTCGAGACGTCGCGCACCATGGCGCGCCCGAGCACCAGCGAGCCGCAGGCCCCCAGGGATTGCAGCACCCGCGCGGCGATGAGGACGCCGATGCTCTGCGCCGGGATCGCCAGGAGCAGCCCCACGAGGTAGAGGGACAGCCCGGCGATCAGCACCGGGCGCCGCCCGAAGCGGTCGGAGAGCGGCCCGTAGACGAGCTGGCCGCAGGCGAGCCCGACGAGGTAGAGCGTGATCGTGAGCTGCGCGGCGACCGGCGTGGTGCCGAGGTCGGCCGCCGCGGCCGCGAGCGCGGGCACGAAGATGTGGAGCGCCACGGTTCCGGTCATCGTCACGGCGACGAGGAGCGGCAGCGACGCTCGGCCGGCACGCGTCAGGGGAAGCTTCATCGGGGCTTGGTCGATCCTGGGCGGACGGGACGTCCGTGTGTACGGCCGGCCCGCTTTCAAGAGCCATGCCGCCTCGTCATGACAGGGCCCGGCGCGCCGCTCGCCCCGGGCGTCGGGAGGCGGCGCCCGCCGGCACCCGGTCCCGGGCGGCGCTCAGCCCGGCCCGGCCCTGCGGTGCAGCAGGTTCAGGATGAGGGCGGTCCAGCCGGTCTGGTGCGAGGCCCCGAGGCCGCGGCCGGTGTCGCCGTCGAAGAACTCGTGGAACAAGAGGTTATCCTCGGCCTCGGCTCCCGGGGGCGCCTGCGCGGCCTCCCCGAAGATCGGCCGGCGCCCGGCCGCGTCCCGGGCGAAGAGCCCGATCAGCCGCTCCTCGAGCGCGTCCGCGATCGCGCTCAGCGAGAGCCGGGTGCCCGAGCCGGTGGGGTACTCGACCAGAAAATCGTCGCCGTAATAGGCGTGGAAGCGCCGGATCGCCTCGATGATCAGGTAGTTCATCGGCATCCAGACCGGGCCGCGCCAGTTGGAGTTGCCGCCGAACATGTTCGAGGTCGATTCCGCCGGGTCGTAGCGCACGCTGAACGAGGCGCCGAACGCGTGCAGGGAGAAGGGCTGGTCGCGGTGGGCCTTGGACAGGGAGCGCACGCCGTAGGGGGACAGGAACTCGCTCTCGTCGAGCATGCGCCGGAGCAGGGCCTTCATGCGGTGCCCGCGCAGCAGCGACAGGAGCTTGCGGTCGCCGACGCCGCCCTCGGTCCAGCGCGAGACGAGCCGCGCCAGGTGGGGCCGGTTCTCCAGCACCCAGTGCAGGCGCCGGGCGAAATCCGGCAGCCGCTGCAGCATCGCGGGATCGATCACCTCGACGGCGAAGAGCGGCACCAGCCCGACCATCGAGCGGACCCGCAAGGGGATCATCCGCCCGTCCGGCATGTCGACCTCGTCGTAGTAGAACCCGTCCTCCTCGTCCCAGAGCCCGACGCCCTCCCCGCCCATGTCGGTCATCGCCTCGGCGATCAGCAGGAAGTGCTCGAAGAACTTGGAGGCGGTGCTCTCGTAGACGTCGTTGAAGAGCGCGAGCTCGAGGGCGATGCGCATCATGTTCAGCGCGTACATGGCCATCCAGGCGGTGCCGTCCGCCTGGTGCACGATGCCGAAGCCCGGCGGCGGCCGCGAGCGGTCGAACACCCCGACGTTGTCGAGGCCGAGGAAGCCGCCCTGGAAGACGTTGCGGCCCGTGGCGTCCTTGCGGTTCACCCACCAGGTGAAGTTGATCAGGAGCTTGTGGAACACCCCCTCGAGGAAGGCGAGGTCGCCGCGCCCGCCGCGCCGGTCCCGGTCGATCTCGAACACCCGCAGGGTGGCCCAGGCGTGGACGGGCGGGTTGGTGTCGCCGAACTCCCACTCGTAGGCCGGGAGCTGGCCGTTGGGATGCATGTACCACTCGCGCGTGAGGAGCAGGAGCTGGCTCTTGGCGAAGCCCGGGTCCAGGAGGGCGAGGGGCAGGCAGTGGAAGGCGAGGTCCCAGGCCGCGAACCAGGGATACTCCCACTTGTCGGGCATCGACAGCACGTCCGCGGCGGCGAGGTGGCGCCAGGTCGCGTTCCGGCCCCGGGCGCGCTCCCGCGGCGGGCGCGGCTGGAGGGCGTCGCCGTCGAGCCAGCGGCGCACGTCGTAGCGGTAGAGCTGCTTCGACCAGATCAGGCCCGCGGCGGCCTGCCGGACGATGCGGCGGCGGTCGGGCTGCGCGGTGCCCTCGGTCAGGGTCTCGTAGAACGCGTCGGCCTCGGCGATGCGCCGGCGCAGCACCGTGTCCTCGGCCTCGACGGGGCGCGGCACCGCGCCGGCCGAGAGCCGCAGGCGGATCCGCGCCGTCTCGCCGCCCGCGAGCCGCACGACGTGGTGGAGGCCGAGCTTCGTGCCGTGCGTGGACGAGACCGCCGCCGCCTCGCCCGCGACGATCCGGTCGTTGATCCCGTCCTTGAACGGGCCCGGGGCCTCGGCCTGCCCGCCGTGCCGGCGCAGGTTCGTGTCGTTCTCGCAGAACAGGAGCTCCGGGCTGCCCGAGTAGGCGAGCTGGTAGGTCCCGAGCCGCGGGTGCTCGCACGTCACCCCGCCCGCCGCGCGGGCGAGGAGCCGGGGCCGCCACGGCACCGCCTCCTCCTGCCACGACCAGATGTTGCGGAACCAGACCTGGGGCACGAGGTGCAGCACCGCCGGCTCGCTCCCGCGGTTGACGGCGGTGACCCGCACGTGGACGTCGTCGACGTCGCCCTTGGCGTACTCGACCGTGACGTCGAAGTAGCGGTCGCCGTCGAAGAGGCCGGTGTCCCAGACCTTGGGCTCCGGGTCGTCGCGCCCGCGCCGCAGGCTCTCGGCGAGGAGCGCGTCGTACGGGTAGGCGGCGTGCGGGTACTTGTAGAGGTACTTGAGGTAGGCGTGGCTCGGGACGGCGTCGAGGTAGTGGTAGACCTCCTTGACGTCCTCGCCGTGGTTGCCCTCGTCGTTGGTCAGCCCGAACAGGCGCTCCTTCAGGATCCGGTCGCGCTCGTTCCAGAGCGCGAGCGACAGGCACATCAGGCCGCGGTCGTCGCTGATCCCGGCGATGCCGTCCTCGCCCCACCGGTAGGCGCGCGAGCGGGCATCCTCGTGCGACAGGAACCGCCAGGCGTTCCCGTCGCGGCTGTAATCCTCGCGCACGCTCCCCCATTGCCGCTCGCTGAGGTAGGGACCCCAGAGCGACCAGGCGCGGCCCCCCGCCGCCTGCTCGGCGATGCGCCGCCGCTCGGCCCAGGGATCGACGTCGCCCGCGCCCGTCTCGTCAGGTTGCATCGTGTGACCAGAGCCCGCCTCGTTCGGGAGGCGGCGCCGTGCGGGCACGCGCCGCCGCGGCCGCCCCGCGACCCCGCCGGCGCCGATCCAAGACTCGTGCCGGGAGGCCTCGTGCCGGGAAGCCTCGTGCCGGGAAGCCTCGTGCCGGGAAGCCTCGTGCCGGGAAGTCGCGCGCCGCGAAGACTCGCGCCGGCAGGACGCGCGCCGGCGGCCTAGCCGGCCGGCAGGCCGGGATCGATCCCGTAGGCACCCGCGACCCGCGCGAGGTCGGCAAGGGTGTCCGCCGGCAGGTCCAGCCCGTCGCGCCGGTTCGCGGCGTCGGCCCTGGCCTCGATCTCGCCCGGGTAGAACACCGCCTCGGCACCCTCGGCCAGCGGCACCGCCCTCATCTCGGCGATGAACGCCTCCATGCGCGCCCCGAAGGCCTCGAGGGGCTGGATCCTGGCGATGTCGAGCGCGATGGCGAGGTGGCCGGCCCCGCTGCGCGCCCGCGCCTGGTAGGGCCCCGCGACCCCCGACCCGAAGGCGCTGCCGGTGAGCACGCCCGAGAGCATGTCCATCACCACCGAGATGGCGTAGCCCTTGTGCCCGGCCATCGGCAGGATCAGGCCGTCGATGGCGGCCTGCGGGTCGGTGGTGGGCCGCCCCGACGCGTCCATGGCCCAGCCCTCCGGGATCGCCTGGCCCTTCTGGCGGGCGAGGTAGATCTTGCCGCGGGCCACCGCCGTGTTGGCGATGTCGAGCACCAGCGGCGCGTGCCGGCCGGCCGGGGCCGCCCAGGACCACGGATTGTTGCCGAGCGCCTTCGCGCGCCCGCCCCACGGGGCCATGGCCGGGCTCGCGTTGGTCGACAGGAAGCCGACGCAGCCCGCGCGGGCCGCCATCAGGGTGAAGTACATCGCGGTGCCGAAATGGTTGGAGCGGCGCACCGCCACCGCGCCGATGCCGTGCGCCCCGGCGCGCGCCACCGCCTCCGCCATGGCGCGGGCCGCCGTCACCTGGCCCATCGCCTCGTGCCCGTCGATCACCGCGAGGCCCCCGGCATCGACCACGATCTCGGGGCGGGCGCGCGGATCGCACGCACCGGCCGCGAGCCGCGCGGCGTACCAGGACAGCCGCATCAGCCCGTGCGACTGGTGGCCCCAGAGGTCGGCCTGCACCAGGGTGTCGGCGCAGAGCTGCGCGTCGTCCTGGCGCATCCCGGCACCGGCGTAGACCGCCGCCGCGAGGTCGCGCAGGCGATCGGGCGAGAGGCGCGTCGTCATGGTCGGTCTCCGGATCCTCCTTGGGAGCGGGCGCCGGGGGGCCGTGCGCGCCGGCGCCGGGTCCTGCCGCGCGCGGGGCCGCGCCGGTCGGCCGGGCGCCGCCGGCCGGGCCCTACGCGGCGAGGCGCTCGGCCGCCCAGGCGATGTGCGCCTCCATGAAGGTCGAGATGAAGTAGTAGGAGTGGTCGTAGCCCTCCCGCATGGTGAGCGCGAGGGGGATCCCGGCCTTGCGGCAGGCCTCCTCGAGCAGCCACGGCCGGAGCCCGTCCTGCAGGAAGCCGTCGGCGCTTCCCTGGTCGACCAGGAACTCGGGGAAGCGGTGCCCGTCCTCGATCAGCGCGGTGGCGTCGTAGCGCCGCCAGCCGGCCGGATCGGCCCCCAGGTACTTCTCGAAGGCGGGGCGCGACCACCCAGCGGTCGAGGGCTGCACGATGGGCGCGAAGGCCGAGCACGAGCGGAAGCGCCCGGGATTCCGCAGGGCGACCGTCAGGGCGCCGTGGCCGCCCATGGAGTGCCCGAACACGCCCTGGCGCGCCATGTCGGCCGGGAAGTTCGCCGCCACCAGGGCCGGGAGCTCGTCGACGACGTAGCTCCACATCCGGTAGTTCCGGTCGTAGGGCGCCTGCGTGGCATCGACGTAGAAGCCCGCGCCGCACCCGAACTGCCAGTTGTCGGGCTCGTCCGGCACGCCCGGGCCCCGCGGGCTCGTGTCCGGCGCCACCAGGATGACGCCGCGCTCCGCCGCCACGCGCCGGTACTCGCCCTTGTCCATGACGTTCGCGTGCGTGCACGTCAGCCCGGACAGGTACCAGAGCACCGGCACCGGGCCCGAGCGCGCCTGCGGCGGCACGAAGACCGCGAACGTCATGGGGCAGCGCGTGGACGCGGCGTCGTGCCGGTACACGCCCTGAACACCGCCGTGCGAGAGGGCCTGCGAGATCGTGTCCATGCCGCCGTGATCTCCACCTGAACCGGAACGCATCTCCGTCCGGCCGCGCCGGCGACCGCCGGCGCGGCCGCGCCGTCAGTACACGACGACGGAGCGGATTGACTTGCCCTCGTGCATGAGGTCGAAGCCGTGGTTGATCTCCTCGAGCGGCAGCGTGTGGGTGATCAGGTCATCGATGTTGATCTTCCCCTCCATGTACCAGTCGACGATCCTGGGGACGTCGGTGCGGCCCCGGGCGCCCCCGAAGGCCGAGCCCTTCCAGACCCGGCCGGTGACGAGCTGGAAGGGGCGCGTCGCGATCTCGCGCCCGGCCTCGGCCACGCCGATGATGATCGATTCGCCCCAGCCGCGGTGGCAGCATTCCAGGGCCTGGCGCATCACGTTGACGTTGCCGGTCGCGTCGAACGAGAAGTCGGCGCCCCCGCCCGTGACGTCGAGGATCGCCTGCACGACCTTGTCGGTCCCGATCTCGTTCGGGTTGATGAAGTCGGTCATGCCGAACTTCTCCGCCATGGCCTTCTTGTCGGGGTTGATGTCGACGCCGACGATCCGGTCGGCCCCGACCATGCGGGCGCCCTGGATCACGTTGAGGCCGATGCCGCCGAGGCCGAACACCACCACGTTGGCGCCCGGCCAGACCTTGGCGGTGTAGATGACGGCGCCGATGCCCGTCGTCACGCCGCAGCCGATGTAGCAGATCTTGTCGAAGGGCGCGTCCTCCCGGACCTTCGCCACCGCGATCTCGGGCAGTACCGTGAAGTTCGAGAAGGTCGAGCAGCCCATGTAGTGGTAGACGGTGTCCGGGCCCGGGCTCGCGCCGGTCGCGGTGCAGCGGAAGCGGCTGGTGCCGTCGGGCATCACGCCCTGGCCCTGGGTGGCGCGGATCGCGGTGCAGAGGTTGGTGCGCCGCGACAGGCACGATTTACAGTTGCGGCATTCCGGGGTGTAGAGCGGGATGACGTGGTCGCCGGGCCTCACCGTCGTGACCCCGGCGCCGACCTCGCGCACGATGCCCGCCCCCTCGTGGCCGAGGATCGCCGGGAACTTGCCCTCGGAGTCGAGGCCGGAGAGCGTGTAGGCGTCGGTGTGGCAGATCCCGGTGGCCATCACCTCGACGAGCACCTCGCCGGCCTTGGGTCCCTCGATCTCGATGGTCTCGATGGTGAGAGGCTTCCTGGCCTCCCAGGCCACGGCTGCACGCGTCTTCATGTCGGCTCCAACTCGATCGTCGCGCCCGGCCGCCGGCCGCCGGCCGGCCTCGACCCGGGAGGACGGCGGCCCGGGCGGCCCGCGGCCCGGAATCGCCCTGATGCGGCCAAACGAGACCCGTCGCAACGGGGGCCCGGCGGAGACTTTAGTCCATCCCGCCGCCCCGCGCGCGCCGCGCCCGCGTGACGCACCGGCGGTCCCGGGGGCAGCGGTCCGCCGCCGTTCCGCTAAGGTGGAGGCGCGGCGCCGGACGGACGCGCCCGGCGCCGCGCCGGTGCGGCGCCGGGCCAGTGAAGGGGGACCGATGCGCGGATCGCGATGCGTACTCGTCGGGGCGCCGGTGCAGGCCGGGACGGGCCGCCGCGGCTGCGACATGGGGCCCGGCGCCTACCGGGCCGCCGGGCTCGCCGAGGCGATCGGCGACCTCGGCTTCACGGTCGCGGACGCGGGCGACCTCGCCCCCTCGCCCTGGCGGCCGGCCCCGCACCCCAATCCCGCCGTCCGCCACCTCGCCGAGGTGGGGGGCTGGACCGCGACGCTCGCCGAGGCGGCGGACCGGCTCGGGGCCGAGGGCCTGCCGATCTTCCTCGGCGGCGACCACTCCCTGTCGGCCGGCACGATCGCCGGCATGAGCCGCCGCGCCGCCGCCGAAGGCCGCGCCCTCTTCGTGCTCTGGCTCGATTCCCACCCGGACCTGCACACCCTCGACACCACGACGAGCGGCAACCTGCACGGGGTGCCGATGGCCTACGTCACCGGCCGGCCCGGCTTCGAGGGCTACCTGCCGCCCCTCGCGGTGCCGGTCGACGCCCGCAACGTCTGCATGATCGGGCTGCGCAGCGTCGACCCGGCGGAGCGGGTCGCGCTCAAGGCGTCGGGCGTGACGGTCCACGACATGCGGGCCATCGACGAGGAGGGCATCGCGCGCCCGCTCGGCGCCTTCCTGGACCGGGTCGCGGCCGCGCACGGGGTCCTGCACGTGAGTCTCGACGTCGACTTCCTCGACCCCGGCATCGCGCCCGGCGTCGGGACGACCGTGCCGGGGGGCGCCACCTTCCGGGAGGCCCACCTCGTGATGGAGCTCCTGCACGACAGCGGCCTCGTGCGCAGCCTCGACCTCGTCGAGCTCAATCCCTTCCTGGACGAGCGCGGCCGCACCGCCCTCCTGATGGTCGACCTCGCCGCCAGCCTCCTCGGCCGGCGCGTCCTCGACCGGCCGACACGGAGCTTCTGACGATGCCGCCCGCCCTCAACATCGTGCCCTTCGTCAGCGTCGACCACATGATGCGGCTCGTCCTGGCGGTCGGCATCGAGCGCTTCCTGACCGAGCTCGCCGGCTTCATCGAGGAGGATTTCCGGCGCTGGAGCGCGTTCGACAAGACGCCCCGCATCGCCTCGCACAGCCCCGACGGCGTCATCGAGCTGATGCCGACGAGCGACGGCACCACCTACGGCTTCAAGTACGTCAACGGCCATCCGAAGAACGTCCGGGCCGGCCGCCAGACGGTCGCCGCCTTCGGGGTCCTGGCGGACGTGGGCAACGGCTACCCGATGCTCCTGACCGAGATGACGATCCTGACGGCGCTGCGCACCGCCGCGACCTCCGCCCTCGCCGGGAAGTACCTGGCCCCGCCGGGCGCCCGCACCATGGCGCTCATCGGCAACGGCGCCCAGGCCGAGTTCCAGGCCCTGGCCTTCAGGGCCCTGGTCGGGGTCGACCGGCTGCGGCTCTACGACATCGATCCCGCGGCGACCGAGAAGTGCGTGCGCAACCTCGCGGGCCTCGGGTTCGACCTGCGCCGGTGCGCGAGCGTCGCGGCCGCGGTCGAGGGCGCCGAGATCGTCACCACCGTGACGGCGGACCGGCAGAACGCCACGATCCTGACCGACAACCTCGTGGGCGCAGGCCTGCACATCAACGGGGTGGGCGGGGATTGCCCCGGCAAGACCGAGCTGCACCCGGACGTGCTCCTGCGCTGCGCGATCTTCGTCGAGTACGCGCCGCAGAGCCGCATCGAGGGCGAGATCCAGCAGCTGCCCCCGGATCACCCGGTGACCGAGCTGTGGGAGGTGATCACCGGGCGGGCGCCGGGGCGGCGGGATGCCGGGCAGACGACGCTGTTCGACTCGGTCGGGTTCGCGGTCGAGGATTTCTCGGCCCTGCGCTACGTTCGCGAGAAGCTCAGGACGCACCCGTTCTACGCCGACCTCGACCTGCTGGCGGATCCGGACGAGCCGCGCGACCTGTTCGGGATGCTGCTGCGCGCGGGCGCGGGGCCGGGCCGGGACTGAGGCGGGGGACCATGGGCGAGCGGCGGCAGGCGGGCGAGGCTCTGATCGTCGCGGGCGTCCGGATCAGCAGCCCCGACCGGGCCCAGTACCCCGAGGCGGGGATCCGCAAGCGCGATCTCGTCGCCTACTACGAGCGCGTCGCCGAGGCGATGCTGCCGCACCTGCGCGGGCGGCCCCTGACCCTGGTCCGCTGCCCGCGCGGCCTCTCCGGGCGCTGCTTCGTCCAGCAGCATGCCGCCCCGGGGTTCCCCGACGCGGTCCGGCGCCTGCCCGTCGCCGAGGCGTCCGGCGCGACCCGGGAGCACGTCTACGTGGAGGACCTCGCCGGCATCCTGTCCTGCGTGCAGATGGGCGTCCTCGAGTTCCACGGCTGGGGCTCGCGCGCCCACGCCCTCGAGGCGCCCGACCGGCTGGTGCTCGACCTCGATCCCGACCCGTCCGTGCCGTTCCGGGGCGTGGTGGAGGCCGCGCGGAGCGTCCGCGCGCGCCTCCTCGCGGACGGCCTCGCCTCCTGGCCGATGCTGTCGGGCGGCAAGGGCGTGCACGTCGTCGTGCCGGTGGCGGGGGCCGGCTGGCCGGCCCTCCGGCGCCTACGCCCGCGCGGTCGCGCAGGCCCTGGAGGCGGACGCGCCCGGGCGCTTCACCGCCGGGCCGGCGAAGGCCGCCCGCACGGGGCGGATCTTCGTCGACCACCTGCGCAACGAGCGCGGCCAGACCGCCGTGATGCCGTTCTCGACCCGCGCGCGGCCGGAGGCCCCGGTCGCGCTGCCCCTCGCCTGGGACGCGCTCGAGGCGATGGACGCGGGCCCCTCCCTCACCGTCCGGGGGGTCCTCGACGCCGGCCTGCCCGCGGCCGCGCCCTGGGCGGACGTCCCCCAGATCCTGCCGGAGCATTGCGGCGGGCGCCGGTAGGGCGCCCGGCGCGCGTCGGGAGCGGGGCGGCGGCGTAGCAGCGGCCTGCGGGGCCGCCCCTGCTGCGGGCGGCCGCCCGAGGCGGGCCGCCCGCCGCCCGAGGCGGGCCGCTCGCGGGAGCCCTCACGCGGCCGCCTCCCGGCCCGGGGCCGGGCGCAGTGGCAGGGTCGGCAGCCAGGCGGCGCCCTCCCTCGCCAGGTACTCCCAGAACGCCTGGGCGGCCGGGCTCAGCACCTTGTCGGCGCGCCGCACCGCGAACCACTCGCGGCGGATCGGCAGGCCCTCGACGTCGAGCAGCACGATGCGGCGGCTCGCGACCTCCGCCGCCACGGTGTGGCCGGAGATCAGCGCGATCCCGAGGCCCGCCATCACGGCCTGCTTGATGGTCTCGTTCGAGCCGCTGTCGATGCCGAGCCGGGCGCGCTTGAACATCACGCCCGCCATGTACTCCTCGAACACCGTCCGGGTGCCCGAGCCGTATTCCCGCACCAGGAACGGCTCCTCGGCCACCTCCGCCCGGGTCAGCCCGGTGCGCCCGGCGAAGCGGTGCCCGGGCGCCGCGATCACCACCAGCGGGTGCGGGCCGATGGATTCGGCGGCGATCGGGAAGTCCCGGGGCGGGCGCCCCATCACGGCGAGGTCGACCTTGTAGTCCCGGATCGCCTCCAGGGTGGCGCCCCGGTTGCCGACCACGAGGTCGATCTCCACCGCCGGATGGCCGTGCGCGAAGCCGCCGATGATCTGGGGCGCGAAGTACTTCGCGGTGGAGACCACCCCGATGGCGACCCGGCCGCCGCTGCCGCCCCGCAGGGCCTTCAGCCGCTCGGAGCAGGTCTCCAGCACGGTGTTGATGCTGTCGGTCGCCCACAGCATCTCGCGCCCGGCATCGGTGGGTTTCAGGCCCGCGTTGGTGCGGTCGAACAGCAGCAGCCCGACCTCGTCCTCCAGCGCCTTGATCCGCGCGGTGAGCGCGGCGGGCGTGACGTTCAGCTCCTTGGCGGCCCGCGTCATCGTGCCGAGGCGGGCGATGGCCGCGACGGCGTGAAGCTGCTTCAGGGAGAGGTTCCGCATGCGGTCCTGCACCGTTCGCCTCCCGGGATGCTCACTTTTCCTGAACGCCGCCACAAGGGTCTTCACATTCCCTTGTCCCGGCGCGCATCCCGTACTTCGGGCCAAGGTGACAGCGGGGCCCGGGCGGGTACTCTGCGGGCCGTCTCCCGCCGGGCCCGGGACGATCCGGCGGCCCGGGGCGCCTCCCGCGCGGGGCACGGGGGCGGCCGCCGGCCCGGGGCCGCGGGCACGGAGGCGGTCCGCGGGGCGCGCGACGGCGCCCCGGCGGACGGGCAGGGCGTCTTGG
>NZ_QOWC01000206.1 GCF_003574465.1 Methylobacterium crusticola
GCCGGCGGGTCACGAAGGCGGCGCTCCCGCCGAGGGGCAGGTCGGCCGGGTCGAGGCGCAGGGCCCGCACCGCGGCGGCCGTCCGCGCCCCGGGCGGCGGCGGCGGCGCCGGTCCTCGCACCGCCCGCGCCCCCAGCGCGAAGGTGAGGGCGGCCCCGCGTCCCAGGTAGGTGGTGCCGTCGTCGCTGAGGGCCGCGACCCCGTGCGCCGTGAGGCCGAGCGCCAGGCAGGTGCCCTCGGCGACGTGGAGGCGCCGTCCGTGCTCGTGCAGCGCCGCGACCAGCCGGAGGCGCTCCGGCTCCGGCGGCAGGGCGAGGCCGCCGGCGCCCAGGACGGCCGGGAAGTCGCCCCGCCGCAGGGCGCGGCAGCGCTCCGGCCGGCGCTCGATCATCGTCACCTGGGCGCGGGCGTCGCGGCGCAGGAGGTGCGAGGCGAGGGCGAGCGCGCCCGCCGTGGCGCCGATCGTCAGGAGATGGCGCCCCTCGGCGGGGCCGTCCCGCAACGGCCTGTCCTGCATCGACACCTCCCCTGCCCGGCGCTGCTGTCGCGGGCGGCAGTGTCGTCGCGTCGGCCCGGGTGGTCAACGAGAATGTTCTTTTTGAAGAACGTCTCCGCGAGAAAGACCCTGCCTTCCGGGGGCCCGGCGGGAGAATGTCACCAGCATCACCGGCTCCCTGCCGCTGCGGCGTCCCCGGCCGCGCCCCCGCACGGGCAAAGGCGAGACTGGATCTGATCGCGCCGTTCGCTTAAAAGAACGATCCCGACCCCACGATGCTCTTGGAGAGCGCGTCCCATGATCCTCACGCGACGCCGTGTGAACCACCTGCTCCTGGCCGCCGCGGGCGCGGCGCTGCCCCGGCGCGCCCGTGCCGTCCCGGCGGCGCAGCCGGTGCGCGGCGGGACGCTGAACTGGGTGTTCTTCCCCGAGCCGCAGGCGATCATCGCGATCAACACCTCCTCGGGCACCGGCCAGACCATCGGCAGCAAGATCAACGAGGGCCTGCTGCGCTACGCCTACGACATGACCCCGCTGCCGAGCCTCGCGACGGCGTGGTCGATCAGCGCCGACGCCCTGCGCTACCGCTTCGCCCTGCGCCGGGGCGTCAGATGGCACGACGGAGAACCGTTCACCGCCGCGGACGTCGCCTTCTCGATCCTGCGCCTGCGGGAGGCGCATCCGCGCGGGCGGATCACCTTCGCGCACGTCACCGAGATCCTGACACCCGATCCCCACACCGCCGAGATCGTGCTGGCGCGGCCGGCCCCCTTCCTGATCAGCGCGCTCGCGGGGGCGGAATCGCCGATGTGCCCCGGCACGTCTACGGGGGCATCCGGCCGGAGGCCAGCGCGAGCCTCGCCCAGACCATCGGCCCGGGCCCTTCGTGCTCAAGGAATGGGTGCCCGGCAGCCACCTCCTGTTCGAGCGCAACCCGCACTACTGGGCCGCGGGCAAGCCCTACCTCGACCGCATCGTGATGCGCGTCATCACCGACCCGGCGGCCCGCGCGGCGGCCTTCGAGGCCGGTGAGATCGACCTCGGGGCGAGCCCGGTGCCCCTCGCCGACCTCGAACGCCTGCGCGCGGCGCCGAACCTCGTGGTCGACACCACGACCTACGCCTATTCGGGCCCGCAGACCCAGCTCTTCTTCAACCTCGACACCGAGATCCTGCGCGACCTGCGGGTGCGGCAGGCGGTGGCGCACGCCCTCGACCTCAAGGCGCTGCTCGCGGCCGTGTATTTCGGCTACGGCGCCGTGTCGCCGACCCCGGTCAGCGTCGTGCACCCGCAGTTCCACGACGCGAGCCTCGGCCCGGTCCGCTTCGATCCCCGCCGGGCCGAGGCGCTCCTCGACGAGGCCGGACACCGCCGCGGCGCGGGCGGGAGCCGCTTCTCCCTGCGCCTCACCCTGAACCCGTTCCTGGAGGGACGCTACGGCGACGTCATCCGCCAGGCGCTGACACGGATCGGCATCACGGTCGAGATCCACCGCCTCGACCTCGCGACCTACCTGACGCGGGTCTATCGCGACCGCGCCTTCGACCTGACGATCGAGTCCCTCTCGAACACCTTCGACCCGACGATCGGGGTGCAGCGGGCCTACTGGTCGAAGAACTTCAAGCTCGGCCTGCCGTTCTCGAACGCCGCGCACTACGCCGACCCGGAGGTGGACCGCCTCCTCGAGGCCGCGGCCGTCGAGACCGACGTGGCGCGGCGCCGGGAGCTGTTCGTGGCCTTCCAGCGCCGCATCCGGGCCGACCTGCCGGCGGTCGACCTGATCGCGCCCTCCGGCATCATCGTGGCGCACCGCAAGGTGAAGAACTTCGCCCCCGGCGCGGAGGGGCTGAACGGCACCTTCGCCGACCTCTTCATCGACCCGCGCGAGGCCTGAACCCGCAAGCGAGGCCCGGGCGGCGGGGCCGGCAGCGCCCGCCCGTCCCGCGCGACCAGGCCGGCTCGAGGAGGCCCGCGCGGCGCTCGCGGGGGAAACCGCCCCGCCTCCGGCGAGGGCCCGGCGGTGTCGGGGTCCCCGGGAGGGGCGTGCGCGCCGGGAGGGCTCGGCCCCTCGCCTCAGGCGGCGTCCGCGACGAGGGTGCGCGGTGTGCGCGGCGAGAGCGCCGCGACGAGCTGCCCGGAGGCGGAAGCGATCCGCGCCTCGAGGCCCGGGTCGGAGGGGCGGCCGTCGCGGAACTCGCCGTCGCTGGCGTAGACCGAGGTCGGCACCGTGAGGGCGCCGAAGAACCCGAACAGCGGCCGGAGCTGGTGCTCGACCACGAGGGCGTGGCGGTGGCCGCCGCCGGTCGCCGCGACGATCACCGGCCGGTCGGCGAGGGCGGCCGGGTCGACGAGGTCGAAGACGTGCTTGAACAGCCCGGCGTAGGAGCCCTTGTAGACGGGGCTCGCCACGATGAGGGCGTCGGCCTCCTCGATCGCCCGCACCAGGGCAATCCCCCGGGGGCCGAGATCCTGCGGCGCGTAGGCGAGGCCGAGGTCGGGGCCGCCGTCGAGGATGTCGAGGAGCTGGACGTCGACGGGCTGCCGGGCGGCGACCGCCTCCGCGATGGCGCCGGCGAGGGCCCGCGACTTCGACGGGCGGTGGGTGTTGCCGCTGAACGCGACGATCCGGAAACGGGCGGTGCTCGGCCGCTTGGTCATGTCTGTCGATCCTTCTCGGGGTGGGCGGAGGGCGCCGGCTCAGGCGGCGTGGTGGCAGGCGACCGCGTGGGCGGGGCCGAGGGGGCGGAGCGCCGGGTCCTCGCGGCGGCAGCGCTCGCTGGCGAGCGGGCAGCGGGGATGGAAGCGGCAGCCGGCGGGCAGGCCGCCCGGGCTCGGCAGGTCGCCGGCGAGGGGCGGCGCCCGGCGCCGGCGCGCCCGGTCGGGCACGGCCTCGATCAGGGCGCGGGTGTAGGGATGGCGCGGGGCGGCCCACAGCGCCTCGGTCGGGGCGCTCTCGACGATGCGGCCGAGATACATCACCAGCACCCGGTCGGCGACGTGGTTCACCACCGAGAGGTCGTGGGAGACGAACAGGTAGGCGAGCCCGAGCTCGCGCCGCATCGCCGCGAGCAGGTTGAGGATCTGGGCCTGGATCGAGAGGTCGAGGGCCGAGACCGGCTCGTCGCAGACGACGAGCTGCGGCTCCAGCACCAGGGCGCGGGCGATGCCGATGCGCTGGCGCTGGCCGCCCGAGAACTCGTGGGGATAGCGCGGCAGCGCGGCCTGCGGCAGGCCGACCCGGTCGAGGACGCGGGCGACGCGGGCCCGGCGCTCGTCCCGGCCGCCGAGGCCGTGCACCTTGAGCGGCGTCTCCAGCAGGGCGGCGACGGAGTGGCGCGGGTTGAGCGAGGCGTAGGGGTCCTGGAACACCATCTGGGCGCGGCGGCGGAAGCGCCGGAGGCCCGCCCCCCGCAGGCGCCGCACGTCGGTGCCGTCGAACACGATGCCGCCCCCCTGCGGCTCGACGAGGCGCAGGATGCTCTTCGCCAGGCTCGACTTGCCGCAGCCGGACTCGCCGACGAGCCCGACCGTCTCGCCCCGGGCCAGCGACAGGCTGACCCCGTCGACGGCGCGCACCCCGTCGTAGGCGGTGCGCAGCTCAGAGACCGACAGCAGCGTCACGGCGGACCTCGGGGGCGCGGGGAGGACGGGCGGGCGGGCGGCCCGGGGCATCCGCCGCGACCAGGCAGGCGACGACGCGCCCGTCCGGGCGCACCAGCGCCGGGGGCGGGGCGGCGCGGCACCCGGCCTCGGCGAGCGGGCAGCGGGGCGCGAAGGCGCAGCCCGGCTGGCCCAGGGCCGAGTCGATCGAGCCGGGGATCTCCGGCAGGGGCTCGCCCCGCCCGCGCCCGGCGCCGCCGGCCCGGGGCGAGGCGGCGAGCAGGCCGCGCGTGTAGGGGTGCAGCGGGGCGGCGAAGAGCGCGTCCGGCTCCGCCTCCTCGACCTTGCGGCCGGCATACATCACGGCGACGCGGTCCGCCCACTGCGCCACCACGCCGAGGTCGTGGGTGATCAGCAGCACGGCCATGCCGAGGTCGCGGCGCAGGCCGTCGATGAGCTCGAGCACCTGGGCCTGGATCGTCACGTCGAGGGCCGTGGTCGGCTCGTCGGCGATGAGCAGGCGCGGCGCGCACGCGACCGCGACCGCGATCATCACCCGCTGGCGCATCCCGCCCGAGAGCTGGTGGGGGTAGGCGTCGACCCGCCGGTGCGGATCCGGGATGCGGACCCGGTCGAGCAGCGCGATCGCCCGGGACCGGGCGGCGCGGGCCGACAATCCCTCGTGCCGGCGCAGCACCTCGGCGATCTGGAAGCCGACGCTCAGCACCGGGTTGAGGGAGGTCATCGGCTCCTGGAACACCATCGCGACGTCGCGCCCGCGGATGCGCCGGAAGCGTGCCTCGGAGAGCGCGCCGAGATCCTGGCCGTCGAAGCGGATCGTGCCGGCGGCGACCCGCCCGCCGGGCGGCAGCAGGCGCATCAGCGCGAGCGCCGTGAGCGACTTGCCCGAGCCGGACTCGCCCACGAGGGCGACGGTCTCGGCCGGCCCGACCGTGAGGCTGAGGTCGCGCACCGGCCGGGCCCGCGGGAACGCGATGCCGAGGCCCCGGACGTCGAGGAGGGCCATCGTCAGCGCTCCCGGGCGAGGCGCGGGTTGAGGGCGTCGTTGAGCCCGTCGCCCACGAGGTTGAGGGCGAGCACGCTGACCACGATGGCGAGGCCCGGGATCGCCGTCAGGTACCAGGCGCTGCGCAGGACCTCGCGGCCGCTGCCGATCATGCTGCCCCAGCTCACCGCGTTCGGGTCGCCGAGGCCCATGAACGACAGGGCCGATTCCATCAGGATCCCGGAGGCGACCATCACCGACGCGGTGACGACGATCGGCGGCAGGGCGTTCGGCAGGATCTCGGCGCCGACGATCCGGAGCGGCCCGTAGCCGAGGCCGCGGGCCGCGGTGACGAAGTCCTTCTCGCGCAGGGAGCGGAACTCGGCCCGGGTCAGCCGCGCCACGGTCGGCCAGGAGGTCGCCCCGATGGCGAGCGTGATGGCCGGGATCGAGGGCTGCGCGATCGCCACCAGCACGACGAGCAGGATGAAGGCCGGCATGGTCTGGAACAGCGCGATCAGCCGCCCCAGCGCCGCGTCGGTGCGCCCGCCGCAATAGCCGGCGGCGGCGCCGACCAGCACGCCCGCCGCGAGGCCGACCGCCGCGGCGGCGAGGCCGACGAGGAGCGAGACCCGGGCCCCGTGCGCCACCCCGGCGGCGACGTCGCGGCCGAGGGAGTCGGTGCCGAGCGGATAGGCCGGGTCCTGGCCCGGCCACAGGAAGGGCTGCGCCACCATGCCGAGGGGATCGTCCGGGTAGACGAGGGGCGCGAGGAGCGCCGCGAGCCCGACGAGGCCGAGGAGCGCGAGGCCGAGGAGCGCCGTCGGGTTGCGCAGGAAGGCGCGCAGGGCCCGGCGCGGCCGCGGCGCCGGCAGCGTGGCGGCGCCGCGCTCCTGCGGGGCGGCGGCCGGCGCGAGGGGCGCCGTCATCGGGGCCGAGGTCACGGGCGCACCGCGATGCGGGGGTCGAGGACGGCCTGGAGGAGATCGACGGCGACGTTGGCGACGAGGACCAGGAGCGAGGAGAGGAGCAGGACGCCGAGCAGCACGGAGAAGTCCCGCGCCATCACGGCCTCGAAGGCGAGGCGCCCGAGGCCGGGCCAGGAATAGACCGTCTCGACCACCACGGCCCCGCCGAGGATCCCGCCGACATGCATGCCCGCCACGGTGGTGACCGGCAGGAGCGCGTTGCGCAGGACGTGCCGGATCGTCACCGCGGCCGGCGACAGGCCCTTGGCGAGCGCCGTGCGCACGAAGTCCTGGGAGCGGACCTCCAGCATCGCGGCCCGCACCAGGCGGGCGTAGATCGCGACGTAGAACAGGGCGAGGGAGAGGCCGGGCAGCACCATGTAGCGGAGCCGGTCGAGGACGCCCGCGACCCCGCCGAGGTTCTGCCCGATGGTGCGCGCCCCCCCGCTCGGCAGCCAGCCGAGCTTCACCGAGAACAGCACGATCAGCATCAGGCCGATCCAGAAGCCCGGCACCGAGTAGAACAGCAGCACCGCGACCGACAGGACCCGGTCGAGGACGCCGCCGGGGGCGCGCGCCATCAGCGCCCCGAGCAGGAGGCCCAGCGCCAGCGCGAGGCCGAGGCTCAGGCCCATCAGCAGCAGGGTGCCGGGCAGGCGCTGCCCGATCAGCTCGGCCACCGGCATGTTGTAGCGGGGCGAGAAGCCGAGGCTCAGATGGGCGAGGTTGCTCAGGTAGGCCAGGAACTGGTCGAGCACCGGCAGGTCGAGGCCGAAGCGGCCGCGCATCGCCGCCAGCGTCTCCTCGGTCGCGGCGCCGGACTCGCCCGCGAGCACGTCGGCCGCGTCGCCGGGCGCCAGCCGCAGCAGGAAGAAATTGACGACCAGGATCGCGAGCGCCGTCGGTGCGGCCTCGGCGAGGGCACGCCCGAGCACGTGGAGCAGGCGGCGTGATCGTTCCATGGCGCGGTCCCGGCGAGGCCGCCCGGCCGACGGCCGGGCAGCGTGAAATTCATATTGTCTATCTATTTTGTCAACTTTAGGATCGCGGTCATCGCCGGCGGGCCTCGGCCCGCCGCTCCCGGACCGGCAGCCCCGCATGAGCCTCACCCATTCCCCCGGTTCGCTGGTCGGCTGGCCCGGCTTCGCGGGCCCCGCCGACTTCCCCGGCAGCCCGCTCTCGCGGGCTCTGCGCGAGCCGCTCCTGCTCGGCTTGTTCCTGCCGATCCAGGCCGGGGGCTGGACCGCCTCGACCCTGCCGCGCACGACCGACTGGCGCTTCGACTACAACCGCGACCTCGTGCTGGAGGCCGAGCGCCTCGGCTTCGACCTCGTCTTCGCGCTGTCGCAGTGGCTGCCGAAGGGCGGCTACGGCGGGGTGCTGGACGGGCAGGCCCTCGATTCCTTCACCACGATCGGCGCGCTGACGGCGGTGACCCGCCGCATCATCCTGGTGGCGACGCTCCACGTCCTCTACGGGCCCTGGCACCCGCTGCACCTCGCCAAGTTCGGCGCCACGCTCGACCACATCTCCGGCGGGCGCTTCGGCCTCAACGTGGTCACCGGGCACCGGGCGGTCGAGCACGAGATGTTCGGGCGCAGCCGCATCGAGCACGACCGGCGCTACGCGCTGGCCGCCGAGTTCCTCGAGGTGCTCCAGCGCCTGTGGCAGGACGACGAGAACCTCTCGTTCTCGGGCGAGTCGCCCTGGCGCCTCGAGGGCGCCTTCGTGACGCCCAAGCCCCTCTACGGGCGCCCGATCCTCGTCAACGCCACCGGCTCGGAGGCCGGCTTCAGCTTCGCGGGGCGCTACTCGGACATCGTGTTCGTGACGAGCCCGGCCGGCTCCGACATCGACAGCGCCCTCGAAGCCCTGCCGGCCCACACCGCCCGGGTCAAGGCGGCGGCCCGGGCAGTCGGGCGCGAGGTCCGCACGCTGATCAACCCCATGGTGATCTGCCGGGAGACGGAGCGGGAGGCCTGGGCCCAGGCCGACGCGATCGTGGCCCACGCCGATGCCCGCAGCCCGAGAGGCTTCCGGACCTTCGACTCCGACGCCCATGCCTGGCGCGGGCGCGAGGGCCGGGCCGACCCCTATGGCGTGCTCAGCGGCAACATCCGGGTGATCGGCTCGCCCGAGCAGGTGGTGGAGCAGTTCGGCGCCCTGAAGCGGGCCGGCATCGACGGCCTCCAGGTCAGCTTCTACGACTTCAAGCCCGACCTCGCCTTCTTCGGCGAGCGCGTCCTGCCGCTGATGCGGGAGGCGGGCCTGCGGCACGCGCCCGCCGCCCTGGCGGCCTGAAAGGCCGCCCTGAAACGCCGCCCTGCGCGGCCCGAACCGCCGCGCCAGCCTTCAGCCCCCGGGCGGCCCGAACCGCCGCGCCAGCCTTCAGCCCCCCGGGCGGCCCGACGCCGCCCCAGCCTTCAGCCCCCCCCGGAGCGAGACCGGCCCCATGACCATCCTCAGCCGCCGCCGCTTCGCCGGAGGCCTCGGGGCCGGCGCCCTCCAGGCCGCCGCGGGCCTGGCGCTTCCGGCCCGCCCCTCGCCCGCCCGCGCCGGAGCCCCGCGGCGGGGCGGCACGCTCACCGTCGTGATCCAGCCCGAGCCGCCGACCCTGGTGAGCCTGACCCACACCGCCGGGCCGACCACCCGGGTGAGCCCGAAGGTGACCGAGGGCCTGCTGTCCTTCGACCTCGACTTCCGGCCCAAGCCCCAGCTCGCCACCGCCTGGAGCGTGAGCGAGGACGGCCTGCGCTACCGCTTCGCCCTGCGCCGGGGCGTGACGTGGCACGACGGCCGCGCCTTCACCTCGGCCGACGTCGCCCACTCGATCCGGCTCCTCAAGGAGCACCATCCCCGCGGGCGCGGCACCTTCGCGGGGGTGGTCGACGTGCTGACGCCCGAGCCGCACGTCGCCGAGATCGTGCTGGCGCGCCCGGCCCCCTACCTGCTCGCGGCCCTCACCGCCTCCGAGGCGCCGATCGTCCCGAGACACCGCTACGCCGAGGGCGATCCCCTCGCGAGCCCGAACGGGAAGGCGCCGGTCGGCACCGGGCCGTTCGTGTTCCGGGAGTGGGTCCAGGGCAGCCACATCCTGTACGAGCGCAACCCGAACTACTGGGACCCGGGCAAGCCCCATCTCGACCGGATCGTCGTGCGCTTCATCGCCGACGCCAACGCCCGCGCGGTCGCGCTCGAGACCGGCGAGATCCACCTCGCGCCCGACACGCCGGTGCCGCTCGGCCAGCTCGACGCCCTCAAGGCCAACCCGGCCCTGCGGATCGAGACCGGCGGCTACGACTACCAGCCGATCGTCTACCGGCTCGAATTCAACCTCGCGAACCCGTACTTCCGGCACCTGGCGGTCCGGCAGGCGGTGGCGCACGCGGTCGACCGGGCGGCGATCAACCGGCTGGTCTTCCACGGCTACAGCCGCGACGCGCCGGCGGCGATCAGCCCCGCCCTCAGGGCCTTCCACGACCCGGACGTCCCCAAGCACCCCTTCGACCCGGCCCGGGCCGAGGCGCTGCTCGAACAGGCCGGCTTCCCCCGGGGCGCGGACGGCGTGCGCTTCCGGGTCCACCACGACTACATGCCCTACAGCGAGACCTACCTCCAGCTCGGCGCCTACACCCGGCAGGCCCTGGCCAAGGTCGGCATCGCCGTCACCTTGCGGGCCCAGGACGTGCCGAGCTGGTTCAAGCGCACCTACACCGACCGCGCCTTCGATTTCATGAGCAACGGCATGAGCCACTCCTTCGACCCGACGGTCGGGGTGCAGCGGCTGTACTGGTCGAAGAACGTCAAGCCCGGAGTGCCGTTCTCGAACGGCTCGGGCTACGCCAACCCGGAGGTCGACCGGCTGCTCGAGGCCGCCGCCGTCGAGACCGACCCGGCCCGGCGGCGCGCGCTGTTCTGCGCCTTCCAGACCATCGTCGCGCAGGACCTGCCGGACGTGAACCTCGTCACCGGCGCGAACCTCACGATCCTCAACCGCCGCGTCGCCAACCACCCGACCACCATCGACGGCCCGTCCGACGGCTTCGCCGACGTGTGGCTGGAGGCCTGAGCGGCGCCGCATCCCGGGAGCCTGTGATGAGCTTCGACCCCGACCTCTCCGACCCGTACCTCGCCAGAGCGGCCGCGCTCCGCGAGATCTTCGCCCGCGACGCGGCGGCCCGCGACCGGGAGGGCGGGCGTCCGACCGAGCAGATCCGCCTGCTCAAGGACAGCGGGCTCCTCAAGCTCCTGATCCCGCGCGAGCACGGCGGCCACGGCGCGCCGTGGTCGACGGCGCTCAGGATCGTGCGCGAGTTCGCCAAGGTCGACGGCTCCCTCGGCCACCTCTTCGGCTACCATTTCGGCTCCGTCCACGGCGCGCACCTCCTCGGCAGCCCCGAGCAGGCCGCCGACCTCTACCGCCGCTCGGCCGCCGGCAACTGGTTCTGGGGCAACGCCCGCAACAGCTTCTCCAAGACCCTGTTCGGCCGCCGCGACGGCGCCTGGATCACCGTGAACGGGTTCAAGCCGTTCACCTCGGGCTCCCACGTCGCCGACCACCTGATGATCGCCTGGCTCGACGAGGAGACCCGCGACTGGGTCTTCGCCCCGGTGCCCGCCGACCGCCCGGGCGTGATCGTCGAGAACGACTGGGACGCCATCGGCCAGCGCCAGACCGGCAGCGGCCGCGTCACCTTCGCGGACCTGAGGGTCCACGCGGGCGAGGTGCTCGACACCGGCTTCGACCGCGGCCGTCCCTACCGCTCGCTGGGCGTGCTCCAGCAGCAGAGCACGCTCCTCAACGTGTTCGTCGGCAGCGCGCAGGGCGCGCTGCTGGCGGCCCGCGACTACACCACCACGGCCTCGCGGCCGTGGATCCACTCGGGCGTCGAGAAGCACACCGACGACCCCTGGGTGAAGCGCACCTACGGCGACCTCGTGATCCGCACGCAGGCCGCGACGGCGCTCGCCGACCGGGCGCTCGAGGCGATCGACGCCGCCTTCGCGCGGGGGCGCGACCTGACCGAGGCCGAGCGCGGCGAGGCCGCCGTCGCGGTGGCGGCGGCCAACGCCCACGCGGGCGCGGTGGCCCTCGAGGTGACCAGCACGGTGTTCGAGGTGATGGGCGCCCGCGCCTCGGCGGCCGCCTACGGGTTCGACCGCTTCTGGCGCAACGTCCGCACCCACACCCTGCACAACCCCGCCGAGTACAAGATCCGCAACGTCGGGACCTGGTTCCTGACCGGGGCCTACCCCGAGCCGGGCACCTTCCAATGAGCCGCGCGACGACCGCGTGGTCCCCCTCCCGCAGGACCCTGCTCGCCCTCGCGGCCGGCGGCCTCGCACCGGCCCGGCCCGGCCCGGCCCGCGCCGCCGGGGCGCCCCGCCGCGGCGGCATCCTGAACGTCGTGATCCATCCCGAGCCGACGACGCTCGTGTGCTTCAACACCACCGAAGGGCCCGCCATCCAGGCGAGCACCAAGGTGCACGAGGGGCTGCTCACCTACGGTTTCGACCTGACCCCGCGCCCGCAGCTCGCCACCGCCTGGGAGGTGAGCGGGGACGGGCTCGCGTACCGCCTCTCGCTGCGCCGGGGCGTGACCTGGCACGACGGCGCGCCGTTCACGGCCGAGGACGTCGCCTTCTCGATCGACCTCCTGCGCCGCGCCCATCCGCGCGGCCGCACCACCTTCGCCAACCTGAGGGAGGCGCGCGCCCTCGACGCCCACACCGTGGTGCTGACGCTCGACAGGGCGGCCCCCTACCTGCTGGCGGCGCTGGCGGGCGCGGAATCGCCGATCCTGCCGCGGCACCTCTACGAGGGCCGGGGCGATCCCCTGGCCAACCCGGCCAACCGCGCGCCGGTCGGCACCGGGCCGTTCGTGTTCCGGGAGTGGGTGCCGGGCAGCCACGTCCGCTACGCGCGCAACCCGACCTACTGGGATCCCGGCAGGCCCTACCTCGACGGGCTGGTGGTCCGGATCATCCCGGACGGCGCCGCCCGGGCCGCCGCCTTCGAGACCGGCGACGTCGACCTCGGCGGCGCGACGCCGGTGGCGCCCCCCGACATCGCGCGCTTCGCCGCCCTGCCCCATCTCGGCCTGGAGAGCCGCGGCAACGAGTACGGCCCGACGATCTACGGGATCGAGTTCAACCTCGACAATCCCTACCTGCGCCACCGCGCCGTGCGGCAGGCGATCGCCCACGCGATCGACCGCCCGGCGCTCCTCAAGGTCGCCTGGTACGGGCTCGGCGATCCCTCCGACAGCATCGTCAGCCCGACCCTCACGGCGTTCTACAATCCGGACGTGCCGCGCTACGCCTTCGACCCCGGGCGGGCCGAGGCGCTCCTCGACGGGGCCGGCTTCCCGCGCCGCGGGCGGACGCGCTTCGCCCTCACGCACGACTACCAGCCCTTCGGCGACGGCTTCCGGCGCACGGGCGAGGTCATCCGCGCCTCACTCGCCCGGGTCGGCATCGACGTGACGGTGCGCGGCCAGGACTTCCCGTCCTACCTCCGGCGCGTCTACACCGACCGGGATTTCGACTTCACCAACCACCCGTTCACGAACATGTTCGACCCGACGGTGGGCCTGCAGCGCTTCTTCACCAGCGACAACGTGCGCAAGGGCGTGGCCTTCACCAATGCCAGCCGCTACGCCAACCCGGAGGTCGACCGCCTGTTCGCCGCGATCGCGGTCGAGGGCGACCGGGCCCGGCGCAAGGCCGCCATCGACGCCGTCCAGGCGATCCTGCTCGACGACCTGCCGGTCCTGCCGCTGTTCCTCAGCCGGGCCATCACGGTGTTCAACCGGCGCGTGGTCGACCACACGACGGGCGCGACGGGCGTGTCCTCGAACTTCGCCGAGGTGTGGCTGCAGGGTTGAGGGCCGGGCTCCGGCGGCCGCGGGCTTCGTCCTGTTGATCGATCGATTCGTTTCATATACAGAACGAAGGCGGCGCTCCGAACGGGACGGCGCCGCGCGACGAGGACGGCGCGGCCGCCCCGCGCCGGCTCGGGGCGCGCGGGACCGTGCGCGGGGGCGCACCAGCAGGGGAGCGGGATCGTGGCGGAGCGTCGACGGGCAGCGCGGACGATCGCGGCCGCGAACGGGATCGGGACGGACGCCGCCTTCGGGGCGGTCACGCCCCCGCTCTACCTGTCGTCGACCTACGCGTTCGCGGGCTTCGAGCAGCCGCGCGCCTACGATTACTCCCGGCTCGGCAACCCCACCCGCGACCAGCTCGCGGACACCCTGGCGCGGCTCGAGGGCGGCGCCCGCGCCGTCGTGGTGGCGAGCGGCATGGCGGCCCTCGACCTCGCCCTGTCGCGCCTCGCGCCGGGCGACCTCCTGGTCGCCCCGCACGATTGCTACGGCGGCACCCACCGGCTGCTCTCCTCGCGCGGCGCGAAGGGGCATTACCGCGTCGCCTTCGTGGACCAGACCGACGAGGGCGCGCTCGCGGCGGCCCTGGCGGAGCGGCCCCGGATCGTCCTGACGGAGACGCCCAGCAATCCGCTGATGCGCGTCGTCGACATCCGGCGCACCGCGGCGCTCGCCAGGGCGGCGGGCGCCCTCCTGGTCGTCGACAACACCTTCCTGTCCCCGGCGCTGCAGCAGCCGCTCGCCCTGGGGGCCGACCTCGTCGTGCACGCCACGACGAAGTTCCTCAACGGCCACTCGGACGTGGTCGGCGGCGCCGTGGTGGCGGCGGACGCCGCCCTCGGCGACGAGCTCGGCGCCTGGGCCAACACCGTCGGGGTGACCGGCTCGCCCTTCGACGCCTACCTGACCCTGCGCGGCGTCCGCACGCTCTTCGCGCGCGTCGAGCGCCAGCAGCAGAGCGCCGGGGCGCTCGCGTCGCTCCTGGCGGCCCATCCGGCGGTGACCCGCGTCCACTACCCGGGACTTCCCGGCCACCCGGGCCACGCGCTCGCCAAGGCCCAGCAGAGCGGCTTCGGCGCCATGCTGAGCTTCGAGCTCGCCGGCGGGCGCGAGGCCGTGCGCGCGCTCGTCGGAGCCCTGCGGATCTTCACCCTGGCGGAGTCCCTGGGCGGGATCGAGAGCCTGATCGCGCACCCGGTGACCATGACCCACGCGGCCATGGACCCCGAGGCCCGCCGCCGGGCGGGCGTCGGCGACGACCTCCTGCGGCTGTCCGTCGGCCTCGAGGCCGAGGCCGATCTCCTGGACGACCTGTCCGAGGCCCTGGAGGCCGCGAGCCGCGCCTGACCCCGGGGCCGGCGGGGCCGCCGCCGGGAACCCGGCGCGCCCGGCAGGACCGTTCCTCCGGGGGCGGCCTCCGGGAGACCGCCGCGCCGGCCGCCGTGCCCGCCGCGGGAGAACCTTCCCGTTGACGCGCCCGGCGCGGGACGCCAGATTTTCCGCCCATGAGCAAGACAGACCCGCGCGACCGCCAGCCGCGGGTGACGCATGACGACGACGCGACGCGACCCGCCTCCGGCCGGGGCCTGCGGGCCGACCGGCCGGGACGCCGGCACCCGGGTGGATGGCGGGCCGCGCCCGGGGGGCGCCGCCGCCGGCG
>NZ_QOWC01000207.1 GCF_003574465.1 Methylobacterium crusticola
CCGGCTCGGCGACGCCCGCCACCGTGAACACGGTCGACACCTACGCGGTCGAGCTCGGGGTCAAGTTCCAGACCGCGACAGCCGGGACGGTGAGCGGCATCCGGTTCTACAAGGGCAGCCAGGACACCGGCACCCACACCGGCGAGATCTGGTCGAGCAGCGGCCAGCAGCTCGCGACGACCACCTTCACCAACGAAACCACGGACGGCTGGCAGACCGCCATCTTCTCGAATCCCGTCGCCCTGACGCCGGGGACGACCTACGTCGCCTCCTACCACACCGATGTCGGCCACTACTCGAGCAGCGTCGGCTACTTCGCCAGCGCCACGGCGAGCGGGCCCCTCACCGCACCGTCGAGCGACGCGTCGGGCGGCAACGGCGTCTTCGCCTACGGCAGCGGCAACCTGTTCCCCGACCAGACCTACCAGTCGACGAACTTCTGGGTCGACGTGCTGTTCAACCCGGCGAACGGCACCGCCAACCAGCCGCCCACCGCCGTCAACGACACCGGCCCGACGGTGACGCTGAACACCGCAACCGTCATCCAGGCCGCGACGCTGCTCGCCAACGACACCGACCCGAACGGCGACGCGCTCACGGTCACCGGGGTCAGCGCGCCGGTCAACGGCACCGTGGCGCTGAACGCTCAGACGAACACGATCACGTTCACGCCGACGACGGGCTACACCGGCCCGGCAGGCTTCACCTACGCGATCGCGGACGGGCGCGGCGGCACCGCCTCGGCGAGCGTCGGCCTCACGGTCGCGGCGGCGGGCACGGGCCCGGTGAGCCTGTTCTCGGCCACGGCGACGCCCGCGACCGTGAACACCGCCGATTCGAGCCCGGTCGAGCTCGGGGTCAAGTTCCAGGCCTCGAGCGCCGGCACGGTGAGTGCGATCCGGTTCTACAAGGGCAGCCAGGACACCGGTACCCATACCGGCGAGATCTGGTCGAGCACGGGCCAGCAGCTCGCGACCGCGACTTTCACCAACGAGAGCGCGAGCGGCTGGCAGACCGCGACCTTCTCGAGCCCCGTGACCCTGACGCCGGGGGCGACCTACGTCGCCTCCTACCACACCAACGCCGGCTACTACTCGAGCAGCAGCAGCTACTTCACGAGCGCCACGACGAGCGGGCCCCTCACCGCACCGTCGAGCGACGCGTCGGGCGGCAACGGCGTCTACGCCTACGGCAGCAGCACTCTGTTCCCGACGAGTTCCTACCAGGCGACGAACTACTGGGTGGACGTCCAGTTCAACCCGGCGAGCGGCACCGACCAGCCGCCGGTGGCCGTCAACGACACCGGCCCGACAGTGACGCTGAACACCGCAACCGTCATCCAGGCCGCGACGCTGCTCGCCAACGACACCGACCCGGACGGCGACGCGCTCACGGTCACCGGGGTGAGCGCGCCGGTCAACGGCACCGTGGCGCTGAACGCTCAGACGAACACGATCACGTTCACGCCGACGACGGGCTACACCGGCCCGGCAGGCTTCACCTACGCGATCGCGGACGGGCGCGGCGGCACCGCCTCGGCGAGCGTCGGCCTCACGGTCGCGGCGGCGGGCACGGGCCCGGTGAGCCTGTTCTCGGCCACGGCGACGCCCGCCACCGTGAACACCGCCGATTCGAGCCCGGTCGAGCTCGGGGTCAAGTTCCAGTCGTCCAGCGCCGGCACGGTGAGTGCGATCCGGTTCTACAAGGGCAGCCAGGACACCGGCACCCATACCGGCGAGATCTGGTCGAGCACGGGCCAGCAGCTCGCGACCGCGACTTTCACCAACGAGAGCGCGAGCGGCTGGCAGACCGCGACCTTCTCGAGCCCCGTGACCCTGACGCCGGGGGCGACCTACGTCGCCTCCTACCACACCAACGCCGGCTACTACTCGAGCAGCAGCAGCTACTTCACGAGCGCCACGACGAGCGGGCCCCTCACCGCACCGTCGAGCGACGCGTCGGGCGGCAACGGCGTCTACGCCTACGGCAGCAGCACTCTGTTCCCGACGAGTTCCTACCAGGCGACGAACTACTGGGTGGACGTCCAGTTCAACCCGGCGAGCGGCACCGACCAGCCGCCGGTGGCCGTCAACGACACCGGCCCGACAGTGACGCTGAACACCGCAACCGTCATCCAGGCCGCGACGCTGCTCGCCAACGACACCGACCCGGACGGCGACGCGCTCACGGTCACCGGGGTGAGCGCGCCGACGAACGGCACCGTGGCGCTGAACGCCCAGGCGAACACCATCACGTTCACGCCGACGACCGGCTACACCGGCCCGGCGAGCTTCACCTACGCGGTCGCGGACGGGCGCGGCGGCACCGCCTCGGCGAGCGTCAGCTTCAAGGTCGCGGAGGCGAGCACGGGCCCGGTGAGCCTGTTCTCGGCCACGGCGACGCCTGCGACCGTGAACACCGCCGATTCGAGCCCGGTCGAGCTCGGGGTCAAGTTCCAGTCGTCCAGCGCCGGCACGGTGAGTGCGATCCGGTTCTACAAGGGCAGCCAGGACACCGGCACCCATACCGGCGAGATCTGGTCGAGCACGGGCCAGCAGCTCGCGACCGCGACCTTCACCAACGAGAGCGCGAGCGGCTGGCAGACCGCCACCTTCTCCAATCCCGTGACCCTGACGCCGGGGACGACCTACGTCGCCTCCTACCACACCGACGCCGGACACTACTCCAGCGATTCCAACTATTTCGCCGACGCGGTCACGAGCGGATCCCTCACCGCGCCGGCGAGCGACGCGTCGGGCGGCAACGGCGTCTACGCCTACGGCGGCTCGAGCCTGTTCCCGGCGAACTCCTTCCAGCGGACCAACTACTGGGTGGACGTCGTCTTCAATCCCCAGGCCTCGGCCTGACGCGGACGCGGCAGGATCCGGACGACGGCGCTCTCAGGGACATGGACCGCGCCCGGGTGGCGGCTCGCCTCAGGATCGGGAGGTTCGCGCGCCCCGCTGATGCCGGAGCGGCCGCCCGGCAAGCCGGACGGCCGCTCCGCCTCAGAGCGTCTCGACGTGGTTGTGGGAGAGGGCGATCCGCTCACCCGCGCAGGGCGATTCCGGCATCGCGGCCCATGCCGCCGCGGTCGCGACCCCGGACACGACCGCCAGCAGGACCCAGCGCGACAGCGCCCTGCGGCGCAGAGCGACGGGCCGAGCCGGCCGCTGCCACTCGAAGCGGTACGGCCGGCGGTCGTTCTCACCGTAGCAATGCGTGTAGTGAGCGGAGCCGTCCGGATGCCGATGAAGGATAGGATGCTTCATTGCCTTGCTCCCATTCCGGAGCGCCCGCAGGGCGAGCCGTCGCAGCGTCGTGCGTTCCGTCGGATGCCGCTGCTCGTGGTGGAGGTCTCCTAAACCACCCCGGGTCCCGCCGATGTGCGGGACCGCACGCGGGCTCGCGTCCGCCGGCCGAGACCGCCCGCAGCGAGGCCCCGGCCCGGCGGGCGGGTGCGCCGCGTCCGGCGCCGGACTCACAGCGCGTGCGCGTAGAAGTGGACGCGCCAGCGCCGCGTTCCGAAGCCTTGATCCATGGTGCCCCGCGCGAAGTTGTGGTGCCCCGCCTGGGCGATCTCCAGGGCCGCGAGGCCGGAATCCGGCCGCACGAAGGCGATGTGGCCCGACACCGCCGGATCGGGATTGATGTACGAGGCCACCACGAGTTCGCCGGCGTCGGCCCGCGCTTGCGCCTGCCGCTCGTCGAGCAGCGGGCGCCAGCCGCGACCCGCCCCGACGTCGCGCAGCCAGTAACCCTGGGCGTTGGCCAGCAGCACGGTCCCGTGCTCGGGCGGCCGCAGGATGTAGACGTTGAGACGCATCGCGATTGCGGCAACGAAGGCGCTGCAATGCGTGTGGGCCTTGCCGTCCTTGACGGGTTTCCCGGTCAGAGGCTTTCCGGTTTCCCAATTCACGGTGTAGCCCGACAGCCAGAGATGCTCGACGCCGGACGTGTCGAGCGCGCGCAGGAGCCGATGACGCTTGTCGTGACCGTGGTGCGCGTGAGCGAGCATCGCCAGCCTCCCGAAACGCAAGATCTGCGCGAACTTGAGATCAGCTCGAACTTAAGGGAAACGCCGGAAGGTCAGCGTGCCGGAGGACACGTGCGGGGACGAACGCGTCGGCGCCGCGTGGCGGCCGCGCCGGGGGCCGCCAGTCCTCGGGCCCGAGACGCCGGGCGCCCCCGGCCCGGTGCCGGACGGGCTCCGACCGTGCGCAGGCCTGCCCCGTCGATGCCCGTCGCCGAGGGGCGCATGCAGGGCGCGAGGCGCAGCCTTACCGATTTGTAACTCGCGAAAACCTGCCGTGGATTGTATCCACGATGCACCATGGCCACTCTGCTTCCTTGGTCCGCGCTCTGGACCAGCTCCCCTGCCGCCACCTGCGCCGGTTTCGGCCTCTTCGTGGCCGCCGTCGTCGGCTCCGCGACGGAGCGGTTCCTGCGGCGTTCGCACCAATCCGCCGGCACCTGACCGAGGCGCTCACCCCGCCCCCGCGACCGCTCGAGGCGACAGCCCGGCCCGTCGCTCGCGCGGGCCGCGCGCTCAGTCCTCGGCGACGGGGAGGAACGCCACCTCGACGCCCATCCACATGACCCGGACGCTCGACGGCCCCGCCGCCGGCAGCGGCCAGGCGAAACGGATAGCGGCCCAGTGCGGGGCCAGCGCGCCCGGCCCGTCCGTGGCGACCTCGAGATCCAGGTTGAGGATGGCCGGGTCCGGGCCCGGCGGCTCGGACGGGCCGAGGCCGGGCCACTCGTCGGCGTTGCCGAGCGCGACCTCGCCGGTGACGGTCAGGATCCGGGCCGAATCGGCCGTCCCGCTCACGGCCCTCCACCCTCGCGTCCTGGGTACGACGTCGCCCGACATGTGAGGGCCTCCGCGCTGAACGATCCCGCGAGCCCGGCCAGGCATGGACCGGGCCACGGGCGACGCCGCGGGCCGCGGTCCCGGGCCGCGACGCCTCCGGCACGCCGGCCTCGGCTACACCTCGCCCTCGCGCGACTGTCCTCGACGCCGCGTCTCCTCGCCGGCGGGATTGCGGCCGGGATCGTTCGCGTCGCCCTTGCCGGCGCTGCCCACGTCGGTGAGCGGTCCGCCGGCCTTCGGCGCCGCCGTGTCCTCGTCCTTCCGCGTCGGATGCGGCCGCGCGGTCAGCTTGTCGTCGGTCTCGTCGGCCATGGCGATTCCTCTCGAGGGGCCTGGGCCAACGCCGGCCGGGCGAGGACGGTTCGAGCGCCTGCCCGCGCCGGCCGCCGGGGCCGGCGATGGAGCGACGGCCCGCACCGAGCCCGCCACCCCCTCCGCAGCCCGCGCCGGGCACGCTGCGGCGCCGTCAGGACACGGACAGGATCTTCAGGACCGTGCCGACGGCATCCCGGACCGCGAATTGCCAATCGCCAGCTAAGGTTTCGAGTTCGCCGCTCTCACGCATTTCTTCGATTGTAAACCAGGCTTGCTTCAGCGCTTCGTCGAGATCATCCACCTCGACACCTTCCTCGTCACGAATGACGGTCGAGTCATTGAACAGGTCGAAGTAGAAGCGTCGGGTCATGCCTGTCCCTCTCGGCGTCACTTACTAGAAGTTTAGCCGCTACAACCTCTTAGTGTGCAATCGAACCTTGCGCGTGCATTCATGTAGCATCAATCAGAACAAAAATTTAACTGGCCTTCCACCGCATTTGTGCGTAAATATTATGCTCTTATTGTCGAGTGGCATCCTACTTTCAATCAGAACGCACGGCCTGCACAGATGCGGACGCGCGGCAGATTAGTCAAGCATTGTATCAACCTCCAACATGAAAGATTAGATTATGTCGACCTCAAGTAAATACAGGGTCGAGTACGGTTCCGGCAACCCGTCGGAGCAAGGAGAGGCGGTCCGGCAGCACGTGGCGAGTCTGATCAGAAAGCTGATCAACTCTCAATCCAACCAGGATGCCAAACTGGTTTGGGCTGCCGAGTAGATCTCGCGACAACGACTTTCCCACGCTGACGGATCGAGGCGCGCGGCGTGGCGGTAATCGCGTGAGCGCGCCGCGAGTTCTCGAGGATCATGCGAGCTGGCGGTCGCCTCGGCACGGGGCGTAGACTGGCGGCTCGACCTGATTCAGGTGGCGCGAGGGCCTCGCGCATCCGTGCCGCGTCCCCGCCCGCCCGGGCCGGCACGCGAAGTCGGCCGCTCGCCCGGCGCTTCCCGGCCGATACGCATCCGCGGCCGGTGCGCGCCTGCGCCCGGCACCGGCCGTTCGCCGTCGCGGGCCTGCCGGCGGACGCCGCGGCGCCGCGTTGCGGGCCGTGCTCCGGCGACCCTCCGGGATCGTGCCGCCGGTCGCGGTCAGCCGGACTGGTCGAGGAGCGGCATGACGATCGTCCGCGTGTCCTGGCTCGGCACGACAGGAACGATCTCGAACGTCACCCCGGTGCCGCGCCAGCCGAGCACCCACGCCTGCAGCAGGCGCAGATCGTCACAGCGCATGAGCTGGAAGCAGCGCGCGAAGCTCGGCTCGACCCAGCTGTCGACGTATTCCAGCCCCTCGGGGAGCATGCGCCCGGCATCCCGCACGCGGCGGTACACCGGCACCATGTCGTTGTCCTGGAAGCGCTCGATGATCATGAACAGCATGGGACCCGTCCGCTCGCTCGTGCTCGGCCGCTCCTGCGCGCCCGCACCGCCCGGCGTCATCCGGCGCGGCGGCAGCCTCGGCCCGGGCTCCGCCTGCGCAGGAACGGCGCGCTCCGCGGGCGGAGGCGGGGATCGGAGGCGCTGCCGCGCCGGATGACGCCGGGCACGCGGGATCCCCGTGCGCCGGGGCCGGCGTGCGGGCCGGCCGGAAGCCGGCATCCGGCCACGCCCGATCCGGTGAGCCGCCGGGACCCGCCCGGCGCGAGAGCCGCACCCGTTCCGGTCGAGGCGGGCGCGGCCCTAGCGGGCGAGGCTCGTGCCGACGGCCGCGAAATCGATCCGCGGGTTGCCGAGCGCGAAATTCGCGACGCGCTGACCCGAGTGGCTGACGAGCCTCAGGCTCACGGGCCCGGTCCCGGCGTCACGCGCGCCCTTCGCCGTGACGATGTCGGGGTGGTCGGCCAGGGCCGTGAACGGCCCGCTGATCATGCTCGGCCGGCTGAAGCCGTCCGCCGTCATGACGCTCCAGGTCATGGTCTCGGCCACGGTCACGTCCCGGGTGCGCCGGACGGGGGAGAGCATCGCCGCGTAGGTCTGCTTGAAGTCGCCGCGGTCGGACACGAACGTGCAGTCGGCGACCGGCGTCCGGCCGAACACCAGGCTCAGGTCCGGCTTGGTGGTGCAGGTCAGGGTGCCGGCCTGCCGAGACGGCGTGCGGGTCAGGGTTTCGTGCGCGTAGGCGGCGCCCCCGGCGAGGACGGCGGCGGTGAAGGCGACGGCGATGGCGTTCATGGGACCTGGACCTTGATCGTGCTCGGCGTGACGTCCGGCAGCGCCCGGTGGGCGGCTGCGCGCTTCCAGTCGAAGCGTGGCGTTAACCATGCCGGCCCGCCGTTTCAGGCGGATGGCGCCGATTGTTGCGTCCCGTCCCGGTCCCGCGGGCGCGGCCCCGGGCCCGCGGGAGGCCTGAGAACCCGGCCGGGCCGCGATCCCCTCACGTGAAGCCGCGCGTCACCCCTTCAGCACCCGGGTGCTGCGCCCGCCCGAGGCCGGCTCCCCGCCCTGCTGCTCCGCCCTGTCGCGGTCGAGCTGCTGGAGCAGCTCGGCGAGCCGGGGATCCAGCCCTTCGTCGAGAACGGGCTCGTACAGGGCCTGGAGGTAACGACCGAGCCGCTCGCGGGCGAGGGCGTCGAGCGTGGGGCCGCCATCGGCGGGCGGCGAGGGCAGGGGGCCGGTGAGGTGGGCGGAGGTCATCGCCCTTACATTGCCGGCCGGCCGCACTCGGCAAGCCATGGTCTCGAGGCTCGGCACGGCCCGCGGCCAGCAGGAGCAGGGTCGGCGGGCTGGTGAAGCCCGGGGCGAGCGCACCGGCGCAGGTGAGGACCCGCGCGGCGGATGCGGGCTCCCCTCGGGCACCGGGCCTCAGCCCGCGTCCTCGGCGAAGAAGCGCATGAGTTCGTCGCGCAGCACCTCCGGCTGCTCCTCCGGGATCCAGTGGCCGCACTCCTTCACGAGGCCGCCGCGCACGTCCTCGGCCACCCGCCGCAGCGACTCGATGCACTCCATCCCGCGCCCGAAGCTCTTCTCGCCGCCGAGCGCGAGCACCGGCATCCGGAGCTTGCCGTTCCGCGCCAGGATCGCCCGGTTGTCCTCGGCGTCCACGGGCAGCGCTCGGTAGAAGGCCAGCATGGCCCGGAACGCCCCGACGGTCGTGTAGGTGCGGAAGTACTCGCGCTGGTCCTCGGGCCCGATGCAGTTCGGGCGGTGGCCGTAATTGTCGAACAGCCAGCCGACCACCAGTTCCTCGCGCCCGTGGCAGAGGGCTTCCGGCAGGTCGAGGGTGCGGAAGAAGGCGTGGTGCCAGCGCCGTCCGCCCTGCGAGAAGTCGCCCCCGTCGCCCGGTATGACGACGTCCAGGATCGCGAGCCGACGCACCGCGTCCGGGTGCTGCGCCGCGAGGGAGAAGGCGACCGGACCGCCCCAGTCGTGGCCCACGAGGAAGAAGCGCTCGACGCCGAGGTGGCCGCGCACGAGCTGCCACAGGTCGTCGGCGAGCGTCTTCTTGTCGTAGCCGCCGGCCGGGCGGGACGAGTCGCCGAGGCCGCGCAGGTCGGGGGCGATCACGCGGTAATGCTCGGCGAGGCGCGGCATCACGTGGCGCCACTCGTGCGAGGTCTGCGGGATGCCGTGCACGAGCACGACGACGTCGCCCTCGCCGGCCTCGCGGTAGTGGAGCGTCGCCCCGTCGAGGTCGGCGAAACGGCTTGCGGCGGCGGGCATGGTCGGGGCTCCTCGCTGATCGGGGGGAGGCGGAGCCCGCGCCGGCCGCGCGGGCTCCTTCGTGAGTCGGGGTCCGGGCACGGCCGGGCCGGCCGCGTGCCTCGGGCCCAGTCCTCGGGGCGGTCGCGGCGGGCGGCCTCGCCTCAGCCCAGCTTGCCGGTGGTGGCCTCCAGCAGCGCCCAGGCCTCCTCGCCGTAGCGCTTCTGCCATTCCAGATAGAAGCCCGACGTGACCAGCCTCTGCCGGAAATCGGCATTGTTGACGGTGAAGAACTGAAGGCCCCGCGACTGCAGATCGGATTGCAGCGTCGCGTTCAGGTGCTCGACCTCGCGACGCTGAGCGAGCGCCTCCTGATTGATGTTCCGCTCCACGATCGCGCGCAGGTCGGGCGGCATGCGGTCCCAGGACTTGCGGTTGGCGAGGACCCAGAAGCCGTCCCACATGTGGTTCGTGAGCGAGCAGTACTTCTGCACCTCGTACATCTTGTCGACGAGGAGGCCGATCAGCGGCTGCTCGAGGCCGTCCGCGATCCGCGTCTGCATCGCCGAGTAGGTCTCGCCCCACGGGATCGAGACCGGGGAGGCCCCGAACGCCTTGAACATCGAGGTCCAGAGCGGCGAGGGCGGGACGCGGATCTTGAACCCGCTGAAGTCCTCGGGCGTGCGGATCGGCCTGGTCGAGGAGGTCGTCTGCCGGAAGCCGTGGTTGTAGGAGTTCTCCATGCAGACGAGGCCCGCCTTCTCGAAGGCGCCCCGGACGTGCTTGCCGAGAGGGCCGTCGAGGGCCTGCCAGACCTTGTCGTAGCTCGGGAAGGCGAAGCCGACGCCGCTGATGGAGGCGACCGGCACCAGGGTCGACATCAGGACGCCGGTCTGCGCGAACATCTCCAGCGCGCCGGAGCGCAGCTGGCTCAGCATGTCGGCGTCCGAGCCGAGCTGGTTCTTGGGAAAAAGCTCGATCACCACCCGGCCGCCGGTCTCGCGCGCGACCCGGTCGCGGACCCGGCCCATGGCGAGGTTGAGCGGATGGTCGCCCGAGACGATGTTGCCGAACTTGAGCCGGAAGTCGGGCTCCGCGGCCCGGGCGGCCCACGGGGCGGCGAGGCCCGCGGCCCCGGCGGCGACCATCGCGCGGCGGGTCAGTCGGATCATGGCGCAATCCTCCCGGCTCGTGTGTTGCTTCGTTGCGCCCGCACGTTACTCCGATCGCGCTCCGTGCCACCAGGACCGCGGCAGGCCCGGGTGGGCGGCAAGCCCCGGCGGTCGTCGCGGGCCGCGCCCGCCGGGCCGCCTCAGGAGAGCCACGCGACGAGGAGCGAGACCGTCAGGACCGAGGCGACGTGCGAGAGCAGGATCGCCCCGGAGGTCACCCCCGCGTCCAGCCCGTAGAGCTTGGCCAGCGTGAAGGGCCCCGATCCGATCGGCAGGGCGCTGAGGAGCACGGCCGCGCGGGCCCAGAGCGTCGGCATCTCGAAGACCTGGTAGGCCAGGAGCGCCGTGACGGCGGGCTGCAGCACGAGCTTCAGGCCGACGAGGGCCCCGATCGTCCGCACATCCGCGAGCCCGACCCGCTCCTGTGCGAGGAACAGGCCGATGCACACGAGCGCGCAGGGCGAGGCGGCGCCGCCGAGCAGTGCCGCGAAGCGCTCGACCGGTCCGGGAACGGCGAGCCCGGTCAGGCCGACGGCGAGCCCCGCGAGCGGGGCGATCAGCAGGGGATTGCGGACCAGCGCGAGCACGACCTTGCGCGACGTTCCGGCCCGGCCAGCCCCCTTCTGGAGGTCGAGTTCGATCACGACGATGGCGAACAGGAACAGCACGCAGGCCGTGAACAGCGTGGCGATGACGGCCGCCGGGAGGCTCGCCGGGCCGAAGACCAGCAGGCAGAGCGGGATCCCCATGAAGCCGACGTTGCTGTAGCCGGCGTCCAGGCCCTCGATGCAGGCCTGGGCCACGCGCCCGCTGCGCAGGAGGCCCAGGGCGAAGGCGCACGCGAAGGCGGCCGCGATGCCGCCGAGGAACGCCGCCGCGAACCCGACCTGCGCGACCTGCTCGGGCGTGATCCTCGCCATGGCGCCGAACATCAGGGCCGGCAGCGCGAGGTAGACCGCGAAGCGGTTCAGGCTGTCGGTGGCGGCTGGCCCGAACAGGGCCGTGCGCCCGCACACGAAGCCCACCAGGATGAGGGAGAAGATCGGAAGGGCGGCGTTGAGGACGGCTTGCATCGGCTCACGAGGTGGGGCGCGCCGTGCGGCATGACGGTCGGCCCCGCCGCTTTGATGCAGGTCCAGCCTCGGCGCAAGGCCTCGGCGCGGCCGGCGACCCTGCGCGAGGCTTGCCGTGCTTTTGCCGTTCCCGGTGATACGTGAGACTATATGGTCGAACTCTGAAGTATATGTTGGAACAAGAGCAGTCCGGACGGAATTTCAACGCTCGGCCGATGCCGTCGCTCCGGTGCGGGCATGCAGGCGGGCGAGGGCTGCGCCGTTCACGCCGCAATGGACGGCGGGCTCCGGACGGACCTCCGGGCGCCGAACTCTTGCGCGCCTCTCATTCGGAACCTTCGCGGAGGCCGGCCGGCCGATCCCGGCGGTCGATCGGACCGGGCCCGCGCCGCTTGAGCCGCGCGCCGGGCCGGGACGGCCGGATCAGGCGCGCCTCACCGTGCGGCGGACGGTCCGGCGCGGGACGGCGCCCCAGCGGTACTTGTAGGGCTCCTCGCCGCGCAGGAAGTGGAACTCGCCCGCGCGGGCGGCCGCGGCCGCCTCGATCAGGCAGGCGAAGGCGAGGGTGCCGAAGCTCTGCCCGGGCTCGCTCATGTCGACGGCGTTGATGTAGGAGTACCAGCGGCGCGGGTCGGCCAGGCCGTACAGGACCGCCGCGGTCGCGCCGTCGCGTCGGACTGTGGAGATCCGCAGCAAGCCGGCGCTCGCCAGCGCGGGCGCCGCCGCGCGGTGGAACGCCTGCACGCGGGGATCCCCGAGCACGCCGGCCTGGCCGGCGCGCGCCCAGCGGGCGCTGTGAAGCGCGAACAGGGCGTCGAGCGCCGGGTCGATCTCCTCCGGGGACGCGAGCGCCTCCTCGACGCGGCCCAGGCGCCCGGCCCGGTGGCGGTCGTGCACCACCTTGCGGCGCTGCGTCCGGGTGAGGCCGTCGAGCGGCGAGCCCGCCGCCGGCAGGGTCAGCACCGGGCAGGTCTCCGCCTCCGCGTCGACGGCGCGCCACCCGCGGGGCAGCGGTCCGAGGAGAGGGGAATCGGCGCGCAGGTCGGGCAGCAGCAGCTCGTCCCAGTGCTCCGCGCAGCCCAGGATGGCGTCCCACAGCCCGTCCGCCGGGGTGCCGGGCGCGATCAGCGCGTCGCAGTAGTCGCTGTGCCCGGCACCGACCGGCACGAGCCGGCGCACGGCGCCGTCGTGCCACACGAACAGCGGCAGCGCCGCCACGAGCGTGCCGGCGGCGTCGCGGACCTCCGCGTCGCGGCGGTCTCCGCCGCCGAGATGCGTCCACCAGGCGTCCAGCCAGGCCGGCGACTGGAAGGGCGTGGCGCGGGGGTCGCTCCGCCACAGCGACCAGTGCTCCTGCGGCGTCACGCGGCCCGCCGGAGGTGGAAGGCCGCCGCGTCCCAGATCGCGAACGGATGCTCGTCCGCCCGCAGCACCTCGAACCCGCAGGCGGCGGCCAGCGCCCGCGCCTCGGCGACGTCCTGCCCCGGATCGCCGCGGTAGGACCAGTTGAACACGAGCAGGTCGCCGCCGCGTCCCAGCACCCGCGCCGCCTCCGCCATGAAGCCCGCGAGGGCGTCCGCGCGGACGACGAACGGCAGGCTGTCGGCGGCGACGAGCAGGTCCACCTCGCCGGCGCCGACGGGGAGGCGGCACGCCTCGCTCCGCTCGAACCGCAGGTTGCCCCGGTCGCCGGCCCGGCGCCGCGCCTCGGCGACCATGCGGGCGGACAGGTCGAGCCCCAGGACCGTCCCGGCCTCGTCCGCGAGGGCGATCGCCACCCGGCCGATGCCGCAGCCGAAATCCAGCACCCGGCGGCCCGCGGGAGGGGACCAGGCCCGGATGACGCCCGCCAGCTCGTCGGTGGCCGCGGCGAGCTCGGCGGGGTCGCCGAGGGAGTAGAAGGCCACGCCCGCCTCGGGCGCCTCGTCGGCGAGGCGGTCGAACAGGGCCGCGGTCGCCGCCAGCACGTCGTCCCCCCCCGGCCACAAGCCCGAGCGGGCCAGCCGGCCGAGCGCCCCCAGGCGGTCGCGGTGATGCTCCGCCAGCCGCGCCAGGGCGGCGAGCCGGGGCGCGTCGGGCCGCGCGGCGGCCAGGCGCGCCAGCGCCGGCACGTCGAGCTCCTCGCCCGCGAGCAGCAGCCGGGCGAGGGCGATCTGGGGCGAGATCGCGCCGCGGGCGCAGTGCTCGAGGATCCCGGACTCGGTCATGCCGCCAGCTCCGCGTAGAGGCGCAGGTAGGCCTCGGTGGTGCGCCGCACGGGGAAGCGCGCGCAGGCCGCGCGGCGGCACGCGGCGGGATCGATCGCGCCGATCCGCCCGATCGCCTCGGCCATCTCCTCCACGGTGTCCACGACGAGGCCGGTGAGGCCGTGCTCCACGATGTCGGGCAGCGCGCCCGCCCGGAACGCGATCACCGGCGTGCCGCTCGCCAGCGCCTCCATGGCCACGAGCGAGGAGGTCTCGGGCGCCGTCGAGGCGATCAGCACGCAGCGGGCCTCGGCGATCAGCCGGCGCTTGGCCGCGCCCTCGACCGGGCCGATCCAGCGCCGGTGCGCGTCGAGCCGCGGGGCGACTTCCTCGTCGAAGTAGCGCAGGTGCGCCGCGTAGGCGAACACCCGGCCGGCCGCGAGGAGCGGGACCCCCGCCATCCGGGCGGCATCGAGCGCGTGATGAAAACCCTTCTCGGGCGCGACCCGGCCGAGCGCCAGGGCGTAGGGCTGCCTCGTCGCGCCGGGCCGGTAGGCCTCGGTGTCGACCCCGTTGGGAATCGGCGCCAGCAGGCGCAGGCCCGCCGGCGCGCGCCGCGCCTGGTCGTCCGAGACGGGGTTGAGCCACGTCGCCGGGCGCCCCGGCGCGAGCGCCTCGGGCGCGTACCAGTCGAGCGGCAGGTGCAGGGTCGCGAGCGTCGGCGTGCCGGGCGCGGGCAGGTAGCGGCCGAAATCGATCCCGTGGAGATGGACGACGTCCGCATCCCCCTCGCGCGTCGCCGCGGCGAGGGCCGCGCGCACGTGCTCGTGCACGGCGGCGCGGCGGGTCTCGTCGATCTCGCCGTCCGCGGCGGGCACGGCGATCAGCTCGCCCGCCGTGCAGGAGCCTTCCGGCGCGACCACCCGCGACCGGTGCCCCGCGCGGACCAGGGCGCGGTCGATCTGCGCCAGCACCTGCTCGGCCCCGCCCGCCGGGTCGGCGGTCACCGGGGCGAAGGGATAGGCCACGCTGACGACGGTCAGGCCCACGCCGCGCCGTCCCCCCGCGCCCCGCGGGGCGGGCCGGCGGGCATCGGCCCGCAGGCGGGCACCGGCCCGCGGGCGGCGGCGGACC
>NZ_QOWC01000208.1 GCF_003574465.1 Methylobacterium crusticola
CGGGGCCGCCGCGACGCCGCGCCCCCCGGGGAGGCCGGGTGCGCTCCAGGCCCCGCCCGGGCACGAGCGCCCGCCCAGGCACGAGGCCCCGCCCAGGCATGCGGGCGCGGGCGCCGCCTGCGCGCGCGCTCCCGGCCGGGTACGGGCCTCGATGGCCAACAGTCGCTTGACTCCCGCGCCGGCGGCCTCGGGACGATGCCACGGCCACGCCCACCATAGGCGGGCGCGGCCGGGGAGTCAGGCCCTCGGAGCCGGCCCGTGTCGGTCGGGAACGGCCGCCGGGCCTGGCCTCGTGCGCGAGGCCCGCGACGGCGCGGTGCCCGAATCCGCCCCGGGGCGGGCCACGGGCGGCGCGCGCCTCATGGGACGGGGGGGGCGCGCCGCGCCGTGACGCGGCGCTCGTAGTGCTTGGCGACGCGCAGGTGGCGCGAGATGGCGTAGTTCATCGCCGTCAGGAAGCCGTAGACCCCGCGTACGAAGTGGCGCCGGCCGAGATAGGCCTTCAGGAAGTTGCCGGGCAGCTCGACGAAGATGCGCCAGGTCGGGATCGCGACCCCGCGGGCCTCGAGGTCGTCGGCCTGCCGGTCGGAGTAGCGGTTGAGCTTGTCGAGCTGGTCGCCGAGGGAGCGCACCGAGAAGTGGTGGATCACGCCCCGCAGGCGGCCCGCGCTCGCCCCCTCGGCGAGGTCGACCCGGTCGTGCACCGGCGAGGTCGAGTAGCGGCCCCGGTCGCGCCGGTAGAGCCGCACCGGCCACAGCGTGTAGGCCCAAGGGTGGGGCGCGGCCTCGCCCGGAAACACCTCCGCGATGCCGAGGCGGTAGGCCGGGTGCGGCGGCTCGCCCGCCGCGAGAAGCTGCCGGATCTCGGCCGCGAGGCCCGGCGGGACCACCTCGTCGGCGTCGAGGTTGAGCATCCAGACGTGGCGGCACTGCTCCTCGGCGAAGCGCTTCTGCCGGCCGTAGCCCGGCCAGTCGTTGTGGATCACCCGGGCCCCGAGGGCGGCCGCGATGTCCTGCGTGCCGTCGGTCGAGCCGGAATCGACCACCACCACGTCGTCGCTCAGGGCGCGCACCGCCGCGATCGTCGCGCCGATGCGGTCGGCCTCGTTGTGCGCGATGAGGAAGACGGAGAGCGGGAGCGGGGCGGCCATGGGCGTCGCGGCGGGGATCGCGCCGGTCTCGGGATCCTGGAGGGCGGGACCGTGCTCTTGCCGCAACGCCCGACCGCGGACAAGCGGCCCCGCGGCCACAGGGGGCCGCAATCGACGCGCCGTCGCCCGCGGGGCGGCGCCCGCGGCCGGCCCGCCCCATTGGTGCCGCACCGGCAGGGCTCTCCTCGGGGCAGGCCGGCGGCGCCGGCGGGGAATCGTGGCGGGTCATGGGCGTTCGTGGCGTAGGCGTAGGCGTCGGCTTGGACGTAGGCTTGGGCGTCGGCTCGGGATGGCGGGCGCCGAGGGCGGGTCTCGCCCTGGCGCTGGCGGCGTGGCTCGGGGCCTGCGCGGGCACCCCGCGGGGCGTCCTGGCGCCGGTCGCCGCCACGGTGCCGGGGGCGAGCCGGGTCGACATCCTGGTCGCCACCACCCGCAAGGAGGCCGCCACCGCGGGCGAGATGTACTCGGGCGAGCGGGGCCCGGCCCTCGCCTACGCCGACATCACGGTCTCGATCCCGCCCGACGCCGTCCGCGCCCCCGGCACCGTGCAATGGCCCAGGAGCCTGCCGGGCGACCCCGCCACCGACTTCGTGACGCTGCGGGCCGACACGCTCGACCGCATGGAGGCGACGTCGCGACTGCGCCGGCAGACGGCGCGGTCGGGCCGGCGGCAGGTGCTGGTCTTCGTCCACGGCTTCAACAACCGCTTCGAGGACGCGGTCTACCGCTTCGCCCAGATCGTCCACGACACCCGCGCCGAGGTGGTGCCGGTGCTGTTCACCTGGCCCTCCCGCGGCAGCGTGCTGGCCTACGGCTACGACCGGGAGAGCACCAACTACTCGCGCAACGCCCTCGAGGGCGTGCTGCGCCGCCTCGCGCGGAACCCCGAGGTCGACGAGATCACCGTGCTGGCCCACTCGATGGGCAACTGGCTGGTGCTCGAATCCCTGCGCCAGATGGCGATCCGCGACGGACGGGTGGCCGGGAAGATCCGCAACGTGGTGCTGGCCGCGCCCGACGTCGACGTCGACCTCGCCCGCGAGGCATTCCGCGACATGGGGCCGGGCCGGCCGAAGCTCAGCCTGTTCGTCTCGCAGGACGACAACGCCCTCGCGGTCTCGCGCCTGGTCTGGGGCAGCGGCGGCGCCCGCCTCGGCGCCATCGACCCGGGCGCCGAGCCCTACCGCAGCGAGCTCGCCCGCGAGAACATCGCGGTCCTCAACCTGACGGACGCGAAGTCCGACGACGCGCTCAACCACGGCAAGTTCGCCGGCAGCCCGCAGCTCGTCGCGCTCCTCGGCCGCCGCCTGGCGCAGGGGCAGACCGTCACGGATTCGCGCGTCGGCCTCGGCGACCGCATCGTGCAGATGACGGCGGGGGCCGCCGCCACGGTCGGCACGGCGGCCGGCCTCGCGGTCTCGGCCCCGGTCGCGGTGATCGACGCCCAGAGCCGCGAGACCTACGGCGAGCACCTGCGCAACCTCGGCCAGGGCCTCGGCGACACCGCGGGCGCGACCGTCGACCTCGCCACCGCGCCGGCCCGGGCGCTGTCCGGCCGCTGAGGACGGGAGCGGGCCGGTGCGGCCCGAGCCCGCGGCGCCCGCGGGCGGATGGGCGGGCGGATGGGACGAGCGGCGGCGACCCGGGCCCGCCCGTCCCGCGGCCCCGCGCTCAGCGGGACTGGCTGCCCGGGCCGGTGCCGGGGGCACCGCTGCCGGTGGGGCCCGGGCGCGACACCGTCGAGCCCGTGCCCATGTTGCCGCCGCTCTCGCCCTGGGTCCCGGTCGAGCCCATGCTGCCCGGATTGTTGCCTCCGATCCCGGCCCCGGGGGGCTGGCTCGACATGCCCGAGCCGGTGTTGCCGCTGGAGGGCGCGGCGGTGCCCGAGCCGTGGCCGATCCCCTGCGCGGAGGCCGCGGCGACGCCGCCGGCGAGGAGCGGGAGGGCGAGCAGGGTGCGCAGGAATCGTGTCATGGGTCGTCCTCGTGGCCGCCTGCGGCGGCTCGCCTGCGGCGGCTCGCCTGCGGCGGCTCGCCTGCGGCGGCTCGCCTTCGGCGGGTAGCGTGCGGCGGGCCGCACTGGGCGCGCCTCGCGCGGGTGGACCGGGGCAACGGCGCGGGCGCGCGACCGTTCCGGCGGCGGCGCCGGGCCCGACGTCGCGGCGGAGACGGCGAACCGAACCTTGCCGTGATCGTTCGCTGTCGCGCATCGACTTTCAAGATCTTGCCGCCATGCCGCTCGATTGAGCGGTACGCCGCACATTTCGGCTGGAACGACGCTCCGTGCCGTGCAGAGTGGGGACGCCGCCGCGTATGCCGGCCGTCGTCTCCCTGTCGCACAGCGCGGCCTAGAGGAGCGCACGGCCGGGCCGCGGCTCCGGCGAGCACCCTGGGAGATCGATCGCACGCGGTCGTGGGCCCGTTCCGCGTGAAGGAGTTGAGTATGCAGGCTTTCGTGATCGGCTTGGCGCTCGTGGCCGTCCTGGTCGCCGTCGGCGTGTTCGGCCACCACCCGGACCACCGCACCGCCCCCGCCGACCGGCGGCGCTCCTCGGCGTCCTGACGCGCCCGCGGCCGGAATCCCGAGGGACGGCCCGGCGGGCCGGCGCCGGGGCGGCCACCCTTCGTCAGCCACGGGAGGCTCCGATGCACGTGACACCTCTGCGCGCCGCCGCCGCTCTCGCCGCGCTGCTCTGGCCCCTGGCGGTCCCGGCGCAGGGGCTGCCCGACCGGACCGGCACCGGCGGCGGTCCGGCCGCGACCATCACGGCCCCGAACACCAGCGCGGTCGGCCGCACCAAGCCGCCCTCCGGGGGCTCCGACGCGGAACTCGACCGCGGCATCCAGGAGCGCACGCGCGAGGAGCGGCTCAACGACAGGATCGACACCGGCATCTGCATCGGGTGCGACAAGTAGGGCGCGCCGGATCCCCGCGGCGAGCCGCTTTCGTGCGGACCCCGAAGGCCGTTCGACCCGGGCGGGCCGCGCCGCCTGCCAGGCTCCGCCGTGACGCTCCTTGAGCGCCTCGAGCCCGCTCTGACGGGTGGCGTCGAGCGACGCTGGAAGCTCGGTCTCGACCTTGCCGGACTGGACCCTCGCCCCCAAGCCCGCCCGAGGTCTTCGCGTGGCCGGGCCCGCGAGAACCTGCGCCGCCGGCCCGGTTGGCGCAGGGGAGCCTCGCCCGGTTGCGGCGCAAATGTCACGCTTCCTCAAGGATGCGCCGGTTTCGTCAGGTCTTTCGCGGCGGCCTGACCGTGTGTCGCTGGCGGGAACGGCGCCGCGATGCTTCGGTCACAGCGCCATCGTGACAGTCGAGAGCGCGATTCGATCGGCGGCGCAAGACGACGCGCTCCGCCCGCCCGCCACGCGCACGCGTCCCGGATGATCCGCGCGTCCCGGCGCGCCGCGCAGATCTGCGCGCAGTGCCGCGATCCCGGTTTCGGGGGCGCGGCCGATCCCGTCTGATCGTCCCTCGACTGCTCCGGACGCCCCGTGCCGGACCCCGCGACTGCGCCTGCGGGCGCACGCACCGCGGTCCCGGGCGGTCGGGACGACGGATCGCGGCGGTTGTGCCGACGGACCTCCGGCCCCTAACGTGGCCCGATCGCAATGCAACCTGGAGTGAATTGTGCGCGCAGATTGGGTCGGAGTCTCGCGGGACGGGCTGGCGGCGGCGTGCGAGGCGGACGACGCCGTCGCCACCTGGCGCTGGGACATCCCGGCGAACCTCCTGCACGTGGACGACCGGATGGTGGCGCTGTTCGGCCTACCGCCCGGCGCCGCCGGGGCCGGGCGCGCGGCGGCCCTGTTCCTCGAGCGGATCCATCCGGAGGACCTCGCCATGGTCCGGGCCCGGATCGCGCGGGCCTGCGCGGAGGGCACCTCCTACGTGCTGGCCTACCGCATCCGCCCGGACGGGGCCGCGGAGCGCCGGGTCCTCTCCTGCGGGCGCTGCGAGCACGACGCCGCGGGCCGGCCCGCCCGCGGGCAGGGCGTGATCGTAGACATGACCGACACGGCGGCGGTGGTGGAGCCTCCGCTCGAGCGGGCGGCGGCGCACGGCCTCGCGGTCCGCGAGGCGGTCGACGCGCTCGGCGATCCGTTCCTGCGCCGGCTCGCCGACATGCTGCTCCTCGAGATCGGGCGCAACCTCGCCCGGCTGCCCCGGGGCGGCGGCCCGGCCCGGGGCCGGCCGCGCCGGTTCATCGTGTGACGATCGGCACGGAAGCGCCGGCCCTCCCGGGCGACACTCGGGAGCATCAACGCAGGGCGTTCCGTGCCATGACCCACCTCTACTTCCATTGCGGCCACGCCGACGAACTCATGCTCGACTACCGCGGCGCCGACGTCGTGGACCTCCGCGAGGCGCGCGAGCACGCGCTCGGCATCGCCCGCACCCTGATGGCGAGCGCCTACGGGGTGACGGACTTCTCGGACTGGTTCGTCTGCGTCGGCGACGCGGACGACGAGAACCTGATCGTGGTGCCGTTCAGCCAGGCTCTCCCGACCCTGCATTGAGGGACGGCGCGGCCAGGAGCTTGAGGTAGCGGTCGACCGCGGTGTGGTCGGCCTCCGGCCCGAGCCGCGCGAGGGCGCTGCGGGCGAACGCCGCCACCGCGTGCGAGAACGGCGCCGGGTGGCCGAGGGCCTCCGCCAGCTCCACGGCGATCCCGACATCCTTCGTCATCAGCGCGAGACCGAAGCCGGAATCGTAGGTCTCCGGCAGCACGAACGGCTTGAGCTTGTTCTCGGTCGCGTTGTTGCGCCCCGTCGAGACGTTGAGGATGTCGGTCATCACCACCGGGTCGAGCCCGAAGGCGGCGCCGACCTGCACCGCCTCGCAGGCCGCGATCAGTCCGGCGGCGGAGACGTAGTTGTTGAGCGCCTTCATGGCGTGGGCCGAGCCGAGGGGGCCGGTCTCGAACAGCGCGCTGCCCATCGCCTCCAGCACCGGCCGGATGCGCGCCAGGGCGGGGCCGGCGCCCCCCAGCATGATCGACAGGGTGCCGGCCTCGGCCTTGCGCACGCCGCCCGAGACCGGCGCGTCGACGAGGCCGATCCCCAGGGCGGCGAGCCGCTCGCCCAGCGCCCGGGTCGAGAGCGGCGCCGACGAGCTCATCTCGATCAGGATCGCCCCGGGGCGCATGGCCCCGGCGACCGCGTCCGCGCCCTCCAGCACCGCGCGCCGCACGACCTCGCCGTTCGGCAGCATCGTGACGACGGCCTCGGCCCCGGCCGCGGCCTCGGCGGCCGAGCCGCAGGCCGTGCCGCCCGCCTCCGCGAAGGCCGCGCGGGCCTCCTCCAAGGGGTCGAAGCCCCGGACCGCGAAGCCGGAGGCGACGAGCCGCCGTCCCATGGGCAGCCCCATCTTGCCGAGGCCGATCAGCCCGAGGCGGGCCGGTGGGGCGAGGGGGGTGCTGTCGGTCTCGGGCACGGCGATCCTCTCTGCGGCGCTCAGGGGCGCGTCATCAAACGCGTTGTCTGATTGACAGACAAGCAGGAAATCCGGACGCTGGCGCGATCACGCACCCCGGAGAGGCGCCATGGCCGAGAGCGAGCAGTTCCAGAAGGGCTTGGAGGTCCGGCGCGCGGTGCTCGGGCCCGACTACGTCGACGGCAGCCTCGCCAAGGCCGACGAGTTCATGATGGCGTTCCAGCGCATCACCACCGAGTGGTGCTGGGGCTACGCCTGGACCCGCGAGGGGCTCGACCGGCGCACCCGCAGCCTCCTGAACCTCGCCATGCTGACGGCCCTGGGCAAGCCCGCCGAGCTGCGCCTCCACGTGAAGGGGGCGCTCGCCAACGGCGTGAGCGTGGACGAGATCAAGGAGGTGCTGCTGCACGCCACCGTGTATTGCGGCATCCCGGCGGGCCTCGACGCCTTCAAGGCGGCCCACGAGGTGCTCAAGGCCGAGGGCGCGGTCACCGGCGAGCCGGTCGGGCCGTCGCGCTAGAGCGCATGCAGGACGCCGATCTCCGCGTCGCGCGCCATCCCGCCACCCTGCGGGTCCTGGTCGAGGGCCGGCTGCGCGAGGCCATCGCGGGCGGGCGCTTCAGGCCGGGCCAGCGGCTGATCGAGCGCGAGCTGTGCGCCCTCACGGGCGTCGGCCGCACCTCGATCCGCGAGGCGCTGCGCCAGCTCGAGGCCGAGGGGCTCGTCACCGTCGTGCCGCATCGCGGCCCGACCGTGAGCGTCGTCACGGCCGCGGAGGCGCGGGAGATCTACGCCGTCCGGGTCCTGCTCGAGGGCTACGCGGGCCGCGAGTTCGCGCGGCGCCGGCCCGCCCGGGAGGTCGCGGCCCTCGAGCGCGACGCCGCCCGCTTCGCGCAGGCGGCCCGGGACGAGGCGGGCGCCGCGGCCCTGATCGCGGCCAAGACCGCCTTCTACGCGACCCTCATGCGCGGCTGCGGCAACGCGGTGGCGATGGGGATGCTGAGCACCCTGCACAACCGCATCACGCTGCTGCGCGTCACCTCGATGGGCCGGCCCGGGCGCCTGGCGCGGAGCGTCGAGGAGGTTCGGGCGATCGCCCGGGCGATCGCCGAGGGGGATCCGGAGGCCGCGGAGGCCGCCTGCGTCGCCCACATCGAGCGGGCTGCCGCGGCGGCGCTCGCGGTGCTGGAGGAGGGCGAGGGCGCGCCCGCGGCGCAGGGCGCGCCGGCGGCGCAGGGCGCGCTCGCGGCGCGCCGGGGCCCGTGAGGGAGGTCGTCATGAGCACCTACGAGGTCCTCGCCCTGCGCTACGCCGTGCACGCGCGCCGCGCCGCCGACAACTTCCTGTTCCCGCCGGACGGCGACCCGCACGAGGCGATGCCGCTCGACTACTTCGTCTGGGTGGTGCGCGGCCCCGAGCGCACAATCCTGGTCGATACCGGCTTCGACCACCCGGCCGCGGCGGAGCGGGGCCGCACCATCCTGCGGCACCCCGTCGAGGGCCTGCGGGCCCTCGGCGTCGAGGCCGAGGCGGTCCGCGACGTGATCATCACCCACCTGCACTACGACCACGCCGGCAACCTCGCGGCCTTTCCCAACGCCACCTTCCACCTGCAGGACGCCGAGATGGCCTTCGCCACCGGGCGCTGCATGTGCCACGCCCGCCTGCGCGGCGCCTTCGCGGTCGAGGACGTGATCGCCATGGTGCGGCGGGTCTACGCCGGCCGGGTCCGCTTCGCGGATGGCGACGCGGAGCTGTTTCCCGGCCTCTCGGTCCACCTCGTGCCCGGCCACACGCGGGGGCTGCAATGCGTCCGGGTGCGGACGGCCCGGGGCGCCGTGGTGCTGGCCTCGGACGCCGCGCACTACTACGCCAACATGGAGGCGCGGAACCCGTACGCCATCACGGTCGACGTCGCGGCGACTCTCGAGAGCTGGGACCGCCTCGCGGCGCTGGCGGACGGCCCCGACCACGTCGTGCCCGGGCACGACCCCGCGGTCATGCGGCGCTATCCCCGCGTCGACGTCGATGGGATCGAGGCCGTGCGCCTGCACGAGCCGCCGATGCCGTGACGACGCGGCGGCGCCGGCCCGCGCCGCCTCAGCGCAGCCAGAGGGTGCAGGCGAGCACGATGGCCGCCAGGACGATGAACCCGAGGAACAGCGGCAGCGCCCGGCTCTGCCCGCGATGGGCGTCGGACGCCTTCTCGCCGCCGCCGCGCCAGCGCTCCGGGCCCTCGGTGCGGCGCGCGAGGGCGATCCGCTCGGGCGACGCCGGGGTGCCGGCGGCCTCGTCGTCGGTGCCGAGCGGCGACAGGCCCGGATCGAACACCTCGGTCTTGTCGCCGGTGCGGCCGCTGTCGATGTCCGCCTTGAGCTGGGCCGTCGTCGGCTCGGCCGAGTCCGGCGGGGCGGCGATCGGCTCGATCGTGCGGGTCGGGGGCAGGTCTGGGCGGGGTGCGGCCATGCGTCTCCTCACGCGGTGCGGGCGGGCGCCCGGGCGTCCGGCGCGTCCCGGAACCGGGACGTCCCCCCATGCCGTGCGCCGCGGTCCCGTCGCCGCCGGGCGGCGCGGGGGCGGGACGTGGCCGAGGGCGCCGCGCCGCCCGATGGAGTTGGAACGCGTGACAGATCCGGCACGGCGCCGAGGGCGCAGGACCAACCCGGCGGCGAGCGCGGTGTTCCTGCGCGATCCCGCGCCGCGCGCGGTCCGCCGGCGTCCCCTGCCCGGGATGGCGGCGGGCAGGAGGCACGCGGGATGCGACCGGTCCCGTGCTTCGCCCCATCCCCGCCACGCGCCAGGGCCCGGCCGCCCGTGAGGCTCCCGTGAGGACGAGGATCCGATGAGGATCATGCTCCCGACCGTGTACGACACCCATGGCGGCTCGACGCGGGTCCTGCTGGCGGCGGCCGAGGCCCTGCGGGCCGAGCACGTCGTGCAGGTGCGCGGGCCGATCCCGGAGGCCGACGTCCGGACGCCGGCCCGCTTCCCCGCCGCGCCCCTCGCCGGGACGCGGGCGAAGCTCGCGGCGCTGCCGCGCCTCGCCGGCCTGATCGCCCGGGAGGCCGCCGCCCTGCGGGCCTTCCGGCCGGACGTGGTCTACGTCCACGACGAGCCGTCGCTCTACGTCCACGGCCTTGCCGCGCGGGCGCTGCGCCCGCGCCCCACGATCGTGTGGCACCTGCACGCGGGGGCCGGGCAGGGCCTGTCCCGCCGGCTCCGCGAGGCGCTCGCCGATCGCCGCATCGTGATCAGCCGCCACGGCGCGGACGCCTCCCGCCTGCCGACCGACCGGGTGCGCAACCCCCTGACGGCGCCGCCGGCCCCGCGCGAGGGCTGCGATCCCGCCGCCCTCGCGGTCGTCGGCGCGCTCACGCCGCGCAAGAACCAGATGCTGGCGCTCGACACCCTGGCGCTCCTGGCCCGCGAGGGCGAGGGGGCGAGCCTCGCCCTGATCGGCCCCCCCCTCAACGGCGCCTACGCGCAGGCCCTGCGCCGGCGGGCCGCGGCCTGTCCCGGCGCCGTCCGCCTCCTCGGGGGCCTCCCGGCCGCCGCGGTGTGGGAGGAGGTCGCCGGCATCGCGCTGTTCCCGGCGCTGCGCGAGAACCAGCCCCTCGCCCTCGCCGAGGCGCTGGCGGCCGGCATCCCGTTCGTCGCCACGGACATCCCGGCGCACCGGGAGATGGTGGAGGAGGCGGGGGCCGATCCGGCCTGCCTCGCGCTCCCCGAGCCCGCCGCCTTCGCGCGGGCGTTGCGGCATGCCCGCGCGCACCCGCCCGACCCGGGCCTGCGGGCGCGCGTCCGGGCGCTCTACGCCCCGGCGCGCTTCGCCGCCGAGACCCGCGCGGTGATGCGGGCGGTGGCCCTCGCCCGCAACCTCGACGCCGCCCGGCCCGCCTGTTAAGCGGGCGGTTTCGACGGCCGAGGCACCGCCCCCGGCGAGCGGGCGAGGTGCGGGGTTGTTCGACAGCAGTTTCCTCCGGGTGACGGACAGCGGTCCGGGCGGGGCGCCGCGATGATCCCGTACGGCCGCCAGTCGCTCGACGAGGCGGACATCGCCGCCGTCACGGCGGTGCTGCGCTCCGATTTCCTGACCCAGGGGCCCCTGGTGGCGCGCTTCGAGGCGGCGCTGGCCGCCCGCACGGGTGCGGCCGAGGCGGTCGCGGTCAACAGCGCGACCTCGGCGCTCCACGTCGCCTACCGGGCGCTCGGCCTCGGGCCGGGCGACCTCGTCTGGACCACCCCCAATACCTTCGTGGCGACCGCGAACGCGGCGCGGCTCTGCGGCGCCGACGTCGACTTCGTCGACATAGACCCGATGACCTACAACCTCGACGCGGAGGCGCTGGCGCGCAAGCTCGCGGCGGCGCGGGCCGCGGGCGGGCGCCTGCCGGCGATCGTCGCCACGGTGGACTTCGCCGGCCAGCCCTGCGCGGTCGACCGGATCCGGGCGCTGGCGGAGGAGTTCGGCTTCCGGGTGGTCGAGGATGCCTCGCACGCCCTCGGGGCGACCTGGCGGGGCGAGCCGGTCGGCTGCGGGCGCCACGCCGCCGTGACGGTCTTCAGCTTCCACCCGGTGAAGATCATCACCACCGCGGAGGGCGGCGCCGCCACCACGAACGACCCGGCCCTCGCCGTCCGGATGCGGCTCCTGCGCACCCACGGCGTCACCCGCGAGGCGGACCTCCTCGAGGGGGAGAGCCACGGGCCCTGGTACTACGAGCAGATCGACCTCGGCCCGAACTACCGCCTGACCGACCTCCAGGCCGCCCTCGGCCTGTCGCAGCTCGGCCGCCTCGACGCGTTCCTGGCGCGCCGGCGCGCCATCGCGGCCCGCTACGACGCGGCGCTGGAGGACCTGCCGCTGGTGCGGCCCTGGCAGGACCCGGACGGCGCCTCGGCCCTCCACCTCTACCCCGTCCGCTTCCGGGAGGGCGCGCTGCGCGGCGGGCGGCGGGCGGCCTTCGAGGCCCTGCGGGCCCGGGGCATCGGGGTGCAGGTCCACTACATCCCGGTCCACACCCAGCCCTATTACCGCCGCCTCGGCTTCGGGCCCGGGCAGTTCCCGCGGGCCGAGGCCTACTATGCCGGCGCGGTGTCGCTGCCGATCTTCGCGGAGCTTACCGAGGCGCAGCAGGGCGCGGTGATCGCGGCGCTGCGCGCCGTGTGCGCGGAACTGCGGGCGTGAGCACCGACCAGGAGGCGGTCTTCCGCGCCGGCGAGGGCGACGCCTGGTACCGGCGCAACGCCGCGGCCCTGCGCGACCGCGACGACCCGGTGATGCAGGTGCTGCGCGGGCTCGACCGGCGCGACCGCATCCGGAGCGTGGCCGACCTCGGCTGCAGCAACGGCTGGCGCCTCGCCGCCCTGCGGCCGGATCTCCCGGCGGCGCGCCGCCTCGCCGGCTGCGATCCGAGCGGCGCGGCCGTGGCGGCCGGGACCGAGGCCTGGCCCGACCTCGAGCTCCAGGTCGGCAGCCTCGCCCGGGTGCCGTTCGCCGGCGCCTTCGACCTCGTGCTGGTGTCGTTCGTGTTCTACCTCGTCGACCGGCCCGGACTCGCGCGCGCGGTCGCGGAGGTGGACCGGGTCGTGGACGCCGGCGGCGTGCTGGTGCTGGCCGATTTCTGCGCCGACGCCCCCTTCGCGGTGCCCTACCATCACCGCCGCGACGTCGCCCTCCTCAGCCACAAGGCCGACCACGCCGCGCCCTTCCGGGCGCTCGGCTACCGCGAGACCTTCCGGCTCGAGTACGACCACGACTGCCCGCGCCTGCCCGGCCTCGTCTCGACGCAGGTGCCGGACCGCATGAACCGCTCGGCCGTCGCGGTGCTGGTCAAGGCGGCGGTCGGTTGAGCACCGTGGCGATCCTCCAGGCCCGGACGTCCTCCGGGCGCCTGCCCGGCAAGGTCCTGCGCCCGATCCTCGGGCTGCCGATGATCCTGCACCAGATCGCCCGGGTGCGGCGCGCCCGCAGCCTCGACCGCCTGATCGTGGCGACGAGCACCGACCCGAGCGACGACCATCTGGCCGCGGTGCTCGCCGGCGCGCAGGTCGCGGTGCACCGCGGCGCCCTCGACGACGTGCTCGGGCGCTTCGCCGGCGCGCTCGCGGCGCTCGCCCCCGGGGCCGGCACGGTCGTGCGCCTCACCGCCGATTGCCCGCTCGCCGACCCGGACGTCATCGACGCCACGGTCGCGCACCACCGGGCGGCGGGCGCGGCCTACACCAGCAACTGCCTCCACCCGAGCTTCCCGGACGGGCTCGACGTCGAGGTGGTGGGGGCCGAGGCCCTGCGCCTGGCGGACCGCGAGGCGGTGCTGCCCTCCGAGCGCGAGCACGTGACGCCCTTCATCCGCGCCCGGCCGGAGCGGTTCGCCGCCGCCGAGTGGCGCTCCCCGCGCGACCTCTCGCACCTGCGCTGGACCGTGGACACGCCCGGCGACCTCGCCTTCGTGACCGCGGTCTACGAGCGCCTGCATCCGGCCGACCCGGATTTCGGCAGCGAGGCCGTGCTGGCGCTCCTCGACCGGGAGCCGGGCCTCGCGGCCCTGAACACCGGCGAGGTCCGCAATGCCGGCTACGCCGCCTCCCTGGCCGCCGAGGCGGGCGCCCGGGCGTGACGCCGCCCCCGGTGCTCCACGTCATCTCGGGCCTGCGCACCGGCGGAGCCGAGACGATGCTGGTCGCGCTCACCCGCACCTTGCAGGCCCGCGGCCTGCCGCAGGCCGTCGTCGCCCTCTCGGGCGGCCCGAACGAGGCCGTCCTGCGCGCGGCCGGCATCCCGGTCCAGGTGCTGGCGCCGCGCGGTCTGCCGGGGGCCGCCGCGACGCTCCTCGCCCTGGCGCGGCGCATCCGCGCGACGCGCCCGGGCGTGGTCCAGGGCTGGCTCTACCACGGCGACCTGTTCGCGGCCGCGGCCCACCGCCTCGCCGGCGCGCCCCGCGCCACCCGGCTCGCCTGGGGCCTGCGCAATTCCGACATCGACGCGGCGCGCTACGGCCGCCTGCTCGCCCTCGCCCGGCGCGTCTCCGGCTGGCCCGACGTGGTGATCGCGAACTCGCGGGCCGGCGCCGACTTCCACCTGGCGCAGGGCTACCGCCCGCGCCGCCTCGCCGTGGTGCCGAACGGGATCGACACCGACACCTTCCGGCCCGACCGGGCCGCCCGCGCCGCTGTGCGGGCCGAGCTCGGCGCGACGTGCGGCGCGGTGGTGGCGGTGCACGCCGCCCGCCTCGACCCGATGAAGGACCATGCCGGCCTGATCGCGGCGGCCGGGGCGGTGCCCGAGGTGACCGTCTGGCTCGCCGGCGCCGGCACCGAGTCCCTGGCGGGCCTGCCGCCGAACGTCCGCGCCCTCGGCCGCCGGGACGACCTGCCGCGGCTCTACGCGGCCGGCGACCTCGTGGTGTCGTCCTCGGCCTTCGGCGAGGGGTTCTCGAACGCCCTCGCCGAGGGCATGGCGTGCGGGCTCGTGGCGGTGGCCACCGACGTCGGCGACGCCGCGGCGATCCTCGACGGCCACGGTCACGTCCTGCCCCCGCGGGATCCCGCGGCGCTGGCCGCCGCGCTCCGCGCCGCCGCCGCCCGGCCCGACCGGGCCGCCGCCGGCCTCGCGG
>NZ_QOWC01000209.1 GCF_003574465.1 Methylobacterium crusticola
CGGGGCCGCGGTCCCGGGCGCGGCGCGCACGCTCCTGTCGGCCGGCGCGCAAGCCTTCGCGTTCCAGGACGCCGGCTGACGGGCGCCTGCGCCGCGGGCCGCCGGGCCCGGGACGGCCGGGCGCGGCGCCAGAGCAGCATCCGATCACGCTGCGATCGGCCGCTGCTCCAGGTTTTTCATCCTGCCGCATTTTCCGCGGCGAACCGGTGTCCACTTCGCCGGAAAATGCTCTAGTGCGACTTCCGCTCGGGAAACAGCTCGTCCCAGGTCAGCCGGATCGAGCGGATCACCCGGCCGTCCTCGTCGCAGATCTCCAGGCGCCACTCGGCGGAGTCGAGGATCAGGTCGCCGTTGTCCCGCATCGCGTCGATGACCGAGATCGCCTCGGCCTCCGCCTGCTCGAGATTGTCGGCCTCCACGCCATCGGGATCCTCGATCTTCGCAGTCACGTTGATCAGATGGAAGTAGAAGCGCTGGGGCATTTTCCACGATCGCTATATCGATGAGAGAGCTGACATCAGGGAGGCGAAGCCGCCAGTAGAGCACCACGATGTCTCACAGGGTCCGGGATTTGACGAAATCTCTGGCGCATCTCAGCCGCGGGAGCCCTCACGCTACATCACCTCGGGCAGCCTGTCCCGGCGAAGGGGCACGGATTCACCGCACAACCGAGGCGAATGTCCCCGTTCGCTGTCAGGACTTTCACCCCTGGATCAGGGGGAACCCGCGACGCGGCCCGCGGCCGGCCGGGCCAGGGGGCTCCCGCGCGCCCGCACCCGGGGCCCGGCCGCGGCCCCGGGGGGCGCCGCTCCGAGGCCCCTTGCGGTCACGCGCTCCCTCGGGCCGAACCGGCACCCACGTCGGCCGCGCTAGGTGGCGCGCGGGCGGCCCCGGCCGCCCGGCGCCGCCCCGCGGGCCTCCTCGCCCGCGGCGGCGCGCTCCGTCCGGCTGCGGCCGAGGCCGTTGTTCCTGGCGAGCTCGGAGCGCTGCGCGGCGTAGTTCGCCGCGGTCATCGGATAGTCGTGCGGCAGGCCCCATTTCCGGCGGTACTGGTCGGGCGTGAGCCCGTACCCGGCGAGATGCCGCTTGAGCATCTTGTAGGGCCGGCCGTCCTCGAGGCTGATGATGTGGTCCGGGCTCAGCGTCCGCTTGATCGGCACCGGGGGCTGCGGCTTCTCCGGCTCGGCGGCGGGCGGCCGGCCCAGCTCCGCCAGGGCCGCGTGCACGGCGGCGATCAGGTCCGGCAAGGCGCCGGGCTGGATGACGTTGTTCGCCACGTAGGCCGTGACGATGTCGCTGGCCCGCTCGATCTGTTCGAGGGCGGACGCATTGCTCCCGCTCAACTGACCGCTGTCGCTCATCTGACTGATTCCTGCTCTGGAACCTCGACAGACGAGGCAGGTATCGACTGGCGACCGGCCTGGATAGTCAGGCTTATACCACCTCGGGGCCGACGCGGCGGCGGCGCCAGGCGTCCCGGCGCCGGCGGGCGCTCACGCCGGGACGCCCGCGAGGATCGGCTCGGCGGCGGGCCGCACGTCGGCCCGGGCCGGGCGCCCGTCCGTCGCGGGCGCGGCGGCGACCGCGGCGAGCACGTAGAAGCCGAGCCCGAGATCGATGGTGGTGCCGGCGATGCAGCCCGCGATGACGACCGCCAGGCAGGCGGACCCCGCGGCGAGGCGGATCGCCCGTCCCTCGGGATCCGGCTCGCTCCACGGCGCCGAGACCGCCAGGGCGATGAAGCTCCAGTAGAGCGCGGCACCGACGACGCCGATGCTCGCCAGCGTGGCGATCATGAAGCTCGAGGCGCGCGTGCTGCCGACGCCGATGCCGAGGCCGTAGCTGTCGAAGAAGTTCACCAGGGCCTGGCTGTTCCAGCTGCTGCGCTCGACGGCCGAGGCGGACACGCCCTTGGCGAACACGATCTGGTCGAGCACGGCGGCGAAGTAGGACGCCGTGGCGTCGCTGTGCGCGATGGCGAGGAGGGCCGTCGCCACGATGAGCGGGGCGATGCCGATGAAGGCGGCGCGCCGGAGCTGGATCGCGCCGAGGACGAGCCGCACCGCGTTCCCGCAGTAGATCAGGCCGAAATAGATCGCGATCCCGACATAGGCGGTGGTCGAGGTCGACACGAGGAGCGCGGCGAGGAGAAGCAGCGACAGGGGCCCGGTCAGGCGCGACCGGTAGCGGCTGAGCCAGAGGTTGAAGTTGAAGGCGAGCAGCGACAGCGTCACGGCCCCGAACGACGAGGCCTCCGTGAAGGAGCCGACGACGCGCTTGATGCCGGCCATCTCCGTCGCGTCGAGCATGTTGTAGGTCGAGTTCCGCATGAACCCGAGGAGGCTCGCGGTCCCGGTCGCGAACGTGACGTAGTCGAGGATCGCGAAGCCGATGTTGAGGAAGCCGCAGGCGATCACGGCGTCGGCGATGCAGCGCCGCCCCCCGCGATCGGACGAGAAGCCGAAGAAGATGCAGAAGCAGACGAGGTCCCCGACGAAGTAGACCGTCTGCGTGATGTTGCCGTTGCCGGGCGCGAGCGGCGTCATCAGGATGACGCTGCCGACGGTCGTGCGGCCGATCGAGAAGACGTAGCTCGCGTTCTGGAACAGGCGGGGCAGGAAGAACGCCGACAGGACGCCGTAGATCACCGTGACGAGGAACAGCAGGCCGGGGCCCGGATAGGCCAGCCCGCGCAGCGCCCGCGCGGCGTGCGGGCGGCGCAGGGCGACGAGGGTCAGAAAGCCGAGGAGCAGGTGGGCCGGCAGGATGTTGGCGGAGCCGAGGGCGGTGAGCACGGTCGCGGCGGCCGAGCCCAGCAGCGTCGAGCACAGGAACGCGTAGATCGCGAAGGAGCGCCCGAGGACCAGGCACAGGATCCCCGTCAGGGCGGACAGGATCCCGATCAGCTCGACCGTCATCTCGCGGCACGACCTCTCGGCTCGAGGGGTGGGGGCGATCCCGTCCGCGCCGTGCGGACGGGGGCGGCCGGACGCGGGCCCGGGCGGCCCCTCGGGGATTCCGCGGCCGCATCAGTACCAGCTGCGCGGACCACCGCGCGCGTGGTGATTCGGCGGGGCGGCGCCAGGATATTCCTGACGCCGAGGCCCGCCCACGGGGGGGCGGCGCGGGCCCCCGGGCGCGGGACGCGGGGCGCGCCCTACCGCGCCGCGTCCTGCGCCGTCATGGGCTCGGTCGGCGCGGCGACCCCTGGCCGGCCGCCCCGGTCCGCCGGGAAGGCGCGGGCCAGCACCGCGCTCAGCCAGCGCGTCCGGGCCGCGTCGAAGGCCACCAGCAGCGGCTTTGCCCGCAGGGCCGGCTTCTCGACGAAGTGCCACGACAGGGCCGCGAACACGGCGGCAAGAGGCAGGCAGACGATGATGTTCAGCCACCAGATGCGCAGGCCGGGGAACCAGTACATCATCGCCTGCTGCACGACGAACCCGTACAGGTAGACGCCGTAGGAGTAGTCCGCACCGCTCACGATCGCCAGGCGGCGCGGGTTGCACAATCCGAGATAGATCGTCACGTAGGCGAGCGTCGGGATCGCCAGGTACTCGCCGCCCGGCATGCCGTAGAGGGCGACGTACGACAGGACCGCGCAGGCGATGAACCAGGGCCGCCTGAACGTGACGGCGTCGCGGTAGAGATACAGCGAGACGCCGATCAGGAAGTCGACGATGAGCAGCGAGCCGGGCAGGATCCCGGGCGGCGGCACGTAGGTCCAGTCGTACTTCGCCAGGTGGGCGACGAAGTAGAGGAGCGTGAGCCCGACCACGGCCGCCGGCGCGACGGACCGGAACCGGCGCAGGCCGAAGGCGATCAGCGCGGCCATCACGATGTAGCACTCGAGCTCGTAGGGCACCGTCCAGAGCTGGGCGTTGACCATCCTGGGGAAGGGCGTCTCCGCGAACACGCCGGGCAGGTAGTAGTGGATGTGCCCCGTCACGTTGAGCAGGTAGGCGCCGAACTCGGGGTCCGTGAAGTAGTGCGCCAGGGGCAGGGCCGTCACGAACGGGCCGATCAGGAACGCCGACAGGATCACCTCGACGCTCAGGGCCGGATAGATCCGGATGGCGCGCAAGCCCAGGAACATCGTGATGGTCTTGCAGCGCTCGAAGCTGCCGGCGACGAGGAAGCCGCTGAGGATGAAGAACATCGGCACGACGGCGCGCAGGAAGGGCCCCATCGGGGAGACCCAGAGCGCCTCATCGACGGCTCTGCCGTAGCTGGTGCTGAAGCTGTGCATGGCCACGACCGCGAATGACAGCGCGATTCGCAAATAATCGAAGCCGGCCGGACGGCCGCCCGCCGCTTGCAGCTGGTCTCCGAGCGTCCGCGCGCCCGCGTTCGGCAGCAAGCCGCGGGCAACGCTCGACAAAGTCGGCGTATGCAAGCCGGAATCATTCCGCAACGACATGCCAACCCCCTTCCGTGACACGGGATGCGTGCTTTCCCCGGCATTCTTGTTCAGTTTCTACTCCGTGTCCGTCAGGTTTTGCCGAGCGCTGCGAGGTTCGGAGCGGCCGGAACCGGCCGGCTACTCGCCGCCTGCCGCAATGGAGCCCCGCGCCCGCGTCCGGGCGATTGCGCGTGAACCCGGATCGAGCGGCCGGGACGGCGGGCCGCGTCGGGAAAAGGCTGACGCGGCGGGCCGCAAATCCCGAGCGCCGGCCGCGGCGCGGCGCGGTATCGGTGGGACCGGGCCGGCGACCGCCTGCGCCGGGCCGCCACGCGCCCGGCCACCGCTCCGCCGGGCCGCCCGGTGCCCACGGGACGATGCGGGAGCCTTCGCATGAAGCCCAGTTGCGTATGCTATGTGACCGACCGGAACTACCTGTTCATCACGCTCGTCTCGGCGATCCAGGCGCGGCGCAACATCTCCTCGCCGTCGACCGACGTCATCATCCTGTCGATCGACGGCGGGCCCCGTGACGAGACCTACCGCCGGGTCTGCGACCAGGAGGGCATCGTCTTCCTCGACGTCGCCGCGCACGCCGAGGCCGTGCTCAGGAGCGCCCTCGGCGACGCCTACCGGACGGGGTTCTCGGGGCGGATCTCGGCGGCGACGCTCGTGCGGCTCGTGATCTCGGAGTTCGTCCCCGGCCACTACCAGCGGATGCTGTACATCGACGGCGACACGCAGATCTACGCGTCCCTCGATCCGCTGCTGCAACAGGACATCCCGGTCGGCAAGTTCTTCGCGGCCCGCGACTACATGTCGGTCATGCGGCGCGCCGGCCTGTCGATCCCGGAGAAGTTCAGCCCGGATTTCGACCGTCTCGGCCTGCCGCCGGCCCGGCGCGACAGCTACTTCAACGCGGGCGTGATCCTGTCCGGCTTCGAGGACTGGAAGCGGATCGGGAAGACGGCGCTCGACTATTTCGTGGCGTCGGGCACCCTCAAGTTCCACGACCAGGATGCCCTCAACGGCGCCTGCTGGGAGCAGCACCTGCTGCTGGCGAGCCGCTGGAACTTCCCGCGGCAGTTCATGCACCTGCGGCCGCTGCTGAGGGACCGGCCGGACATCATCCACTTCATGGCGAACCCCAAGCCCTGGCACGGGGCGATCCTGCCCTGGGGGACCCGGGAGCACCGCGCCTACACCGAGGTCGTGCGCCGGCATCCGGCGCTCGCGGGCGACATCCCGCGCCTGTCGGCCCTGCGCCTCAACGCCTACCGGGTCAAGTCCACCTACTACCACCTGCGCGGCCAGCTCGACCGGGCGCAGAACCGCAGGATCGCGCAGGTGCTCGACGAGCCCCGGGCCGGGGCGCCGTCGCGCCGCGGCGGCCGGGAGGTCGCGGCCGACCCCGCCTTCCAGCCGCCCCCGGCCTGAAGGGCCGCCCCGGGGCGCGGCCGTCGCGCCCGGGCGCGACCGTCGCGCTTGGGCGCGACCGTCAGGGAAAATCCCACAGCCGCCGGGGCCTTTGCCGGCATGCGGCCGCGGCCGGCCGGCGCTAGACAGGATCGGTCGTCCGCGCATCGCCCGCGTCTCGCGGCCGGCCACGGGCCGGGCGCGTCGTAGTCTCAGGAGTTCCATGCCGATGCGCGTCGCAATCGTCCATTACTGGCTCGTCGGCATGCGCGGCGGCGAGAAGGTGCTGGAGGCGCTCTGCCGCATCTACCCGCAGGCCGACATCTTCACGCACGTCTACGACCCGTCGGCCATGAGCGAGACGATCCGGAGCCGGAACGTCCAGCAGAGCTTCATCGGCTCGCTGCCCTACGCCCGCAAGCTCTACAAGAACTATCTGCCGCTGATGCCGATGGCGCTGGAGCAGCTCGACCTGCGCGGCTACGACCTGATCCTCAGCAGCGAGGCCGGCCCCGCCAAGGGCATCATCCCGCCGCCGGGCGCGCTGCACATCTGCTACTGCCACTCGCCCATGCGCTACATCTGGAACATGTTCCACGACTACCGGGCCGGGGCAGGCTTCCTCAAGCGCGCCCTGATGCTGCCGGCGGCCCACTACGTGCGCAACTGGGACGCGGTGTCGGCCCAGCGCGTGGACCACTTCGTGGCGAATTCCCGCACCGTCGCCGACCGGATCGAGCGCTACTACCGCCGGGACGCCGAGGTCATCCCGCCGCCCGTCGCGGTCGACGACTTCGAGATCGTGCCGGAGGCCGAGCGGGGCGACTACTACCTGATGGCGGGCGAGCTCGTCGGCTACAAGCGGCCGGACCTCGCCGTCGAGGCCTTCAACGCGATGGGGCGGCGCCTCGTGGTGGTCGGGGGCGGCGAGATGCTGGAGAGGATCCGGCGCCTGGCCGGCCCGACCGTGACGGTGCTCGGCCCCCAGCCCTTCGCGCAGCTGCGCCACCTCTACGCCCGCTGCCAGGCGCTGGTGTTTCCGGGCGAGGAGGATTTCGGCATCGTGCCGGTCGAGGCCATGGCGAGCGGCCGGCCGGTGATCGCCTTCGGGCGCGGCGGCGCCACGGAATCGGTCGTGGACGGCCAGACCGGGCTGTTCTTCCACGAGCAGAGCGCGGCCGCGATCATCGAGGCCGAGCAGCGCTTCCGCGCGACGACGTTCGATCCCGCCCTCTGCCGCGCCCAGGCCGAGCGCTTCGCCGCCGCCCGCTTCGAGCTCCGGATGCAGGCCTTCGTGGAGGCGCGCCTCCGCCAGGCCCGGGCGCCCCGGCGGCCCCTCGTGCCGACCCTGGTGTCCGTCAATGGTTGAGGTCCGGGCGGGAGGCCGGCGTCCCGCCGCGCGCGCCCGGGGCTGGCGCCGCGCCGCGGGAGCGATGCTCGCCGCGGGCCTTCTCGCCGGCGCGCCGAGCGCCCGGGGCGAGGCCGCCGGCGAGGGCCGGGAGCGGGCCGCGATCAGGGCCGCCGACCTCGTCGACTTCATCGGCGTCAACACCCACGTCGCCTACACGGACAGCCGCTACGCCGACGCCCGGAAGGTCGTGGAGGCCCTGGGCTACATCGGCGTCACCCGCGTGCGCGACAGCATCCCGAACCCGTCGCTCCCCGGCAACGGCTGGTACAACTACCCGACGCTCGCGCAGGCGGGCATCCGCTTCAACCTCGTGGCCGGGGGCAACGACGTCGACCTGAAGGCCACGGTCGAGCGCCTCGAGCAGCTCGAGCAGCGGGCGCCCGGCGCCGTCGCGGCGGTGGAGGGCCCCAACGAGTACAACAACTGGCCGTTCCCGTTCGAGGGCCGGACCGGCAACGACGCCGCCGTGGCGTTCCAGAACGGCCTCGACGCGCGCCTGCGCGGCAGCCGGCTCCTCGACCGGGTGCCGTTCTACAACCTGACGACCTGGCCGCCCGCCTTCGGGCGCTACGATCTCCTGACGGTCCACATCTACCCCAAGCACGGCGAGCAGCCGCGCGCCGTCATGGCCCACGAGGTCAGGAAGTTCGCCCACGACGGGCGCTTCTTCCCGGCCTCCCTCACGGAGATCGGCTACTACACCCTGCAGAAGAAGATCGGCTGGGGCGGCGTCGACGACGTCACCCAGGCCCGCCTGACGCTGAACACGCTGCTCGTGGCCAAGCAGATGGGCTTCGCGTCGGTCTACCTCTACGAGCTGCTGGACGCCTACCCGGACCCCGGGAACACCGAGGTGGAGCGCCATTTCGGGCTGTTCTCCTCCGACTACGCGCCGAAGCCGGCCGCCACAGCCCTGCGCCGGCTCACCGCCGCCCTCGCCGACCCGGGCGAGGACCGGCACCGCTTCGCGCCCGCGCGCCGGCGCTACACCCTGGAGACCGAGGGCGCGTTCGACATCCTCGCCTGCGAGAAGTCCACGCGCGAGACCGTCCTCGTGGTGTGGGACGAGCGCCCGGTCTGGGACGCCGACGCGCTCGCGCCCCGGCCCGTCCCCGAGCAGCCCGTGCGGCTCGTGCTCGGCGAGGCGCGCCAGGTCCTCTCGGTGACCGACCTCGTCACCGGCGAGGCCCTCCCGGCGCCGCCGCAGCCCTCCGATGGCCTGACGCTCCCGATGCGGGGAAACCCCGTCGCGGTCGTCGTCCGGTAGGCCGGGCGCGAGGCCGCGCGGCCGCGCGCCCGCGTCAGGTTATGCCCGACATCGGCGTCGGATGTGCATGGCGGCCGAGGTCCGGGACATCCTCTAGAACACGACAGGATCGCTCGGGCCGGGGGCGCGCCGGGAGGCAGGGGTGCGAACCGCCCTCCCCCTCGGCTCGCCGCGGCCGCGCCGCCCCCACCGCGAACCCACGAGGCGAGCCGCCGATGAACCTGACGCGACTGACCGACGCGCCGATCCGCATCGCTCCCGGCGAGGTGCCCGTGGTCTCGCCCGTGCGCAACGAGATCGGGCTCCTGCCCCATTTCCTGCGCCACTACCGCGGGCTCGGCGTCACCACGTTCCTGTTCATCGACAACGGCTCGACGGACGGCAGCCTCGAGTACCTGCGCGCGCAGCCGGATTGCCACCTGTTCCAGTGCCTCGATTCGTACCGCGAGGCGGCCTACGGCATGGCCTGGGTCAACCGCGTCCTCGCCGAGCATTGCGAGGACCGCTGGAGCGTGGTGGTCGATTGCGACGAGTTGCTCGTCTACGGCGAGTGCGAGTCGGTCGATCTCGCGACCTTCTGCGCCGGCGTGCAGGCGAAGGGCTTCGACACCGTCGCGGGCGCCATGATCGACATGTATCCCGGCGGCAGCTTCCTGGCGAGCACCCTGGCGCCGGACGACGACCTCACGGAGGTGATGGGCTACTTCGACTCCGAGTACCTGTTCCGCCCCTGGCCCCGGCGCCCCTGGGACAGGCCGTCCCGCCAGTTCGACCTCCAGGTCATCGGCGGCCCCCGGCTGCGCCTCCTGTCGAGCCTCGCGGCCGAGCGCCGCCGGGGCGCCCTGCACTACACGCTCTGCAACCAGGTCGACCGCTTCATCTACCGCGTCCCGCTCTCGTGGGTGAGCACGGTCGCGGCGCTCTGGCCGAGCGAGCTGCCGGCCCAGCAGAAGCGGCCGATCAACCTCGTGCGCAAGGGCTTCCGGTTCTACGAGGGGCACAGCAACTCGAACGTCGCCTACGCGGACGAATCCATCGCCCTCCTGCACTTCAAGCTCTGCGACGAGATCCAGAAGCGGCTGAGCCAGCCGACCCTCCTCGAGAACCACTACCGCCGCGGCCTCGGCTACGAGCAGCTGCGCCGGGCGGTGGTGCGGTGGGGCGAGGCGCCCCTGACCTATCCGGGCAGCCGCCGCTTCCGCACCTCGCGCGATCTCGCCGACCTCGGCCTGATCGGTCCGACCGTCCCGCGGCTCTGGCGCGAGCCGGGCCTCGCCGCGATCGTCACCCCGGCCGGGCCCGCGGGGCCGGCGCGCGCGCATCCGGGGCCCGGTCCCGCGCACGGCCGCGCCGCGCCGCGCGGGATCGCGGCGCCGCACGGCGCCGGCAGGAGCTGACCGGTCGTGTCGCTCAACACCAGCCGCGCCTCCGCGTGGTCGTTCGGCGCGCGGCTCGTCGCGCAGATCTCCGGCATGCTGCTGCTGCTCGTGGGCGCGCGGGTGCTGTCGGCGGCCGAGCTCGGCTTCTTCGCCCTCGCGTCGGCGGTCGCGATGCTGATCTCGCGGCTGGCCGAGGCCGGCTGGACCCAGTACGTGATGGCCTGGGAGGGCAGCCGCCTCCCGGCCGCGACGGTGTTCTGGACCGGCCTCGGCGTGGCCTCCGCGGGCGGCGCCGCGGGGGTGCTGGGCGGCCTCGGCTACGTCTGGCTCGGCGGCGACGGCCCGTTCGGCTGGCTCCTCGCCAGCCTCTCGGCCCTGATCCCGTTCGGGGCCGTGACGGCGCTGCAATACGGCATCCTCACCCGCGACGGCCGGATCGGCGCCATCGCGGGCATCACGATCACGAGCGACCTCATCGCGCTCGCGGCCGGCGTCGCGACGCTCGTGGACGGCGGCGGGGTCCTGGCCCTGCTGGTGAACCGCGCCGTCATGACGGCGGTGTCCCTGGCGGCCTCCGTCGCGGTCGCGCGCTGGGTCCCGCCCTTCGCCCTCGAGCGGGCCGCGGCCCTGGCGGCGGTCTCGTTCGTGCGGCGGCTCACGGCCACGCAGCTGATCGAGTTCGCCAAGACCTACGGGGCGGAGTTCGTGCTCGCCCTCGTCCTCGGGGCGGCGGAGGTCGGCATCTACCGCCTCGCCTCGCGGGTGGTGGGCGCCATCAGCGAGCTCTTCTCCGAGCCGCTCCGGATGCTGTCCTGGGCGACCCTGTCGCGGGCGCGGGCGAAGTCCGACGCGGGGTGGAAGCCCGGCGCCGACGGGGAGCGGATCGTGTTCAGCACCGCGCTCCTGGCGCTGCCCTCCTTCATCGGCCTCTCCCTGGTGGCGGGCCGGACCGTGCAGGTGCTCATGGGGGAGGACTGGGCGGCGGCCGCCCCGGTGATCGCGGTCCTCGCCATCGCGCGCCTGTTCGCCCTGCCGAGCATCGTCGCGGAGCCGATGCTCGTCCTCGTGGGCCAGGTCAGGCTCCTGCCCCTCATCACGGTCCTGTCCTCGGCGGTCAGCGTGCTCCTCCTCCTCGGGCTCGCCCCCTACGGGCCGGTCGGCGCGGCGACGTCGCAGCTGCTGTCCGCGCTCCTGACGCTCCCGGTCGTCATCTGGGCGCAGGTGCGCTACGCGGAGGTGCGCTGGGCCTCGATCCTCCACGAGCTGAAGGCGGCCGCGGCCGCCGTCGCCGTCCTCGCGGCGGCCGTCGCCGCGGTGTCGTGGAAGGCCAGCGAGTGGCACCTGCCCTCCTGGCTGTCGCTGTCGGCCTGCATCGTCGTCGGCGGCACGATCTACGCCGGCCTGATCTTCCTGTCCTACCGCGCCTACTGCCGCACCGTCCTGCTGGCGTTCTTGCGCCCTTGAGGGCGCGCCGGGAGGAGAGGAGCGGCGCGGAGAGCCCCCTCCCCCGCCGGCGGGAACGGCCCGTCGAGGGAGGCGGGCCGTCCAGCCCGAGGCCGCCCGACAATCCCGCAGCGTCGAGCGGAGCGCCGAGAATCCCGGCAATCCGGCTCAGGACTGATGAAATATTCAGCTTGAGAGATCAGAACCCGGATACCTAAGTAGTCTGCCGCGAGTCCGAGGCGGGCGGGCCTGGGATCCCGGCCTCGTCGCCGCGACCGGTCTTCACGGTGCAGAGTCGACGAGCCCCGAACATTGTCGAACCATGTCGCTTCCACGCATCGACAAGATCCCTACGCAGAGGCCGGATCGTGCAGGCGTCCGTCGCGCCGGACATCGCCCGGACGAGGGGTTCTCCTGTGACTATAGCGGATGGTCGGGCTCGGACACGACGTTCTTCGATACGATCTCCGTCTTGTCCGGATCGATTTGCGCTGCTCTACAGAGAGTGCGCGCGCCGCAGCCCCCGATGCTGCGCGATCAACGCGCGTGCCGTTCCGCCAGGTGTCGTCGCGTTCCCGGAAATACCACGGACGTCACGCTGCTCGCCCGGACGCGCGCTCATTGAATGAACCGCGAGATATTCCAAGTCCGGCGTCGCCAAGCCCAGAACAGAGCCTGGAACGAGCCGGCTCATCTTCGAGGCAAACAGCACATCCGCTGCCGCGGCAATATCCGGCGGGGGGAGCACAGGAAAACTCTCTTATTCCGGATGAGAACGTCCTGTTCGCCGGTCCCGCCGGAGCTTAGCCCCCGACTCCACGAGGATGTGACCGCTACATGTTAGATCTTGGCTGCCGCGAGCGCACGGGGGAGCGCGGCGAAAGAAGCAATGGCGTGACTGCGACGGACGTCATGGCCCGGCCTCGACATCGACCCCCTCACCTGTATTGCGTTTTCATTCGAGGTGACGAAATTATGTGCGCGATACGGCGTCTGAATTCACCGCTTTTCGGCCAGTTTAGGGCGCGCGCGTGAGGTTCCTGCTACAGCACAATCTGTGGAGAAACGAACGTCACCAATGCAAAATAATGCAGATACATACTGCACAAACATTGAACATCTCAGATTTATCAAATGATAGTGATTCGTCTGCAACCCCATGGTGAGATAGTCGTTATGCAAGGTACGCGAGCGCCATCGTGCTGAGCACGTAGGCCCATCGGACCTCTCATCAGAAACGTCTCAGGATGACCGGATTGTTCGTTGCAGGCTCGGAGTCGAGCCGGCAAGACCTGCTCTTCGCGCCGGAGGATGAAGGCGACCCAGGCAAGGCGCGTTCGGCCGGCCGCGCGGCACGGTCGCGGCAGGGCGGCCCCGGGCGGCCGGGAGCCCGGCGGCTCCGCGGCGCCGGCGGCCGCGTGGCTCCGGACGAGGCGGCCCATCACCCCTCTGCGACCGCGGATCGAGGAGAGGCCATGCCGGCCAAGCGCCTCCGGGACGAGCGCCGAGGCGGCCTGACCCGGTACCTTCGCCTCGTCGTGCGAGGCCTGCGCCGCCTGCGGCCGCGGCGCGGGCCGGAGCGGTGCCGGTGCCTCTCGCGTCCCCAGGGCGGCGGCCCCGGCGCCTGCGCGGAGCCCTGCGCGGCGGCGCGGTCCCTGCTCGAGCGGGCCCGCCAGGACGAGCGGGCGCGGCTCGCCCGCGACCTGCACGACCAGGCCGGCCAGCAGATCGCCAGCCTCAAGCTCGGCCTCCAGCTCCTCGGCCGGGACGTCACGCCCGCCGGGTCGGCCCGGCTCAACGCCCTCGTCGGCCACGTCGACGAGCTTGCCCGGGACCTCAACCGCGTCGCCGCGGAGCTGCGCCCGGCGGGCCTCGACGACCTCGGCCTCGTCCCGACGCTCCAGGCCATGGTGGAGGAGTGGAGCCTCGAGCGGGGCATCCGGGCGAGCTTCGCCGCGCACGGCCCGGAGGGGACGCTGAGCAGCGACGTCGACGTGACGCTCTACAGGGTGGCCCAGGAGTCTCTTACAAATATCTCCAAGCATGCGTTGACGGCCACTTCGGTTTCAGTTATTGTGCATCGCACAATTGGCGCGATTGAACTCGTGGTCGAGGACAACGGTGACGGCTTTGAGGTGCCTGCACTTCAATCGAAGAGCGGCACATCTCAGCAAAGCGGGCATGGCGTTCTCGGCATGCGTGAGCGGCTCACCCTCGTCGGCGGTCGACTTGAGTTGGAATCCACGCCATCGGTCGGCACGCGGGTCCGTGCATGGGTTCCTTGCGGGGTGATCTGACATGAACTCGTACGCGACCAGCGCGATCCGCGTCCTCATCGCGGACGATCATCCGGTCTTCCTCGGCGGCGTGCGCGCCCTGCTCGAGGGCGTGCCGGACCTGACCGTCGTCGGCGAGGCGAGCTCGGGTGCGCGCGCCCTGCGGCTCATCGCCGAGACCCGTCCCCACGTCGCCGTCCTCGACGTCTCGATGCCGGAGATGCACGGCATCGCGGTGGCCAAGCAGCTCGCCGCCGAGG
>NZ_KZ984641.1 GCF_003574465.1 Methylobacterium crusticola
CGGCCGGGCCGCGGGCCGCACCCGGGCGGACGCCCGAACGACGAGCGGGGCGGCCGTCCCCCGCAGGACCGCCGCGACGGGCAGCACCGCGGCGGCGGCATGGCGGAGGCCCGCCCGCCCCGCCGCGAGCGCGCGCCCGACCCGGACTCCCCCTTCGCCAAGCTCCTCGCCCTGAAGGCGCAGATGGAGGCGAGGGACGGCGACAAGCGCTGAGCGCGCCGTGCGGGCGGACCGGCAGCGCCTGGACAAGTGGCTCTGGTTCGCGCGCTTCGCCAAGACGCGCTCCCTCGCGGCGCGCCTCGTCGCGGACGGCTTCGTCCGGGTGAACGGCCAGCGCGCCGACGCGCCGGCCACCCCGCTCGCGGTCGGGGACGTCGTCACGGTCGCGGCCCTGCACGTCACCGCGGCGGTCCGGGTCGTCGGACTCGGCCTGCGCCGCGGGCCCGCGCCGGAGGCCCGCACGCTCTACGCCGACCTCGACGCGCCGCGCCCCGGGACCCCGGAGGCACCGTGACGCGAAGGCGACGGAGGCGCAAACGACGCCGCGCGCGGCCACGCGGCGGCTTGCCAGCCCCTCGGGCAGGGTCTAAGGCCCGCCCACACGATCGAGGGCGCCACGCGCCCGCCGCGCTGCCCTGAGGTTTGACCGGCCCATGACCTACGTCGTCACCGAGAACTGCATCAAGTGCAAGTACATGGACTGCGTCGAGGTGTGTCCGGTCGACTGCTTCTACGAGGGCGAGAACATGCTCGTCATCCATCCGGACGAGTGCATCGACTGCGGGGTCTGCGAGCCGGAATGCCCGGCCGAGGCGATCAAGCCCGACACCGAGCCGGGCCTCGAGACCTGGCTGAAGCTCAACGCCGACCTGGCCAAGGACTGGCCGAACATCACCCAGAAGAAGGCGGCCCCCGGCGACGCCAAGGAATGGGACGGCGTGGCGGGCAAGTACGACGCCCATTTCTCGGCGAACCCGGGCTCCGGCGACTGAGCGCGCCCGGTCGCGGGGCGCGTCCCTCCGGGCCCTGCGACCGCCGCATGGCGGGGCTGCGGATAGCCGCTGCGGGCCGGCGGGACAGCGGGGACGGCACCGGGCGGGCGGTGCCGATCGCCTGAATTTTTTTGATTTTAGGGCCTCTTCGTGCTAGGTTCCTGATCGCCGTCGCTTACGTCCGACGTGCAGCCTTCGCCCGCCGAGCGGGATTTATGTCGATGGGGCGAAGCTGCATGCGCTCAGCCGTGGTGGATTTTTTCTGGTCCGCGGCAACTTCGGGCGTCCTTTAGCTATCGGTTGACAGGGACTGGCGGGCGTCCTTCGGGCCGTCCGGCAGGCGCGTATTTCCACCGGGTGCCCTGACCCGGATGATCGATCCGCTCGCGGCCCATCCGCGAACGGTGACCTGGAGGCCACCCCCGCATGACGACCGCCAAGAAGACGACAGCCGCCCGGCAGGGCTTCAAGACCGGCGAAGCGATCGTGTATCCGGCTCACGGCGTCGGCCGCATCACGGCCATCGAGGAGCAGGAGATCGCCGGCTACAAGCTCGAGTTGTTCGTGGTGTCGTTCGAGAAGGACAAGATGGTCCTGCGGGTCCCGACCGCCAAGGCGAATTCCGTCGGCATGCGCAAGCTCGCCGAGCCGGACCTCGTGAAGAAGGCGCTCGACGTTCTCACCGGCCGCGCCCGGGTCAAGCGCACCATGTGGTCCCGCCGGGCCCAGGAATACGAGGCCAAGATCAATTCCGGCGACCTCATCGCCGTCACCGAGGTGGTGCGCGACCTCTACCGCTCCGAGGCCCAGCCCGAGCAGTCCTACTCCGAGCGCCAGCTCTACGAGGCGGCCCTGGACCGGGTCGTGCGCGAGATCGCGGCGGTCAACCGCATCACCGAGACCGAGTCGCTCAAGCTGATCGAGCAGAACCTCGCCAAGTCGCCGCGCCGGGTCAAGGCCAACGAGGCGGACGGCGAGGGCGAGACCGAGGACATGCAGGACGAGGCCGCCTGATCCGGGCGCTGCCCGTTCCACGCAACACCGTCGAGAGCCCGGCCCTGAGCGCCGGGCTTTCGCACGTCTGGGCCCCGTGTCGCCGCGGGGCCGGTGATGCGTGGTGCGCGACAGGATCGTGCCTCATCGCGTTTTTCCGCAGTGCGGGAACCAAGGCGCGACCTCCACCGTTGTCGAAGGCCTTGCGGTGTCATCGGGTGCGATTGCGCGCGCACCGGCCCGACCACATCGCGCAACACAGCGCTCGATCTGAAAGCGGCGGAGGCGGGGATGGCGGAAATCGCAGGCATACGTCGGCAATTCGTGAGACTTGCGATGGATGCTCCCTTCCTCGAGAGGGAGGAGGAACGCGGCCTTGCCGTGCGCTGGAAGGACGAGCGTGACGAACGGGCCCTGCATCGCCTGATCTCCGCGCATATGCGCCTCGTCATCGCCCTCGCCGGACGCTTCCGGCACTACGGCCTGCCCATGGCCGACCTCGTCCAGGAGGGACATGTCGGCCTGATGGAGGCCGCCGCCCGCTTCGAGCCCGAGCGCGAGGTCCGCTTCTCGACCTACGCCACGTGGTGGATCCGGGCCTCGATCCAGGATTACATCCTGCGCAACTGGTCGATCGTGCGCGGCGGCACCTCCTCGGCCCAGAAAGCCCTGTTCTTCAACCTGCGGCGCTTGCGGGCCCGCCTGATGCAATCCACCGACGAGCGCGTCGGTGACGAGATCCACCGCCGCATCGCCACCGCGATCGGCGTCTCCCGCGAGGATGTGGCCCTGATGGATGCCCGCCTGTCGGGCCCCGACATGTCGCTGAACGCGCCCGTCGGCGACGAGGGCGAGGCCTCGGCCGAGCGGGTCGACTTCCTGGTCGACACCTCGCCGCTGCCCGACGAGACGGTGTCGGAGGCGGTCGACGGCGAGCGGCGCCTGAGCTGGCTCCGGCAGGCCCTCACCGTGCTGTCCGAACGCGAGCTGCGCATCCTGCACGAGCGGCGCCTCGCTGAGGACCAGGCCACCCTAGAGGCCCTGGGGCACCGCCTCGGCATCTCGAAGGAGCGGGTGCGCCAGATCGAGAACCGCGCCCTCGAGAAGCTCCGGCGCGCACTGGCCGAGCGCTTCCCGCAATCGAACACCGGCATGAGCGCCTACGTCTGAGGCGGGTCCCGCCCGCAACAACCGTCGCGACTGTCCGGGGCATCCGGCCGCGCGTGAGAGCGCCGATCCGGGTCGCCCGCCTGCCGTGACGCGTCCGTCCGCGCGACCGTCCCCCGGCGGGCGTGCGCGCTAGTCCCCGGCGGCATCCGCGACACCGGGGGCGCCGACGACCCGGACGTCCAGGTGCGCCTCCCCGCTCCAGGCGAAGCGCGCCCCGTCGCCGAGCACGAGGGACGCCGCCCTCAGGCGCAGCCCGCGGTGATCGAGCCGCCACGCCGCCCCATCGGGGACGAGCCGCACGGTCTCGGGCACCGCCGACAGGCCCTCGCCGCTCGCCTTCAGGCAGGCCTCCTTCACGGCCCAGATCTCCAGTGCGCGCCGCGGCCGCGCACCGGCCGGCAGGGCGCGGAACTCCGCGAGCTCGGCCGGATGCAGGAAGTGCGGCCCGAGGGCGTCCCAATCCACCGGGCGCGCCGCTCCCTCGACGTCGACGCCGATCCGGCCGCCGCGCGCCAGCGCCGCGGCGACCCAGCCCGCGCCGTGGCTCAGGTTGAGGTCGAGGTCCCGGGCGTCGGGCAGGGCGGGCCGCCCGAACGCGTCGCGCACCAGCACGAGCCCGGCCGGAGGCCGCCCGAGCAGCCCGCCGAGGAGGTGGCGCAGGAGGCCGTGCGCCGCCTCCCGCTCCAGGCGGTCCTGGGGCTGCCGGAAGCGGGCGATGCGGGCGGTCTCGTCGGGCGGGAGCGCCCGCCGCGCCGGGGCGAGCGCCGTCGCCACGATGCCCGCGGGGGCGACGACCGCGAGGGCCTCGCCGGGGCCGAGAACGGGGACCAGCCGGTCGAGCGGCAACGACTCGATCCCGGAACGATCCCGCACCGCCATCCCCCGTCCGGATCCCTCTGCGCGCGCGCAGTAAGCACGCGCGGGCGGGCCGCGTCACCAGCCCGCCGCGGTCTTGCCGCCGCGGTCTTGCCGCCACGGTCTTGCCGCCACGGTCTTGCCGCCGCGGCCTTGCCGCCCCAGCCCGAGCGGACGCCGCTCGGGCTGGGAGGACCCCGCCCGTCCGGGACTGCCCGCGGCGGAGGCGGCGCCGGGCTCAGGCCCGGAGGGCGTACAGGGAGGCGGGCTCGGGCGCCTCGGCCTCGGCGAGGCCGTCGAAGCCGGCGCCGCGGGGCATGAGCTGCGCGGCGAGCTGGCGCGAGGCGAACTCGATGAAGCTGCGGGTCTTAGCGGGCAGGAGCCGCGACGTCGTGATGATGTAGATCGGGCTCGGCGGGGGGCTCCACTCGGGCAGGATGCGCTGGAGGTGCCCCGCCTGCAGATCGGCCTCGGCGTCGATCACGTGCAGGAGCGCGACGCCCTGCCCGCCGATCACGAAGCGGCGCGCGAGGGCCTGGCTGTTGCAGGAGACCGCGCCGCAGACCGAGACCGTCGCGGCCTCGGCGCCCCGCGACAGGCGCCAGTTGCTCGAGCCCGTGCTCGCCGCCCCGGTGGGCGGGCCGAGCACGATTGCCTGGTGCGCGGACAGGTCCGCCGGCTGGGACGGCGCGCCCGCCTGGGCGAGGTAGGAGGGCGCCGCGAACAGGCCGTTGTCGAGCTGGGCCACCTTGCGGGTGATCATCGAGGTCTCGCGCGGCTCGTCGACCGCGATGGCGAGGTCGTAGCCCTCCTGCGCCAGGTCCACCATCGTCGGGCGCAGGTCGACATGCACCCGCACGTGCGCGTGCTGGAGCGCGAAGTCCGACACCACCGCCGAGAGGTGGTGGATCACCCACAGGTCCGGCGGCGCCGCGATCTTCAGGAGCCCGCTCGGGCCCCGCGCCTGCGCGATCAGCTCGTCGAAGGTGCGCTGCGCCTCCTCGACCAGCCGGATCGCCTGCTCGTAATAGGCCTCGCCGTAGGGCGTGAGCACCAGCTTGCGGGTGGTGCGGTCGAGCAGGCGCAGCCCGATCGTCGCCTCGAACTGCGTGATGCGCCGCGACAGGGACGAGATCGGCACGTCGAGCGCGGCGGCGGCCTGGCTGAAACTTTTCCGCTTCGCGACCTCAACGAACAACGCCATGTCGCGCAGGACTTGCGGGTGGGCCAAACGGAACCTCCGGAGGACGGATGCGGGCGCGTGATCGCGGGGGCCGAACCTGATCCTCTAGATAATATTTTGCAACTCTAGATCCAATGATTCGGCGCGCCCCAACGTCACCTCCGGCACGGAAAGGACTTTTTCGCGGGGGCGCGCGCGTTCCGCCGGACGGACCCGGGCGCTCGGGACCGCGCCGCGGCCCGAGGGAAGCCCGCCGCCGCGCCCCGCGAAGGGCCGGGCCGGGGCGCCGGGTCCGGCCGTGCCGCCGCCGCGGCAGCCCGGCCGGCCGACATGACCTCTGGTTGAAAAAGCCAAGCCGCAACTCCGGAGGCCGGCACCTCACCGGCGCCCGGCCGGAGCGCGGCGGGCGGTCCGCCCCGCCAGGAGGGCGCAGAGCGCGAACACCGTGCCGGCGAGGGCGGCGGCGCCCGCGAGGCCGAGCCAGGGCGCCAGGGGCCCGGCGGCGGCGGCCCCCGCCACGTCGCCGAGGTTCAGCGCCGCCATGGTGATCTCGAACTGCGTGGCGGCCCCGGCCCGACCCTGGCTCATCCGCATCACGGCCGGCACCAGGGCGACGATCAGGAGGCTCGGGGCCACGCTCGACAGGGCCAGGATGGCCGGGCCCGCAGCGCCCGCCGCGCCGCCCGCGATCAGGCCGGCTATGCCCGCGAAGGAGGCCGCGCAGGCGAGGAGGAGCAGGCGCAGGGCGCGCAGCGGGCCGGCCCGGTCGGACCACAGCCCCACGGCCAGGGCCCCGAGGGTTCCGGCCACGAAGGCGAGGCCGGCCTGGGCCCGCGACAGGAGGGCGGCGTCCCAGCCCTGGTCCTGGATCAGCGCGACCCCGAAGCGCACCTCGAACAGGCCGAGCGCGGCGTCGACCGCGAAGCAGAGGCCGATCAGGACGAGGGATTCGCGGCGGCGGAGCGGGACGACGAGGCGCCGCAGGAGGCGCCGGAGGCGCACGGGCCGGCGGGGCGGGGGNCGACCAGGAGGGCGTCGCCGGGCGCCTCGCGCACCAGGAGCGGCAGCAGGCCCGCGAGCGCGCTCGTCGCGAGGAGCAGCCACACGCTCGGCGCGAAGCCGACGCGCTCGAGGGACCACGAGAACAGGAGGGCGCCGGCCGCCGTCCCGGTGACGAAGCCGGCCCGCGTGCAGGCGCTGGTGCGCCCGAGGGCGTCCTTGGGCACGTGGTCCATGATCAGGCGGTCGGTGGCGGTGTCGAGGAGCGCCGCGAAGGCGCTGTGGAGGCAGAAGACCGCGCTCACGAGCCCGATTGCCCGCACGTCCGGCACGAGGAGCAGGAGGGCGAGGGCGCCCTGGGTGCCGAGGAAGCCCGCCACCCACCAGAAGCGCCGCCGGCCGAGCCGCGAGGCCGCGCCGCGATCGACCAGCGGTCCCCACAGCAGCGGCTGCACGGTCCAGGGCAGGCCCGCGAGCGCGAAGTGGCGCCCGACCTCGGCCGCCGCGAAGCCGAGGGCCGCGTAGTGGTTGGCGAGCGCCGTGAGCGAGAATCCCGCCACCAGCCCCTGGTACAGGTAGGCCGCGAAGAAGGCGGCGTAGCGCCAGGCGGGGCGCTCCAGCGTCGGTGCGGTCACGGGGGCTCCCGGGGACGGATCGGGGCGCCATCCTGCCAGACGCGGCGGCCGTCCGTCCCCGGTTGACGGGCACGCCTCCTGCGGGGCAACACCGCGGCGCCGGCGCGGACAGGCGTCGGCGCACAGCCGGAGCCCCGCATGTCGCACCCCGTCTCGCCGCTCGCGCCGCCGCGGCAGCCCGACCTGCCGCCGGTTCCCGGCGTGCGCCTCGCCACCGCGCAGGCGGGCATCCGCTACCGCGACCGCACCGACGTGCTGTTCGTGCTGCTCGATCCCGGCACGCGGGCGGCGGGCGTGTTCACCCGCTCCAAGTGCCCCTCGGCCGCGGTCGACTGGTGCCGCGAGGCCCTCGGCGCCGGCGAGGCCGAGGCCCGTGCCCTCGTGGTCAATTCCGGCAACGCCAACGCCTTCACGGGGCTGCGGGGCCGCGAGGCGGTGCGGCTCACCGCCGGGATCGCCGGCCAGGCGGCGGCGTGCGCGCCCGGCCAGGTCTTCATCGCCTCGACGGGCGTGATCGGCGAGCCCCTCGACGCCACGAAGTTCGAGGGCGTGCTCGCCGACTGCGCCGGGCGCGCGGATCCGGGGGCCGCCGGCTGGGCGCAGGCCGCGCGCGCCATCATGACCACCGACACCTTCCCGAAGCTGGCGACGCGCCGCGTCCGCCTCGGCGACGCGGAGGTGACCCTCAACGGCATCGCCAAGGGGGCTGGCATGATCGCCCCCGACATGGCCACGATGCTGTCCTTCGTGTTCACCGACGCGGCGCTCCCGGCGCCCCTGCTCCAGGCCCTGCTCGCCCGGGGCGCGCAGACGAGCTTCAACTGCGTCACGGTCGACGGCGACACCTCGACCTCCGACACCCTGATGCTGTTCGCCACGGGCCGCGCCGGCAACGCCGCGATCGCGTCCCTGGACGACCCGCGCCTCGCCGCCTTCGCGGCCGCCCTCGACGACCTCCTGGTCGAGCTGGCGCAGCTCGTCGCCCGCGACGGGGAGGGCGCCCGCAAGCTCGTGACGGTCGCGGTCACGGGCGCGAGCGACGACCGCGCCGCGCACCGCATCGCCATGTCGATCGCCAACTCCCCCCTGGTGAAGACCGCCGTCGCCGGCGAGGACGCCAATTGGGGCCGCGTCGTGATGGCGGTCGGCAAGGCCGGCGAGCCCGCCGACCGCGACCGGCTGGCGATCTGGTTCGGCGACGTGCGGGTGGCCGCGGAGGGCGCCCGCGACCCCGCCTACGACGAGGCCGCCGCCTCCGCGGTGATGCGGGAGCCCGAGATCACGATCCGGGTCGATCTCGGCCTCGGCGGCGGCGCGGCCCGGGTCTGGACCTGCGACCTGACCAAGGCCTACGTCGAGATCAACGGGGATTACCGCTCGTGAGGCGGGCCGCCGCCGGCGCTCTCCTCGCCGCGAGCCTGACGGGCCCGGCGCTGGCGCAGGCGCCCGCCCCGGCCGGGGACGCGGCGCCGGCGCCCGCCTCGCCCGGGCGCCTCAGCGTCACGGGCCGGGCCAGCCGCGAGGTGGCGCCGGACTTCGCCACCGTCGAGGTCGCGGTGGAGAGCCGCGGCCCGAGCCCGGCCGCCGCCCTCGACCAGAACTCCGCCGGCGCCCGAAAGGTGATCGACCTCGCCCGCGAGTTCGGCATCGGGGCCGCCGACCTCTCGACAGCGGCCATCTCGCTGCGGCCCCTGACCCGCACGGTCCGCGATCCCAACGGCCAGGTCCGCGAGGTCCCGGACGGCTACCAGGCGGGCAACGCCGTCACGGTCCGGGTGCGCGACCTGTCGCGCCTCGGCGCCCTGGTGCGCCGGGTGCTCGACGGCGGCGCCGACCGGATCGGCGGCATCGGCTTCGGGCTCGCCGACCCGGCGCGGGCCGAGAACGAGGCCCGGGCCGCCGCCGTCCGGGACGCCCTGCGGCAGGCCGAGACCCTGGCGGAGGCCGCGGGCGTGCGCCTGGGCCGCATCGAGGCGATCGTCTCGCCCCCGCGGAGCGACGAGGGGCCGGTGCGCCCGAGCGCCCGCGCCTTCGCGGCGAAGGCCGGCGCGCCGGCCGTGCCGGTGGAGCCCGGCACGCTCGACGTGAGCGCGGCCGTCGAGGTCACCTGGACCCTCGCGCCGTGACGGATCGCGGCACCCCGGACCCCCTCCCGCCCGCCCCGCCCGCCGGCGCGGCTGGGCCCCGCAGGCTCCTCCTCGTCGTCGCGGTGGCGCTGGTCGACGCGGACGGGCGCGTGCTGCTGGCGCAGCGGCCGCCCGGCAAGACGCTGGCCGGCCTGTGGGAGTTTCCCGGCGGCAAGATCGAGCCGGGGGAGCGCCCGGAGGAGACGCTGATCCGCGAACTCGCCGAGGAGCTCGGCATCGCCGTGAAGGAGGCGTGCCTCGCCCCTCTCACCTTCGCGAGCCACGCCTACGAGAGCTTCCACCTCCTGATGCCGCTCTACGTCTGCCGGCGCTGGGAGGGGGCGGTGCAGTCCCGCGAGGGGCAGGCGCTGAGATGGGTGCGGCCCCGCGACCTCGCGGGCTTCCCGATGCCGCCGGCCGACCGGCCGCTGCTCCCGGCCCTGGTCGACCTCCTGGGGCCCTGAGTCTCCCCGGCGCGGCGCGGACGCCCGATGGGCCCCGGCGCGACCCGCCGGGGCCGGGGACTCACTCCGCCAGCTCCTCGATCGCGTCGACCTTGCTTGGATAGAAGGCGAGGTGGTCCTTGATCTGCGCCACCGCCGGGAACGGCGCCTCGTAGCTCCAGACCGCGTTCTCCCGCTCGAGGCCGCCGGCCGCGAGGGAGAAGTAGCGCGCGTCGCCCTTGTAGGGGCAGTGCGTGCCGTGACGGGTCGCCTCGAACAGGTCCCAGGCGGCGTCCGCGCGCGGGATGTACTGCACCGGCGGCAGACCGGCCTCCCGGAGCGTCAGCGCCCGGGTCGTCTCGGCGACAATCACGCCCCCCAGCACCACGCGGATCCGGTGCGGGTTGGGCGCGATGGTGATCGGGTGGTCGGGACCGGGTTCCTTCATGACGCTTCCTTAGCTCCGCGCGGTGCCGAGTTCGGTGGTGCCGCGTTCCGTGGTGCCGAGCGCGTCGGCGAGCCGGGCCTTGGCGCTGCCGGGCCGGAGCGGCTTCTGCTGGCTCTCGTGCGGCACCCAGGCCGAGAGCCAGATCAGCTCGAAGGTCGCGCGCACCCGCCCGTCCGCGTCGGCGAAGCGCTCGGCGTAGAGGGCGGCGGCGCGCAGGAGGGTGGCGCGGCGCAGGAACCCGCGGCGCTCCCTCAGGGCGTTCGTGAGCCCCATGGCGCGCAGGTCGCGCATCAGCCCGAACGGGTCGGCGTAGCGGACCGTCACGGTCTCGACGTCCGTGACCGGCAGGGCGAAGCCGGCCCGCTGGAGCAGGCCGCCGAGGTCGCGCACCTCCGCGAAGGGCGCGACCCGGGGGCTCAGGCCCCCCTCGACCTCGCTCTCGGCCTGGGCCAGGACCTGGCGCAGTTCGGTGAGCGAGCGCCCGCCGAGCAGGCAGCCGACGAACAGCCCGTCCGGCGTGAGGGCCCGGCGCACCTGCACCAGGGTGCCGGGCAGGTCGTTGACGTGCTGGAGGGCGAGGAGCGAGAGGGCGAGGTCGAAGGCCCCGGCGCCGAACGGCAGCGCCTCCGGGTCGCCGACCGCGAGCCGGACGCCCGGGACCGCGCGCTCGGCCACCGGCGCCAGGCGCACGACCTCGCCGGCGCGCCCGCTCGCGCCGAGCCAGGCCGCCGCGGCCGGCAGCGGCGTGGCGAGGTCGAGGGCGCGGGGAAAGCTGCGCAGGACGGTGCCGAGGCGGTCCTGGAGGTCCTCGAGCGCCCGCACGACCAGGAAATCGGCGAAGCCCGGGCCCTGAGCCCGCGCCAGGCGCTTGCGGACGAGGGCAGCATCGAACGGGGAGGGCGTGGACATGTCCACGCTAGATGGCGCGCCGCGCCCGCGCCGGCCAGGGCCGGCCTTGCGGCGATTTGCCGAAGCGGCCAGTCTGGCGCCGTTGACCTTGCGGAAGGCACCGGATGGCGGGCGCGCCCGCGCCCGGGCGGCGGACCGGGACCCTGCGGCACCTCGCGCGCGCGCCCGGCCTCGTGCTGCGCGCCGCCGTCGGCCTGATCTACCCGCCGAGCTGCATCGGCTGCGGCGCGGCCACCGGCGTGCCCCACGCCCTCTGCCCCGCCTGCTGGGGCGGCATGCGCTTCATCGAGCGGCCCTATTGCGAGCGCCTCGGCACGCCGTTCTCGGTCGACCTCGGGGTGCCGGGCCTGCTCTCGCCGGCGGCGCTCGCCGACCCGCCGGTGTTCGAGCGGGCGCGGGCGGCGGCGCGCTACGACGCCACCGCGCGCCGGCTGGTGCAGCGCCTGAAGTACGAGGACCGCCTCGATCTTGCCGCCGCCATGGGGGCGATGATGGCCCGGGCCGGCCGCGAGCTGCTGGCGGAGGCCGACGTGGTGGTGCCGGTGCCGCTCTGGCGCTGGCGCCTGTGGCGGCGGCGCTTCAACCAGGCGGCCGTGCTCGCGCGCCACGCGGCCCGCGGCCGCGGCGTGCCGGTCGAACCCGGGCTGCTCGCCCGGGTGCGGCCCACGCGCCGGCAGGTGGGGCTGACCCGGGCGGCCCGGGCCGAGAACCTCCAGGGCGCGTTCCGGGTGCCGGAGGCGGCGCGGCCCCGGCTGGCCGGCCGGCGGGTGCTGCTCGTCGACGACGTGGTCACCACCGGCGCGACGGCGAACGCCGCCGCCCGGGCGCTGATGCGCGGCGGGGCGGCGGCGGTCGACGTGCTGGCCTTCGCCCGCGTGGTGAGCGACGGGCTCGACGGCCTGTAGGAGGCGGGCGGGCCTTCAGGCCCGCTGGACGGGCCTTCAGGCCCGCTGGACCCCGCCGAGCATGCCCTGGCTCGCCGGGGCGGCGGCGGTGCCGGCGGGCGCCAGCACCTTGCCGCGGGGGCCGACCCACTGGCCGACCCACTTGCGCGACCACAGGGCGAGGCAGCCGAGCACCACGGCCGTGAAGGCGGCGTAGAACAGGAACCCGACCGCGAACCCGCCGGTGTACTGCTTGGAGAGGCCCATGGCATTCGGCAGGATCGCGCCGCCGAGGGCCCCGATCTCGCCGATCATCGAGCCGGCCACCGCCGTGTTGGACGGCCAGCGCAGGGGCACGAGCTGGAACAGCGCCCCGTTGCCGGCGCCGAGGGCGGCGAAGCAGAACATGAACAGGATGGTGGTGAGCAGCAGCGTCGGCGTCGTGGTGAGCAGCAGGAACGAGCCCACGGCGGCGAGCAGCACCACGGTCAGCACCAGGATGCCGCCGAGACGGTCGGCGAAGTAGCCGCCGAGCACCCGGATGGCCGAGCCCATCAGCGCGGCCAGCATGGTCAGGCGCCCGGCCTCGACCTTCGTCACCGCGAACTGCTCGTAGAAGAAGGTCGGCAGGAAGTTCGACAGGCCGATGAAGCCCCCGAACGTGATCACGTAGACCAGGTTGAAGGCCCAGCCGTCCTTCTCGAACAGGCAGGCGATGTGCTCCCTGAAGCTCTGATGCTCGCGGTCCGGCGGCTCCTTGGCGAAGACGATCATCACCAGGAGCGGGATCGCCATGATCGCGCCGGCGAAGCCGTAGACCGACTGCCAGCCGTAGGCCTGGGCGAGGGGGGGCGCGAACAGCACGGCGAGCACGGTGCCGGAATTGCCGGCGCCGGCGATGCCCATCGCCAGGCCCTTGTGCTCGGCCGGGAACCAGCCCGAGCCGAGGGACAGGGCGACGCCGAAGGAGGCGCCCGCGATGCCGAGCAGCACGCCCATCGCCAGGACGTCGTTGAAGCTCGACACGTAGAAGAACCCGAAGCCCATCGCCAGGATGATCAGGGACATCTCGGTGATGGCGGCGTTTTTGCGGCCGATATACTGGGCGAGCACGCCGAGCGGGAAGCGCATGATGGCCCCCGCCAGGATCGGCAGCGAGATCATGAAGCCGGTCTGGGCCGGCGTCAGCTTGTAGGTCTCGGTGATGAACGGGCCCATGGCCCCGTTGAGCACCCAGATCGCGAAGCAGAAATCGAAGTACAGGAAGGCGGCGAACAGGGTCGGGGGATGTCCCGACTTCATAACGGTCTTGAAACTGGCCATGATGGAGCCTCACGCAAAGCCCCCGCGGGGGGTTCTCGTCGCGCTTCAGGGGAGGGGGATGCGGGCAGAGGCGAGTGCCCCGGCCGGTTCTCCCCCGTCTGTCGGACATCCCTGTCCAAGGCTCGGGCGTCTTTGCCCCGCGGCCGGCGAGCGGCAGCCTGCCGGGGAGTGTGCAGCTTTCGTGCCAGATACGGGCAGAGGGCGGCCCGGCCGCGCCGCGGCCGGGCCTGACGTACGGACGGGCAGGGCCTGCCGCGCCGGGAGGCAGGCGGCGCGGCGGGCCGGGGCGTCCCGGCCTCAGCCCGCGAGCTGCGCCAGCCGGGCGAGCGCCGCCGCGAAGCCCGCAAGGGGAACCGTGATGGTCTCCGCCTCGCCGTTCGGGCGGGTGCCGTTCACGCGCAGCGCCACCGCGGTCTTCATCGCGTCCGTGGCGACCGTCGGGAAGCTGATCGACACGAGGCAGCCGGCCTGCACGCAGGCCGTGTAGGGAGCGCCCTTGCCCAGGGTCGCGTCGTCGAGCTTGAAGGTGACGCCCGGCTCGATGGAGAGGCCGAGCGGCATCAGCACCACGCCGTCGCTGCGGCCCTCGCGGGGCTGGCTCAGCTCGATGCTGAACCGGCGCTGGCCCGATTGCGCCACGCCCTGGGCCTGCGAGAGCTGGCACTGCCGCTTCTCGCCCTCGCGGCTGCAGCTGATCGTCCAGTCGCCGTAGACCTCGCTCACCGCGCTCGCCCCCGCGGGCCAGCCGCCCGCTGCCGCCGCGATTGGCGCCGTCGGCGCCACCGGCGCCGCGACGGCGGCGGGCGCCGGGACGGGCTTCGG
>NZ_QOWC01000212.1 GCF_003574465.1 Methylobacterium crusticola
GGCCCGCGCGCCGGGGCCAGGGCGCCGGCCCGCGGCGCCCTGGCCCCGGCCGCTCCCGGCGACATATAGCACGGGCGCCGGCTGCGGGGGCGGCCGGCGCGCCTGCCGGCCGTGCGCCACCGCCGCGAGGGATCGTCGCCATGCTCAAGCTCGTCCGTGCCGCGGGGGCGGTCGCCCTGCTCCTCGGCCCGCTCCTCGGCCTCGCCCCGGCGGCGGCCGCCGAACCCGCCACCGTGTTCGCGGCCGCGAGCCTGAGGAATGCCCTCGAGGAGGCCGGCCGGGCCTTCACGGCTGAGGGCGGCGGGCCGGTCCGCACGAGCTACGCCGCCTCCTCGGCGCTCGCGCGCCAGATCGAGCAGGGCGCCCCGGCCGACCTGTTCGCCTCCGCCGACCTGGAGTGGATGGACTACCTCGCGGCGCGCGGGCTGATCCGGCCCGAGACGCGGGTGAACCTGCTCGGCAACCGCCTCGTGGTGGTGGCCCCGCGGGAGGCCCGGGTCGGCGAGCTCGCCTTCACGGCGGAGTGGTTCGCCCGGGCGCTCGGGCCCGACGGGCGGCTCGCGACGGGCGAGGTCAGCACGGTGCCGGTCGGCAAGTACGCCCGGGCGGCCTTCGAGGCGCTCGGCGTCTGGCCGGTGCTGCAGCCGCGCCTGGCGCAGGCCGACAACGTCCGGGCCGCCCTGGCCCTGGTGGCCCGGGGCGAGGCGCCCCTCGGCGTGGTCTACGAGAGCGACGCCAGGTCCGAGCCCGGCGTCAGGATCGTCGGCGTGTTCCCGGCCGGCAGCCACCCGCCGGTCGTGTACCCGTTCGCCGTCACGGCGGAGGCCCGGGGCGAGGGCGGCGCGCGCTTCCTCGCCTTCCTCAGGAGCGCCGCCGCCAGGCCCTTCTTCGAGGCCCAGGGCTTCAGCGTGATCGCGGCCGGCACGGCCGGCGCCTCGCAGTGACCCGGGGCGCCCGGCGAGGAGCGGCGCGGCGTCCCGGCGCGTTCGCGGCCCGGATCCCGGGCTCCGTCCCGGACCCGGCCGCGGCCGCGCCCCGGCGGCCGCGCCCCGGCCGCGCCGGATGAGCGCGCTCGCCGGCATCGGGGCGTTGGCCGCCGACCCCGCCGCCTGGGTGGCCCTGCTCACGCTCGTCGTCATGGAGATCGTGCTCGGGATCGACAACCTCGTCTTCGTGTCGATCGTCTCGAACCGGGTCGCCGAGGCCGAGCGCCCGCTCGCCCAGCGCTGGGGCCTCGTCCTGGCCCTGCTGATGCGCCTCGCCCTCCTGTTCGTGCTCGCCTGGATCATCTCGCTCACGCAGCCGGTCCTCCGCGCGTTCGGGCACGACTTCTCGTGGAAGGACATGATCCTGATCGCGGGCGGCCTCTTCCTCGTCTACAAGGCCACGACCGAGATGCACGAGCGCATCGAGCCCGGGGACGACGGGGCCTCGTCCGCGCGGGCGGGCGCGAGCCCGCTCGGCCTCGGCGGCGCGATCGCCCAGATCTGCGCGCTCAACATCGTGTTCTCGCTCGACTCGATCATCACGGCCATCGGCATGACGACGCAGGTGCCCATCATGATGGCGGCCGTCGTCGTCTCGGTCGGGCTGATGATCGTCGCGGCCGGGCCCCTGAGCCGGTTCATCGCCCGCAAGCCCACGATCGTGATGCTGGCCCTGGGCTTCCTGCTGATGATCGGCATGACGCTGATCGCCGACGGGTTCGGCCTGCACGTGCCCAAGGGCTACATCTACTCGGCGATGGTGTTCTCCGGCTTCGTCGAGGCGATGAACCAGCTCGCCCGCCGCTCACGGAGCGGCATCCGCGCCTGAGGACCCCCCTGAGGACCGGACGCCCCGAGGATCGCCATCATGAGCAGTTCCGTCGCCGCCGCATCGACGCCCGCCGCCGCCGCCCACCCGCTCCGCCCGGCCCTGCTGCTCGGCGCCCTCGGCATCGTCTTCGGCGACATCGGCACCAGCCCGATCTACGCCTTCCGCGAGTCGCTCAAGACCGCCGGCGACCTCGGCCGCGAGGCGACCGTGCTCGGCGTGCTCTCGATGGTGTTCTGGGCCATCATCCTGATCGTCGCCCTCAAGTACGTCGTCCTCGTCATGCGCGCCGACAACGAGGGCGAGGGCGGCACCATGGCGCTGCTCTCCCTGGCCCTGCCGGTGGCCGGGCGGCTGCGGGGCCCCCTGCTGGTGGCGGGCCTCGCCGGCGCCTCCCTGTTCTTCGGCGACGCGATGATCACGCCGGCGATCTCGGTCCTCAGCGCCATCGAGGGCCTGCGGATCGCCGTGCCGGCGGTCTCCCCCTACGTGGTCCCGATCGCGGCCCTCGTCCTCGTGGGCCTGTTCGCCATCCAGAGCCGCGGCAGCGGGAAGGTCGGCTACCTGTTCGGGCCCGTGATGGCGGCGTGGTTCGGGGTGCTGGCGCTCGCGGGCATCGCCCACCTGGTCCAGAATCCGCGGGTGCTCCTGGCCCTCGATCCGCGCTACGCCGTGGCGTATGCCGGGCACGCCGGGGGCGCGACCTCCTTCGTGGTGCTGGGCTCGGTGTTCCTCGCCCTGACGGGGGGCGAGGCGCTCTACGCCGACATGGGCCATTTCGGCCGCACCGCGATCCGGATCAACTGGTTCGCCCTCGTGATGCCGGCCCTGGTGCTGAACTACCTCGGGCAGGGCGCCCTGGTGCTGGCCGATCCGGGCGCGGCCGAGAACCCGTTCTTCCTGCTGTTCTCCGGCTGGCTGCTGATCCCGGCGGTGCTCCTCACCACCGCCGCCACCATCATCGCCAGCCAGGCCGTGCTCTCGGGGGCCTTCGCGCTCGTGCAGCAGGCGATCCAGCTCGGCGTGGTGCCCCGCCTCGAGGTGAGGCAGACCTCGGAGGAATCCGCCGGTCAGGTCTACGTCCCGCAGGTCAACTGGCTCCTCGCCGCCGTCGTGATGGCGCTCGTGTTCGGGTTCCGCTCCTCGGACGCGCTCGCCAACGCCTACGGCATCGCGGTGGCGGGCGACATGCTGGTGACGACGCTGCTGGTGGCGGTGGTGGCGCACGGCCTCTGGCGCTGGCCCGCCGCCCTCGTGCTGCCGGTCGCCGGCGCGGTCCTGCTGCTCGACCTGACCTTCGTGTCGGCCAACCTGCACAAGATCCCGGCCGGCGGCTGGTTTCCCCTGCTGGTCGGCGCCGTGACGCTCACCCTGATGCTGTGCTGGCGCAAGGGGCGGCTCGTGGTGCTGGCCCGCCGCGACGAGAACGCGATGGCGCTCAAGGATTTCATCGCCGGGCTCGACCGCCCGCAGGCCCCGGCGCGCATGCGCGGCACCGCCGTCTACCTCACGAAGCAGACCGACATCGTGCCCGCGGCGCTCGCCCTCAACGTCCGGCACAACGGCGTCGTCCACGAGCGGGTCGTCCTCCTCAAGGTCACGACCGACCGGGCCCCCAGGATGGCGGAGGCCCGGCGCGTCAGGGTCGAGCCGCTCGCGTCCGGCTTCCACCTCGTCTGGATCGTCTTCGGCTTCGCCGAGAAGCCGGACGTGATGGCGGCGCTGCGGCTGCACCGCGACGCGGTCGGGGTGGACCCGGACGAGGCCTCCTTCTTCATCGGCCGGGAGACGCCCGTCCCGTCGGTGCGGCCGGACCTGTCGCGCTGGGAGGAGATCCTGTACGCCTTCATGACCCGCAACGCCGTCAGCGCCTCGGACTACTTCCTCATCCCGCCGACCCGGGTGGTGGAGCTCGGCACCCGCGTCGAGATGTGAGCGGCCGCCGCCGGCCGGCCCCGCTGCCGGGCCTGCCCGGGCGTGATGCCGAACAGGCCCCGGAAGGCCGCCCCGAACGCCGGCTGGCTCGCGAACCCCGCGATGGCGGCGGCCCGCGCCGGGCTGGCCCCGTCGGTCAGGGCGCTCAGGGCCTCGCTCATGCGCGCCTGCTGGCGCCACTGGCGGAAGCTGAGGCCGGTCTCGGCCCGGAACAGCCGGGCCAGGGTCCGGCTCGACGCGCCCGAGAGGGCGGCGAGCGCGTCGAGCCCCCGCGGGTCGTCCGGCCGCGCGCGCAGCGCCGCCACCGCCCGGCACAGCCGCGGGTCGCGCGGCATCGGCAGCCCGAGGGGCAGGGAGGCGGCCCGGGCGATCTCGTCGAGCGCCAGCTCGGCCAGGTGGTGGCCGCGGCCCCCCAGGTCCCAGTGCAGCGGCTCGGCGCAGGCGGCCAGGATCACCTCGCGCAAGAGGGCCGAGACCGTGATGACGGCGGTCCGGGTGGCGACCCGGGTGGCCGCATCCTCGCGCAGGAAGAGCGCCCGCATCGCCACGGGGCCGTCCATCCGGACCGCGTGCGGCGCGCCGGCGGGCAGGAACAGCGCCGTGCTCGGCGGCACCATGTAGGCGGCCCGCGGCGTGTCGATGCGCATCACGCCCGAGACGGCGTAGAGCAGCTGGGCCCGGGGATGCGCGTGCAGCCCCGTCGCGTCCCCGGCCGCGTAGTCCTTGGCGAAGCCCACGAGCGGGCGGGGCGCGGTCTCGTAGGGGCGGATCGCGGCTTGTCTGGACGGCGACAGGATTTGGCCGGATGTCGTCATTGCCGCAGGCTACAACGGGGTGGCTCGCGAGGAACAGCCCCATGTCGCCGAACGCCCGGGTGATCGCCTACATCAACGCCGCGCACTCCCTGTGCCATTACTGCCTGCTGATCCTGCCGACCGCCGTGCTGGCGATGGCCGTGGAGGGCGGGGCGTTCGGCCGGGATTACGGGCCGATCCTGGCGCTGGCGACGGGCATGTTCGTGCTCTACGGCCTCCTGTCCCTGCCGCAGGGCTGGCTCGCCGCCCGCTTCGGCCGGCGGGCGATGATCGCCACCTACTTCTTCGGCACCGGGGCGGCGCTGGTGGCGAGCGGGGCGGCCCCGACGCCGCTGACCCTGGAACTGGCGCTCGCCGCCGCCGGCGCCTTCGCGGCGATCTACCACCCGATCGGCACCGCGATGCTGGTCGAGGCGGCGGAGGACCGGCCGGGGCGGGCGCTCGGCACCAACGGCGTGTGCGGCAATTTCGGCGTCGCGCTGGCGCCGGTCGCCACCGCGGCGCTGGCCGCCTGGTTCGGCTGGCAGGCGGCGTTCGTGGTGCCGGGCCTCGTGTTCCTGGGGCTCGGCGCGGCCTGGCTGCGGCTCCCGGCGGCCCACGGCGCGGGCCTGCGCGCCGCCCGGCCGTTCGCCCCGATTCCGCGGGCGCTCGTGCGCCGGGCCGTCATCGTCCTGCTGCTGCTCGCGGCGGTGTCCGGCCTGGTGTTCAACGCCTTCACGCTCCTGATCCCGAAGCTGATGCAGGAGCGGCTCGGCGGGCAGGCCCTGCCGCTGATCGGGGCCGCGGCCTTCGCGGCGACGCTCTGCGGGGCCCTCGCCCAGTTCACGGTCGGCCGGCTGATCGACCGCACGACGCTCAAGCGCCTGTTCCTGCCCCTCAGCCTGGTGCTGGTGCCGGCGCTGGCCGCGCTCGCGGTGGTGAGCGGCTGGATGGTGGTGCCGACGGCGGGCCTCGTCTCGGCGGCGCTCTTCGGCCAGGTCACGCTCAACGAGACGATGACGGCCCGCTACATCTCGCCCGCCCTGCGCACCCGCATGTACTCGGTGCGCTTCTTCGTCGGCTTCCTGGGCAGCGCCGCCGCGGCCCCGGTGGTCGGCCTCCTGCACGAGCGGACCGGCTCGCTCGCGACCCCGACCCTGGTCCTGGCCGCCTTCAGCGTCGTGACGCTCGGCTGCGCGCTGCTGTTCCCCGACCGCCGGGAGGAACTGGACCCGGAGCTCTGGGGCGCCGACATGGTGGCGGCCGAATGACCCGCCCCGCCTGACCCGCGCCCGCGCGGGGTCGACCCACGCGGACGCGTCCGCCCGCGGGCGCCGGGCTTCAGCCCCGCGCAAGCCACCGGGCCTACTGGGCTGTCCCGATGCGGCGGCCCACGAGCGGGCGCCCGCGCGGCGGAGCCCGACATGGGGATCTTCATCGGCCTGATCATCGCGGTGGGCTGCATGCTCGGCGGCTTCGTGGCGATGGGCGGCCACCTGATCGTGATCTGGCAGCCCTGGGAGTTCGTCATCATCGGGGGCATAGCGGCCGGGACCTTCGTGATCGCCAACCCGATGAAGACGGTGGTGGATTCCGGCCGCGCCACCCTGGAGGCCATCACCAACAAGGTGCCCAACCGCAAGGACTACCTCGCGCTCCTCGGGCTCCTCCACGCCATCATGCGCGAGCTGAAGACCAAGCCCCGCAACGAGGTCGAGACGCATTTCGACGATCCCGCCAATTCCGAGATCTTCAAGGCCTACCCGGACGTCGCGAAGAACCAGGACCTGGTGCTGTTCATCTGCGACTACGCCCGGCTGATCCTGATCGGCAACGCCCGCTCGCACGAGATCGAGGCGCTGATGGAGGAGGAGATCGGCACCCAGCGCAAGACGAGCCTCAAGCCCTACGCGGCCATCACCACGGTGGCGGAGGCCCTGCCGGCGCTCGGCATCGTGGCGGCGGTGCTCGGCATCGTGAAGGCCATGGGGGCCCTCGACCAGTCGCCCCAGATCCTCGGCGGCCTGATCGGTGCGGCGCTGGTGGGCACCTTCGTGGGCATCTTCGCCTCCTACGGCATGCTCGCCCCCCTGGCCATCAAGGTGAAGGGCACCCGCGAGAAGCAGGGCTCGGTCTACGTCATCGTCAAGCAGAGCCTGATCGCCTACATGAACGGCGCCCTGCCGCAGGTCGCGATCGAGCACGGGCGCAAGGGCATCGCCTCGGCCGACCGCCCGACCATCGACGAGGTCGAGAGCGCCACCGTGCCGGGCGCGGCAGCCCGCGAGGCGGCCTGACCATGGACGCGCCGCTCCTCACCGCGCCGGCCGACATCCGCAGCCGCATCCAGGAGGCCGCCGGCCTGTCCCTCGACAGGCTGCCGATGCTCCAGCTGATCTTCGACCGGCTGGCCACCGCCTGCGGCGACGCGCTGAAGCACCTCGCCGCCTCGGCGATCTTCTACGCGCTGAGCGGCGTCCGGGGCGGGCGGTTCGGCGAGTTCCTGGACGCCTACGAGACCGGCGCGGTGGTGGGCATCTTCCACGCCCCCGGGTGGGACGGCCACGTCCTCGTCGGGTTCGACCGGGACTTCGTCTTCACCATGGCGGAGGTGCTGTTCGGGGCGGACGGCGCCGAGCCGCCGCTGGAGGACGAGCGCGCCTTCTCGGCGATCGAGCTCGGCCTCGCCCGGATGATCCTCGAGCAGGTCGGCCGGGCCCTCGAAGCCTCCTTCGGCCTCGTCTCCCGGACGCCGTTCCGCCTCGAGCGGATGGAGACCCGGATGGAGTTCGCCGTCATCGGCCGGCGCAGCAACAAGGCCGTGCAGGCGACGTTCCTGCTCCAGGCCCTCAACCGCGGGGGCGAGATGTTCCTGATCATCCCCCAGACGGTGCTCAACCCCCTGCGGCCGGACCTCGCCAAGGTGCTCACGGGCGAGTCCGCCGCCCGCGACCCGCGCTGGGCCCAGCAGATCGCCGCCGAGGTCCAGAAGGCCACCGTGACCCTGCGGGCCGTCATGGAGGAGCGCCACCTGAGCCTCGGCGAGATCGCCGGCTTCCGGGTCGGGCAGGTGATCGCCCTCGACGCCACGCCGGCGACGCGGATCAAGCTCGAGGGCAACGACAGGCCGCTGTTCTGGTGCCGCGCGGGCCAGTCGCAGGGCGCCTACGTGCTCCGGATCGACGAGCCGATCGCTCAGGACGGGGAGGGCGTGGATCATGGCCGCGCTGGTTGACGGCGTGCTGCTCGCCGCCCTGGCGGGCACGAGCGCCTGCGTGGTGCCGATGTACCTGAAGCTCAAGCGCCTCGACCGGACCCAGGCCGAGTACGGCCGGGCGATGGCGGCCTCCGGCCGGGCCCTCGCCAGCGCCGGGGAGGCGGTGCGCGGCTTCACCGGCGAGGGCCGCGAGGTCCTCGACGCCCTGAGCCTGAAGATCGAGGAGGCCCGCGCGGTCCTCGCCGCCCTGGAGGCGGGGCGGCGCGAGACCGCCGCGGCGGGGGACGGGACCCCGGGCGCCCTTGCCCGGGCGGAGGAGGGGACCCCGGGCGCCCTCGCCCGGGCGGGGGAGGACGCCCGCGCCGCCGCCCCCCCGACAGCCTCGGATCAGCCAGGGCGGGTATCAGCATGACCTTCCAAGGCCGCCACACGAGCCCGCGATGAGCAGCAGCCCCTTCCCCGAGACAGGCACCCTCCCTCCCGCCGCCGGCCCGCCGGGGGCCGGGACCCGCAACCTCGAGGCGATCCTGCGGATCCCCGTCCTGGTCCAGGTGGTGCTGGGCTCGGCCACGATGCCGGTCGCCGACCTGATGAAGCTCGGGCGCGGCGCCATCGTGCCCCTCGACCACCGCGTCGGCGAGCCCGTGGACGTGATGGTCAACGGCCGGGTCGTCGCCCGCGGCGAGATCGTGATCGTGGAGGAGGACAATTCCCGCTTCGGCGTCTCGCTGACCGAGGTGGTCGGCCCGGCCGCGCCCGACCCGGCCAGCTGAGGGCCGGGGCGCGTGATGGCGGCAGCCCCCCCGGCGGTGCGCGACGCGCAGAGGCAGCTCGCACCGGTCGATCAGGTCGCGACCCTGCTCCTCGCGATGGGCAAGCCCGCCGCCGGCCGCCTGCTGAAGTACTTCGAGCCCGACGAGCTCAAGCGCATCACGCGCTCGGCGGTGCAGCTCGGCGCGGTGAGCCCCGGCCAGGTCGACGCCGTGGTCGAGTCCTTCGCCGGCGAGTTCTCCGGCGGCGCGAGCCTCGTGGGCACGGCGCAGGAGGTCGAGAAGCTCCTCGCCGGCCTCCTGCCCGCCGACCAGGTCGCCGACATCCTGGCCGAGGTGCGCGGCAGCGCCACCCGCTCGGTCTGGGAGCGCATGGCGGGGGTGTCGGAGAGCGTGCTCGCGAGCTACCTCGTGAAGGAGCACCCCCAGACCGCGGCGCTGATCCTGTCGCGGATCAGGCCGGCCACCGCCGCGAAGGTCATGGGCCACCTGCCGCTTCCCCTGCGCAACACCGTGATGCGGCGGATGCTGAGCTTCAAGCCCGTCCTCGACGAGATCCTGCAGGCGGTCGAGCGGACGCTGCACGAGGACTTCCTGATCAACGGGTCGCGCAACTCGGGCGCCGACACCCACGCCAAGATGGCCGACATCATCAACAAGATGGAGCGCCACCAGATGGACGAGGCGCTCACGAGCCTGGCCGAGTCGCGCCCGAAATCCGTCGAGATCCTCAAGGGCCTGCTCTTCACCTTCGACGACATCGTCAAGCTCGCGCCGCGCGCCCGCACCACCCTGTTCGACGCGGTGCCGAACGACCGCCTGGTGCTCGCCCTCAAGGGCACCGAGGCCGAGTTCCGCGCCGTCGTGCTGGGCGCGCTCTCGGCCCGGGTGCGCCGCATGGTCGAGCACGAGCTGAACGGCGGCGAGCCCGCGGCCCAGCGCGACGTCACGGAGGCGCGCCGGAGCATCACCGACCTCGCCATGGACATGGCGGGGCGCGGCGAGATCGAGATCAACCCGGGAGGCGAGGATGACGCCCTCATCCGCTGAGGCGGGCCGCGCCGGCCATGGCTGAGGGGACCGACCCGGAGGGCAGGACCGAGGCCGCCAGCGAGCGCCGGGTGCGCCAGGCCGTCGAGAAGGGCGACGTGCCGTTCTCGCGGGAGGCGCCGGTCTTCGCCTCGATCCTCGGCCTGCTCGTCGCCCTGAGCCTGCTCGTGCGCGAGGGGGCCGGGCGGCTCGCCCGCGAGCTCTCCCCGCTCCTCGACCGGCCCCGGGGCTTCGCGCTCGAGAGCGGCGGCGACGCCCTGGTGCTGCTGCGGGCGACGGCCCTCACGGCCGCCCGCTTCCTCGTGCCGGTCCTCCTGGTGCTCGCCGCCTTCGGGCTCTGCGCCTCGCTCCTCCAGAACGTGCCGCGCCTCGTCTCCGGCCGGATCGCCCCGAAATGGTCCCGGGTCTCCCCGGCCGCCGGATGGGGCCGGATCTTCGGGCGCCCGGGGCAGGTCGAGTTCCTGAAGGCGGTGCTCAAGGTCCTCTCGGTCAGTCTCGTCGTCCTGCTGCTCCTGCGCTCGGAGCGGGCGAAAGCCGTGAATGCCATGTTCGTCGACCCCGGCCAGCTCCCCGAGCTGATTCTCTCGATCGCGATCCGCCTCGTCTCGGCGGTGAGCATCGCCACCATCGTCATCGTGGCGGGCGACCTCGTCTGGGCGCGCCTGCGCTGGCAGCGCTCGCTCCGGATGTCGCGCCAGGAGCTCAAGGACGAGCACAAGCAGGTCGAGGGCGACCCCGCCGTCAAGGGCCGCCTGCGCTCGCTCGCCAAGGACCGCTCCCGCAACCGGATGCTCGCCGCGGTGAACCGCGCGACCGTCGTCATCGCCAACCCGACCCACTTCGCCGTGGCCCTGCGCTACGAGCCGGCCGAGAACCCGGCCCCCCTGGTGCTGGCCAAGGGCCGCGACCTGATCGCGCTCCGCATCCGCGAGATCGCCGAGGAGCACGGCATCGCGGTGATCGAGGACAAGCCTCTCGCAAGATCCCTGTACGACGTTGCGCAGGTCGACCAGACCATCCCGGCGGAATTCTACCGCGCCGTGGCGCAGATCCTGTTCTTCCTGTTCGCGAGATCCCGATGATGTTTGAGGGTCACGACCGCCCCCACGGCCGGGCCGCCTCGGCGGACGCGCTCACGGCGGCCGAGCGCGTCCTCGCGATCGAGATCCGCGACTTCATCGCCGAGTTCTGCCTGCTCGACGGCGGCGTGCTCATCGCCTGGGTCCGGGGCGAGCGCCACGGCAACATCGCCGACCTCGTCGCCTCCTCGGCCGAGCCCTTCTTCAAGGACGCGACCCTGACCTACGCCGACGCCGCCGACGTCCGCCTCGACTGGGGCCGCTCGATGCAGGTGATCCTCGACATGGAGTTCGTCACCACGCCCGTGACGGTGTTCTTCAAGCTCGTCCTCGACGGCCGCTCCGTCGGCGTCGCCATCCAGCGCATCCTGGCCGAGCAGGGCCCGCCCCTCTGCCTCGACGCCTTCGCGCGCGCGCTCTCGGGTGCCCGCCTCGCCCGCGGGTGAGCGCCGGGCCGGGCGGGCGCCCGGGAGCGCGCCCTCCGGTCCACACCCCCGGACGATTCGCGCGCCTGACCCAAGGGTAGACCGGCCTGTGGCGGCGCCGTCATTGACCCGCCCGCCCGGCGCGGACATGGATCGATGACGCGGGCGAATCGCAAGTCCGCGGACGATTCCCGAGGTGCGGGGCGAGTAAATCAGGTTGCGCAAGCAAAGATTGTAAGCGCGCCCGCAAGACGGGACCTCGGCGGGTGCGGTGCCTGACGGCCGCAGGACGGAGACGGGACGGATGTATTTCTTGGTCGATGCCAGGAAGTCGGTGCATGCCGGCTACAAGGCCGGCTTCGACCGCGAGGGCATCTCGTCCTTCGCCCTCTCGCCCGACGAGTTCGGGACCTGGATCCGATCCGCCTCCCAGGGTGATCTCGACGCGATCCAGGGCTTCCTGCTCGGCGACTTCGCGGAGCGCGCCCGCTGCGCCGCCTCCATCCGCCGGCACTCGCGCGCGCCGATCATCGCGCTCAGCGACGTCCGCTCCCTGGAGCAGACCCTGGTGCTCTTCGATGCCGGCATCGACGACGTGCTGCCCAAGCCCGTCCACGTCCGCGAGATCCTGGCGCGCTCCGAGGCGATCTGGCGCCGGGTGAACGGCGGCCGGCCCGCCGCCGGGGACGTCCGCGCCGGCCCCGGGCGCCTGAAGGTGTTCTTCGACGGGCGCGACCCCGAGATCGACGGCGAGCCGCTCGCCCTGCCGCGGCGCGAGCGCCACATCCTCGAGCTCCTGGTGCGCAACCGCGGGCGCCGCCTGACCAAGACCCAGGTCTTCAACGGGGTCTACGGCGTCTACAGCGACGGCGTCGAGGAGAGCGTGGTCGAGGGCCACGTGAGCAAGCTGCGCAAGAAGCTGGCCCAGCGCCTCGGGCACGACCCGATCGAGGCCAGGCGCTACATCGGCTACACCTTCGTGGGCTGAGCCCCGCGGAGGGCTCGGCGGCCCGCGCGCTCCCGCGGCTCAGGGCACCCGCTCGGCGACGCGCGCGAGGGCCCCGGTCCGGCGCGGTCCCCGGCCCCGCCGCGATCACGCCCGCGGCGGGACCGCGATGTCGAAGTGCAGCACCGCCTCGCGGGTGCCCAGGCTCTCGTAGAGGGCGATCGCCGGGTCGTCGCCGTGGTCGGCCTGAACGAAGACCACCCGGGCGCCGCGCCGCGCGGCGAGCCCCCGCAGGTGCGCGACGAGGGCGGTCGCGATGCCTCTCCGCCGGTGCCCGGCGCGGACGGCGAGGTCGTAGATGTAGAATTCCCGGCGCGCGCGCTCGAGCTTGTCGAGCTCGTAGGCGACGAGGCCGCCCAGCACGTCGTCGCCCGCGGTCGCCACGAGCGCGACGACGTGCTCCTTCCCGAGCAGGCCCGCCAAGTAGGCGTCGTCCGGCGGCGCGGCCCCGTAGCTGCCCTGGTCCTCGAACGCGTCCCCGAACAGGGCGTTCAGCGCGCGGGCGAGCGCCAGGTCGGCGGGGGTCAGGCGGCGGAGCGCGAGGGGAGGGCGGGACATGCCGCCATCCTAGCACGGCGGGCGACCGGGCGCCGCACCCGGGGCGGTCGCGGCGGGCCGCCGCGCGGGACTCCTCGGGAGCCCGTCCCTACCGGCAGAAGGCCCGGGCCCCCGGCGTCCAGCTGCCGAAGCCCGTCGCCACCATGTTGGTGATGACGCGGCAGACGTACTGCTTCTGGGCCGGGTTGTTGTTCGGGCCGGCGTGGTAGCGCGCCACCGCGAGCGTCCAGCTTCCCTCCCGGGCCCGCAGCGCCTTGAGGAAGCGCGTCGCGTACTCGACGTTCTCGCGCGGGTCGATCATCGCCTCCAGGGAGGCGAACTGCGCCCGGTGGTAATGGTGGTTGATCTGCATGCAGCCGAGGTCGATCAGGCGCACCCCGCTGGCCTGCGCCCGGGCGAGGCGCTGCACCACGTCGGCCGCGCTGGTGCCGAAATAGGCCTGGCCGGCGATGTTCATGGCGTAGGGCTGCAGCGAGCCGCGCCGCCCGCTCTCGGTCAGCCCGACCGCGTAGAGCATCCCCAGCGGCACGCCGTGCCGGGCGGCGGCCTGCGCCATCTGCTCCTCGCAGACCGCGGCGCGGGCCGGGCTAGAGATACAGGCCGCCGCGATCGCGCTCGCCAGGATGCGCCTCATGTCCCTGCTCCTCGATCCGGTGCCCGTCCGGCACGGCCGGGCGGCGCGCCGGCTGGTCGGGCGCGGCGCCGCCCTGGTTCTGCCCGTCCGCGCCGCCCCCGAAGGACGGCGCCGGGTCGCGGGCGCCGGCCCGGTCCTGCGGCGGCTCGGACCCGCCGGGCTGGACCACGACGTCGGGCCGGTAGCCGGCGCCGCGCAGGAGCTCCGCCAGGGCGCCCCCGTCCCTGCGCAGCAGCTCCGCCGTCTCCTCGCGGCCGGCGTGCAGGTTCATCTCGAGCCGGCCGTCCTGGAGCCGCATCCGGACCACCACCGCGCCGAGGTCGGCCGGGTGCAGCTGCAGGGTCAGGAGCCGCAAGGGGCCGTCGCGCGGGACCGCCGGCGCGGCCCGGGCCGTGGCCTCCGTCAGGGTCGCGGCCTCCGCCGCGACGGCGTCGGCGAGGCTGCGGAGCGCGTCCGCCGGCAGGCCCGGGGCCGACGGGAGGGCGGCCGGGCCGGG
>NZ_QOWC01000213.1 GCF_003574465.1 Methylobacterium crusticola
CGTCGAGAGCATTACTCGGACGGGCTCCTAGCTGTGCAGTTCCGGTGTGTGCTGGTGCATCATCGATCCTGACGCGTCAGGAGGAGGATGGCCTGTGGCAAGCGTTCTTCACGGCAGCGCCCGCACGACGCCGCGTCTTCGAGCCGAGTTCCGAGCGTCGCAAGAAAGTAGCCGCGCCCTGGCCGCCGCGTGCGGCCTGAACCCGAAGACCGTCGCCAAGTGGCGCGGGCGGGCGGAAACGGCCGACGCGCCGATGGGCCCGAAGGCGCCCAGGAGCACGGTCCTGACGCCGGCCGAGGAGGCGATCGTGGTCGAGTTCCGCCGGCGAACGTTGCTGCCTCTTGACGATGTCCTGGGCTGCCTGCGCGACACGATCCCGAACCTCAGCCGCTCCGCCCTGCATCGTTGCCTGCAACGGCACGGCATCTCCCGTCTTCCGGCAGCGGAGACGGCGCAGACGCGCAAGCGCTTCAAGACCTACGAGATCGGCGACGTGCATATCGACAGTTGTGAGCTGCTCCATGCCGACGGCAAGCTGATCATGTTCCTCGCGATCGATCGCGCCTCGAAACTTACGTACGTCGAGTTCCACGACAGCGCGGGCAAAATTGAAGGATCAGCCTTCCTCAGGAACGTCGTGGCAGCTTTCCCTTGCAAGATCCACACGGTGCTGACTGACAACGGCATGGCATTCGCCGACCTGCCGAAGAACAGGACTGGGCCGAGCCGACAGTTCCTCGGACCGCACATCTTCGATCGCGTCTGCATCGAGCACGGCATCGAGCATCGTTTGACCAAGACCTACCATCCCTGGACCAATGGGCAGGCCGAGCGCATGAACCCCACCATCAAGGATGCACCGTCAAGGTCTTCCACTACGAAGATCTGAAGAGCCTGAAGGCGCATGTCCTGGCCTTCGTCGCGGCCTACAACTTCGCCAAGCACCTCGTACCTCTTCACTGCAAAACCCCGTTCCAGACCATCTATCAGGCCTGGACCAAAGACCCGGACCGGTTCAGGATCAATCCGCACCACCTCATTCCGGGACCATACAGGTCACGTGCTGCGGATCGATCGTTGAAAATCGCACGATGTCGTTCCCATGAACGCCGTCTCCGTCGCATCGGTGAAGCTCCCTAGAAACCGTTGAAATGGACCTTTCTCGCATAAAGTATCGAATCAGATCCGATAGCATTGAGTTGCTTCAACGCATATGTACGAGGCTGAAGCGTTTTCTCGAAGCTCAGAGCCGGAATTGATTTGAAGTTGTTCAATACGGGCACCGACGGGCGGGAAAATAAGCACCGGTGAAGAAGTTCTATTTAACACTTCCTGTCTTTCTCCTATTATTGGGCGCAATCTGATTCCACCGGAACCAGACGTGAGCACCGTGATACTCGCATCGACCTCGCGCGAGGTTGCTTGATTGGTGCCGGACGGGGTCGCTCTTGCATTTATTTTAGTTTTCAGCGCGCGACCAATGCTCACATCAGATTCACCACTACCAATTATTGTGTCAAATCCTGCGTGCCCACTTACCATTAATGCACCAGAATTCGTGCTCATTACAGCCAAATCTGAAGATTTTACTCCACTGGCGATCTTAATTGCGTTGTCTCCTTCTAAGATCATCGATCTCGCATATATATCGGATTTAAATGTAGCTTTATTGGTGATCTCTAGAGAGCTAGCCTGTACGTTTCCACTCGGAGTTACACTGAAGTTGTTGATATTTTCACTGTCTTTGCTGCGCAATCGGAAAGCATAATCGATGACGTCGCTTTGTCTGACATCGTAGCCATTGTGCCATTGAGCATCAGCCGCCCCAGCAATTGCGAAGAAGGCGCTTGTGCCATGCGTCTTTCCGAATAAAACTGAAGTTAGTCCAGTTTTAGAGGTAGGAGTGGCGATGTTTGGTTGGTCAATGCCTGAGTTGTTGGTCAGATTCACCTCAAGACCCGTTGCTAGCCCATTTGCTCCCTGAGGTATAAACGCTTGAGTTGATGCTCCCCAGACCCTCGCATGGAGATTTCCGATCGCTGCGTTTCCGTTAGCCTGCAAGCCTACAGCGTCACGATTTACGTTGATTGTTTGTCCGGAGATCACATATGACGAAGGATCTTCAGTTGTGGCCGAAAAATACCCGGCGGCCTTCTCATAACTTCGCTGACCGGCAGTTTTCTTCACGTACAATCCAGAATAAACACCCCAATCATTATTGATGTTATCAGTGACGCGAGACCATGCATGACTGGTATCAGTCTCATGGAACACGCTCCAATCTGAAGTATTTTCGATATACCCCAGGCCACTGAATTTTGCTGCGGAATATTCAATTGCAACATTGACGGGCGGAGTTATTGGTCTTGATAGTGCATAAATTCCGGGCGGTACAAAAATCTTCCTGGCAGCTCTGTTTCTGACTGAGAACAACGAATACAACGACTCACTGGGGTCTACCTGCCCCTTTGATTCAGATCGTACAATATTCAAATATTCTAACGAATTTATTGTTCTGGTTTTTTGATCACATTCGCAAGTGTACTCTGCAGGAGCCACGCTTGCGTTTCCAGCCAGTTTCTCGGCACATTCTCGTGTGGATATTGGATTGCATTCTGCTTGCGCTCTGGACGAAAAACCGATGTTAAAGCCTATCAGAACGATAAATACCGGAATAAACATCATAACATTACTCCATCCATCTGTTATAGGTATATTTTGTGGTTCCTCATCTCACAACGTGTAACACACCGCTCGTAATTACCCAGGCGGTCTGGCTCGGTGTCGGAGCCGGCTGAGCTTGTCTGCCATGAGGTGGGCCGACGCGGGAAGCGATCAGGCGCGGATCGTGTCGACGACCGTACGCACGTCCGCCTCACCGCGGCCGCCCACATCGCCCGGTAGCCGTTCGTGACCCTTCGCGGCGCACCACCGCCGCGTCCGAGCGGAAGACCCAGTGCTAGACGTTGCAGCTTTCGATGCGGACGCCGGTCTCGTCCCAAGTCACCAATGCGGCCCGGCGCGGCGCCGACACCGCCGCCTCGCGACGGGTGCGGAACTGCCCTTGGGCGCGGCGGAGCCAGTTCATCAGCCCGCCCCGGCTGAGGGTTCAGCCCGAAAGGGTCGGCCATCGCCACCTGCAGGCGCCCGTCAGACGGGGCCTGAAAGTCTTCAGGTACGTCGCCGCCGCGTGCAGGCGCGGCCCGAACGGCGTGCGGGGCCGCCGCCTGCGGCACAGGAGCGACGACGCGCGTGCCGCAGGACGGGCAGCGCACCGCGAGCCGCTGATGCGGAGTGATGAGAGGCGTCCCTTCGGGCACGTCGATCTGCTCGCACACGCCGACGCTCTCGGCCGGCAGATCCGCCGCCAGAGCGCCGCCGCAGCAAGGACACTGACCCGGGCGGTCGGCGACGACCTCGTCGGGATCCGGGCTGAGCGTCCGGCTGTGGCCCTCGTGACCGGGTTTGGCGCCGCCGGGCTTGGCCTGCGCGCGCCGCACCTCGCGATCGCTGGAGGGCGGCTTGGAGGACGTGCGCGAGATCGTCTCCGGCCTCTGCAGCCGCAGCACCAGCTCGATCAACCCCGCCTTGCGCAACCGCTCAAGATCGCTACACCCCATCTCACGAGGAAATCGGCCAAATCGCCTCCCGGCAAGAGGTGCCGCCGATTACCTCCGGGAGCCCGGCGCCCAGGCCCACGAGTCCAGCATGCGCCTTGTTCATGGCTGCCCCCTGGCTGCCTCCTGGCACTCCAGCCAGGAGACCAACGCACTAAGGCAGCTTAAGTGTCCAGAAGGTGCCAGCATCAGAGCCATTAGTTACCATCCTGGATAGCTATTGAACTACATTCAGAAACTATTGTCTTCAGCGCCTGCCTTACATGACTATAACTGCAATCAACGTTGATTGCAGCCAGCCCATTTGAACGCACGTTGTGCCAAAGCCTCTCATTCGTGTACAATTCAATACATGCGCTCGCAAAATCTTCCGCATTGTTTCCAACAACCGTCTGATTATTACCATCCCAGCACAACTGGTGTGCTAGAAGCGACGTTACGACCGTAGGAACACCAGCCGCTACGGCTTCGTGCACTTTGTGTGGAATACCAGCGGCAAACCTTGTCGGAGCGATGAAGACGCGGCTCCGATTGTAGATTTCTTCGATCTTGTCGACGCGGCCCAAAGAAACAACAGATGAGTTTAGCCTGCTGGTAATGGAAGCTGACTTATTATTGCCTACAAGTATCAATCTGCAATCCGCAATTTTCTCCAAGATAATGGGGAAAATATCGTCCAAAAACCAAATAATGGAGTCTGTATTTGGCGTCTCCTCATTATCAAAGCCGCCTACAAAGAGGAAATCGGCGCGTGCTGAGAAGCTGGCCGCGCCAGGTCGTGCATCAAGCACATGGCCGATTTTGAAGACCTGCTTACCTGAGTCACGAAACAACTTCCCCTCTTGGTCAGTGACACAAATGACGCCAGTTGCGTTTCTTGCAATTGCGATTTCTTCTTCAATCAGAGCTTGCTTCTCTTCGTTACGCATCTCCGATCCGAGCAAAGTACGGCGGCCAATCTCCCTGAGACTGAACAGAGCTTCTGCATCATAAAAGATTGGCATATTTAATTCGAGTTTGCCTTGACTTATGAGTTCATTCAACCTCTGCATGTTATGAGGACGACTCACAACAATACCATCAAAAGTACCATGTCTTGATTTTAGAAACTCAGCGAATTGTGAGCCTTTATAGCCGAATGCGACTTCGATTCTGGCGTCAAGCGTATGCCGGACCGATCTCCAAGATTGAACATCGTCGTCCGTCGGAAGTAGCGTTATATTCACATTCAGCTTCGCTAGCTCGTTCAGGATCGTCTGCGCACGCGGAAATCCCGACCCAAGTGACGGGTGAGGAACCTTGTCATCAATAAATAATATGTTCAACCGATTTGGATTTCCAAACCGTGCACGCAATATATTCTCAGTGTTAGGAGGATATTTTGATGCCAGCACATCTTGGTGTTGCTCACTAAAAATTTGCCGATGCTCTTCTTGCAGTTTCAGCACACTCGGAAGATTTTCGGTACTTCCAAACTCGTAGTGCAAGATCTCGATCGACGGCTCGTAGACAATTTTGAAGCCTTCCTTCTTGATTTTCACGCATAGATCAGTTTCTTCGTAATAAGCCGGATAGTACGCCTCGTCCAAACCCCCTACAGACAAAAATATAGACTTTCTCAACATGAGAAATGCACCGGAGCAATAATCTACCTCACGCTGAAAATTCGCTTCAAAGTAATCAATCTGGCAGTTTCTCATGTATCCCAAGCAAGATCCGTCCGACCAGATTATGCTACCTGCCTCTTGTACCACACCGCTCGGCAAAATGAGTTTTCCGCCAACGGCACCAACATCGGCGCAAGACTCGATCAGCGCATGGGCAATTTCGACGGACTGCGGTAGAACGTATGTATCATTGTTCAGTAGTAATATGTATTCTCCTGTGGCGAACGAAGAAGCCGCATTAACTGCTCGCAGAAAGCCTATATTTTCAGTACCTTTGATAATTTTGGCATTGTGCACCCGTCGCAAGACATCATGTGTAGCGTCACCGGAGCAATTATCATATATTATAACTTCATATGCACACATATCTTGGTCGATATTCTGCTCAATACTACGCAAACAGTCTAGCGTTAAATGCGCTTTGTTAAATAACACCAACACTATCGACACCGATGGATCGTCGTTTTTTGGGAAATTAATAGACAAGTCTGACTGAAGAAATCGCTCCAATCGGAGTTTAGACATGACATCAGTCAATAATTTTACTTGGTCACCACTGCTGTAGAACTCGCTGTTAGGCGGCCTAGGTTGCCGTCCTTCGATTTTACCGTATTTGACGTAATGGGAAACGGGATCTAGTTGGCTATTATTTACATCATCATTTGTTTGAAGATACCATGCAGTGTCAAATGCGTCGGACGGATTTCTGTTCTCTACATATCCTTTAGTTACATAGTGCACCAAAGGATTGATGTTGTGTTTCATAATATCTGGGTACGTGTTGAGGTACCAGTTCGAGTCGAATACTTCGTTCGGTATGCCATATGAGGAACTAATTGATAAGTAATGAATTAACGCATGTTGAGACCTATCTACCCCACGGGTCGATGCTAAAAAATATTCCGTGACAAACGCAAAATGCGGATCCAGGGAAAAATACTCTGGATTATATAAGTACATTTCGAGAACATTGCGTGGATTCAGGTCGGTTATTGTCAATTGCGACGCCAGATAACGCAAATCTATAAGTGGGTGAGGATTCCTCCACTCATAGATACCGTGTTGCAAATAATGCACAAGAGGATCCATCCCTGTCTTCGCGACATCTCGATATCTTTCGCAATACCAAGCAGCATCGAAAACAGCATGGGTCGACCTCCTTTCCGCGGAACCATACTCGATATAATGCTTAAGGCTGTCAAAGTACTCGAAATTCACATCCTTATATCGATCTTTATAGTATTTAGGATCGAATAAAATATTTGCTTTTGCTCCGTTTAGACTTCCAATATCAATATAATGCGCAAGGATTCCATGTTTGTACACCAGCGAATCGGGATTATTTCTGGAGTAAAATTTGCTATCAAAAAGAGGATTAGGGTCGAATTCAGCCGTTTTTGAGTGCATTGAATAGTGCTTGAACGGATCTATTTGGTGGGAATTGCCAAGGTACATTGACGCGTACCATTGCGGGTCGAACAACGGATGCGGCTTTTCGCGAAAATCAGATTTCAGATATTTATTGTAATCTGATCGCTTGACTTTAATACCGTAAACGCTTTTCGTGCGGCCGATGCCAATTTTAGCAATCTTCATATTACTTCCACCGCAGGACTGCATATCCGTTAGCTCAAGGCACGCCTGAGCAATAGCTTTTTCCATACACCCGCGCGGTTGCATTATCAAGTCCGATAGTTGTAAGTGAAACTGGATTAATACAGAAATGTACACTGATGCTGGCGAGACATTAGCTTCATTGAGAGTGTAAGTAATTTATAAATCCTGGCTAATTTGTATGATATCTGTAGATCTGGCACTCTGCATATTGCATGAGACATAGCGGCATGCAAATCGCCACAGCACATATCCATTTGATTTTAAACAGATGCTATGTCTATTTTCGCGCTTTTTGAATTAGCAAGTGATTTTTCGGTTCTATTTATCTCGCGTACTCCACAACAGGGGGGCCAGCTACGCTGCGCGGCGCTTACGCGAAGGCTCTGATTCTGTCGTCCAGTTTGGAGACTGAGGGAGAATGGCATGCTTTGTCGGATTTCGTTGCGGTCGGAATCCGATGCCGAGGGCGTACGTGCCTCAGCCGAGGACCCGCGACCGGCAACTCGCTGTGCTCCGTCCAGGGGATCTGGCAGGATCCACCGATCACAAGGAGCGGCGCGAGCAGACGGAGCCCGTCGGGACGAAGCCCGGGCACGAGGGCCATAGCCGCGTAACCAGCAGCGATCCCGACGCCGTCGTCGCGCATCGTCCGCATCGCTGCATCTGCTGCGGCAATGCCCGGCACGGAGACCTTCCCGTCGAGGTCATCAGCGTGTCCGAGCGGATCGAACGACCGGCGGTGACGCCGATCGTGACGCACCATTGGCGTCTGGCTGTAAAGTGCCCGACCTGCGGGGCTCGGTGCTCGCACCAGTGCCGGAGGCGGCGCGTGGCACCCCGCTCGGCCCACGGCTGCATGCAGTGCGACGCATCCGAAGACCTTCCAGGGCTCTTTCCCACGAGCAGCTACAGGCGCTGATGTCCGACCTGTTCAGACTGATGCGCCAGCCAGGGCGGATTGATGATTTTGCTGCGCTGGGTGCAAGGCCGCTTGCGCTCCGGTCGCGAAGCCGCCGTTGCGCCGTGCCACGGTCCGCGCCGGACGAGTCCGGCGTGGCTGCAGAGCGCGTCCGCCCTGGCCGAGCGCGTCGCCGGTCTGACCACCACGAGGCTGGCCGCCAAGCGCCGACGCCTGGATCGGCAACTCTGCGCCATCCTCACCACCCCGAGCCGCTGCGACCTGACCCGCGGCATGCAGGTCCGGTTCGGCCGGGCTCGCGATCGGCTCCTCGTCTTCCTTGCCAATCCCGGCCGAAGCGGACGGTGACTTGTCGCATCCAGCCCCGAGGTCGGTTCGACGAGAAGCCACAAAAGCCGCCGCGCCGTCGGCACCGGAGTTTCCGTTGCGGGTTCCTCCGACGTGGATGGTCTCTCGTGGCGGGGCGGCGAACCTCGATCTCCGGAAGCGCCGCATGGTCCACACGATGTGACTCACCGAAGATGCTCGACAGTCGCTTTGGCGGGCGGGCGTGCGATCAGCCGCGAGCGAGTGCGAGTCGACCAAAGGCGAGCCGTCACAAGGATTCAGGCGCCACTCCCAGCCAGCATCAGATTGCCCCTAATTTCATTCAATATTTCCACCATTGGCTTGATATTAAACGTCTCTCTATGTTTTATCATTTCACAAAAACTCAGAGATCCGATTTCAGAGAGAGAGTAGGAACGATTTGAGGCCTCCCGAGAGTGCCGCCACATGATCAATTGTCCATGATTTTCTTCCACGCACCGATACGTATATGTCGGCATAAATGTATCGATGAACCACACAAGTCTGTAGACGTCGCCCATCCACGAAGCATCCTGGTCATTCAAAAAAGCTTTGACCATCTCGGCATCAGGGATGGAGGGCAGCGATGCGGCATAACTAGAGGGAATGACATCATCAATGATGATGATACCAGGATCTTTGAGAACCTCTGTAGCGTTCATAAGATCGCGCAGTGTTTGCTCGACTGTGTGCAGACCATCCAAAAAAATTACGTCAAAACGATCACGGCGATCCGTATCCAGAAAATATGCGTCACTCGTGATTTGCCGATACGTTGCGTTCTGATTTTTGAGCTCAGCATCCGCAACATCGAACAAGAAATGCGGATCGACTGCAACTTTCACCGCGGCGGATACATTATGAAACGTAACCCCACGATTGACACCTACTTCGAGATAGGCGCCTTCACTGCCGAGCAGATTCAAACATTGCTGACTAACACTCGCGCGATCCATTGAACCCACCTTGTACCGTCATCTGCAATGTAGCAGATTTCAACAGCATCGGGCAAGTGGAGGAGGAAACACAAAAGCGTATATAATCTCGGGATTACAGTTGAATTAAATTATATTCGGTCATGTCGCTTTTAAATGTCTGGATTATATCAGCCTCGATGCACCAAGTTGTTTCACTGAATTGCCGGTGATGTTTGTTAGTCCCTAGATTTAAGATAGCTAACCTGCATATTATGAACACTTAGAACGCATGCGGGGAAAAATATCCTGGAAAATATCTGAGGCGTTGACCACGAGTGTCTGCAGAACAGAGCAGCATATCAATTCCAAGAACGTTCGAGATTGTCAGTTGCGCTCGTCTCCATGCTGCTGAAGCGGATGTGATTTGATTGCTATCGATAAATGAAACAACATGCATAATGAATGTCAGTAAGAAACAGCATGAGAAAACCATGTTTGTCGCCCCATTAGGCCGACGATGCAGTACAGATCGCGTCAAGGAAATTTACGATAGAGTCTTCGGTGCACGAAAATGCAATCACCCCATCCTCCATCATTTGTTCCGATGGAATCAAGTAACTGCACCTTTGTTTGAAGAGCGTGCATATCCTAGATTGGATTGGATTAAGACAATTGACGGCTCCTACCACAGTCCCGCCGCCGCAAAAGACTGAAGAATGCAGGGCCGAGCCAAATTCCCCAATGACGACTCTCGCTTCGTTAAACATCGAAATTTGCTCTTTAAAGGAGAGTTCCTCAGGAAAAATCACCTCAAATCCGCGTTCTTGCGCACGCTCCTCGAAGAAAGCGCGTTGCTTGAAATTCTTTGTGGCACCAGCACTTTTACCCTCGATACGAGCTCGAGAAACGCACAGTTTTCGCCAGCCCGTCGTGTCTGGTCTGAAAGGATCGTACAATCCACGAACACATGAATGAAAATGATGATCCGCCGAGTAAGGATACGTCGGGACCCATAGATGATCGCACTGTACGAGCTCGGTTGATATATCGTAGCGAATTAATTTTAACTGCCTGCCGAATAGTGTATGTACTATGTTCTCCGCCCATGACGGCGTATTAGAAGGCCAAAGTACAGGCATCGAGAAGAAATCAGACCCAAAGACCATTCTTGCAACGTACAATCTCGGCAGAAAATCTACAATCCAATGCCCATATATGAGGTGTCCTGGACCCAAAAATGACAGACATTGCGACGATACTCGAGTTTCGGTCGCATTCGCCAGAAAGCCGTAGTCTCTGTCGGCCCACTCAATCGCTACTTTGTCTTGCAGATTCCCTTCCACAATCAAGCTTTTTTTATGCAGTATATGTCCTGGACCGTATACAGCAGCACCTGGTAACGCCTGACATCCAATTGACGGAATTTCATACTGACGCCCATTTACAACTCGATACCACTCTTCCGAGATCATTCCTTGATAACATATTAGTTCCAGTGCGTGTTCAGGTAATTCCGGCCCGGCACAACGGACATACCCGTAGGATGTTCTAACAGCATCCGGAAGAGAGGCAATCTGGTAGGCATCTCTTACATTAATCAATTCAAGCATATTGGACTCCTACGTATAGCATTATTTCACATGCCCGTAATTTGCAGGTAAAGCCCTGATGCGGATTGTGTACGAGCTCGCTCGTACTCGCATATCTGAGTTACAGATACATTCTTGTCAACCATTGCGCTAAATCAGCCAAACTCCTCTCCTAATGAAATCTATCGAAGCAATGCGGGCACTCTGAACATAAATCAGCAGTGAAATCTCGAATAAAATCGGATGTCGTGAGAAAATTTCTTTGTCGTTAGCGAGATTGTATCCATATAATCACGAAATATACACGATAATACATCTTGGTTTCGGGTATAGTCTGCTACGATGCCTCCTCCTAGATTTGATTTACTAGGTAATATTTTACAAGAAATGCGACGTAATGGTAGCATAGATCGAACAATGACGATTCATACGCAGAATACGTCTCATCGGGAACTGATTGTCTGCGGTCAGTACAATGACGGATGGCCTTGATCGGCCTCCGAGAGGGTCCGTTGCTGAGTTTGATATCGTCGGCGAAGTCATGAGGAGCGTCGGATCGGAGGAGCCGGGGTCGCGTTGAGGCGGATCCATCCATCTTGGCTTGGAGACCGCGGTGTCGCTCCGCCTCGGCAATTCAGTTGCCATCCCTGAAGAGACCACGCAGGTCGCCCGAGCTGCGTTCCCGCGCGGCTCGTTGCTGCTGAGCCTGCGTGATTGAGTTCGGTCCGATTTTGATGACGGCGTTTCGCCGCCCTGTCCTCCAGGCTCGGCCAGCCAGCCGAGACTGAAGCGCCCCGGGTTTGCCGGAGGCTCGGCCTTCTGGGAGCCGGACCGGGCGCGATTTCCGCGTCCGGACCGTTCGCAACCTCGCCGAACCTGTGCTAGAGCGCCTCGTCCAAATGGCGTTTCGGTGTGCGACGGGGCGGAATGACGTCGGGGGCAGTCGAATCGCGTCACGCTGCCCGGCATCACCGCGCCGGGATTCTGCCTGCGCTGCGGCAGCCGGCGGGCGAAGAGGCGTTCGACCCGGACTTCTACCGCAGCTTCTACCTCGATCTGCGGGACGTCGCGGACGCCTCCGGGCTGCGGCGGCATTTCGACAAGCACGGCCGGGCCGAGGGGCGCTTCCCCACGGCGGCGGCCCTGCGGGCGCGCCACGGCGCGAGTCTCGACCGGGTGCCGGCCTCCTTCGACGCCGGGGGCTACCACCGGCTCAACCGCGATCTCGAGCCGATGTCGGACGCCCAGGGGCTCCTGCACTACGCCACGCTCGGGCGCGTCGCGGGGCGCCGCTACCGCGACGATCAGGCCGCGGGCCTCGATCCGGACCACTTCCGGGAGACGCATCCGGGCCACGCCTTCGCCAGCGACGAGGCCTGCCGCGACGCGTGGCTGGCCGCGGGCGGGTCCGCCGGCCAGCCCGGCACGCAGGCCGCCCACCTGGCGTTCCTCGACCTGCCGCTGCGGGCCTTTCCGGCGGCCTTCCCGTGGCGGTTCTACGCCGGGCTCTACCCGCGGGCGGGCAGCCACCGCTGGGCCGCCCTGGCGCACTTCCTGCGCGAGGGCTTCGCCGAGGTCGGCGCGACGCTGCCCTACGGGCCGGACGCCTGCGCGTTCCTGACCGCGGTGGGCGACCGCTTCGCGCTCCGCGCCAAGCCCCGGGACGTCCCGGCGGCGATCCGGGCCTACGAGCTCGCCGCCGCGGCGGGGCCGCTGCCGCCGGAGGCGCGCCTGCGGCTGGCCGACGCCTACCTCCGGATCGGCGCCTGGCGCCCGGCCCACGCCCTCTGCGCGGCTCTCGTGGCGGACGGCCACGAGGGGGGAGCGGCGCTCGACGGCCTCGTGCGGGCGAGTGCCGGGCCGGAGGCCTGGGAGGCGACCTTCGCGACGCTCACGGCCGTCCTGGCGCGCCGGGGCGGCGCCGGAATCGCGCCGGCGCGGGCCGCCGCGGAGGTGTATTTCGGGCTCCAGGGCCAGCGCGCCCGGTCGCACTACGCCGAGGACGAGCGGGACGAGGGCGACGCCGTGATGGCCGCCGCCCTGGCGCGGGTCGCCGGGTTCCTGGACGCCGTGATGCCGCCGGCGCCGGGGACGCGCCGGGGGCGGGGCCGCACCGTGCTGATCCTCGCCGACGGCGACCTGCCGGAGGCCGCGCGGCTGCGCCTCGACGCGCGGGCGGCCCTCCTCGCCGAGGCCGGCCTCGGCTGCCGGATGCTCGGGCTCGGGGAGGTGGCGGCCTTCGAGGCCGCGCTCCCGGACGCGGCGGCCGCGATCCTCTACCGCGTGCCGGCCTGGCCCTCGGTGGTCCAGGCGGTGCTCGCCGCGCGGCGGGCCGGCGTGCCGACCCTCTACGAGACCGACGCCCTGATCGTCGATCCCCGGCACGCGCCCGATCCCCTGGCGGCCTTCGACGGGCGGATCGGCGCCCGGGCGCACCAGGACCTGGTGTTCGGCGTGGCGCTCTACCGGGGGGCCGCCGCGCTCTGCGATTACGGGCTCGCGCCCAACGCCGCGCTCGGCCGCCACCTCGATCCCCTGGTGCGCGGGGGGCGCAGCTTCGTCGTGCCCGAGACCCGGCCGATCCCCGAGCCCGGCGGGGCGGCCCCCGCGGGCACGCCCGGGGGCGCCCGCCTGTTCCTGCGGGTGATGCGCGCGCAGGTCCTGCGGGCCGGGGACGCGGCGGGCGCCGCGCTGCTCGACGTGCTGCGCAGCGATCCCGCCGTCACCCTGACGGTCGCGGGCTACGTCACCCTGGACGACGCCTTCGCGCCCCATGCGGAGCGGATCCGCCAGCTCGGGCCGACGCCCGACTACGCCGAGGCGCTGCGGGCGAGCGACCTGAACCTCGTGCCGGCCTGGCCCGGCGAGGCCGAGGCGTGCGCGCCGGAGACGGGCTGGCTCGAGGCCGCCCGGCACGGCGTCGCGACGCTGGCGAGCGCCACCCGGGCCGCGCGGGAGGCCCTCGAGGACGGCCGGGACGTCTGCCTCGCGGCGGACGCGGCCGCCTGGCGGACGGCCCTGCACGCCCTCGTCGCCGATCCCGGC
>NZ_QOWC01000214.1 GCF_003574465.1 Methylobacterium crusticola
CCGGAACCCCAGCGTGTAGGTGAGGGCCGCCGCCGCCACGAGGGCGAGGGCGCCGGCCGCGCCCGCCGCGAGCGGCCAGCGCCGCCGCGGCGGCGCGGCCTTGGCGGGCTGGGCCACGCCCTCCCAGAGCGCGGTCACGGCGCTCATGTCGGCGGGCCGGTCCGCGGGGTCCGGCTGCAGCATCCGGGCGAGCACCTGGCGCACGCTCGGCTCGATCTCCGACAGGTCGGGGATCGATTGCCGGCGCTGGACCATGCTCACCTGCGTCCCGGCCATCTCCAGGGGCAGGCCGCGCAGGGCCGCCGCGAGGGTGAGGCCGAGGCTGTAGATGTCGGATTTCGGCGTGACCAGGCCGCCGAACAGGCCGATCTGCTCGGGCGAGACGAAGTTCGCCTTGCCGGCAAACGAGTTGCCGATGACCGTCTCGCCCCCGAACTGGCTGCGGGCGATCCCGAAATCGATGATCTTCGCCTGGGAGTAGTCGCCCCGCGGCAGCAGGATGTTGTCCGGCGAGATGTCGCGGTGGACGATGCCGAGGCGATGCGCCGTCTCGAGCCCGGAGGCCAGGCGGCAGGCGAGGGCCGACACCGCGCGGGGCAGGAGGGGACCGCGGCGGATCACCTCGGCCAGCGACTCGCCCTCGACGAACTCCATGGCGATGTAGGTGCAGCCGAGGTCGGGATCCGTCGACATCAGGTAGTAGCGGACGATGGCGTCGTGGCTGATCCGGCTGAGGGAGGCCGCCTCCTTGCGCAGCAGGGCCGTCGACTTCTCGTGGTTGAGGCCGGTGCCGCGCATCACCTTGATGGCGATGAGCTCGCCGGTCTCCACCGCGCGCGCGCGGAACACGTCGCCCATGCCGCCATGGGCGACCAGCGTCTCGATCTCATAGATGCCGTTGAGACGAACGCCGGGTCTGATGGCCTTGGCTCCGATCGATGAGAACTTGATGACCGTGGAATCCATCGAACGGGCCTCTCACTGCGCCGACATCGGCCGCGTGCGCGTCACCAACAGCCTGTCCTGGACAACGACGACGACGCCCCGCCTTCCGGACGCCGGTGCGATCACGCGTTCCCAGGACCTCATGCGGATACCACGACGACCGTCACGTTGTCGGCAGCTCCCCGTTCCAGCGCCAGGTTGACGAGCTTGCAGCACATCAGGTCGGGCAGAGGCTCGTCGGCCATCGCCAGCATCTCCTCCTCGCTGACGAGATTGTGGAGCCCGTCCGAGCAGAGGATGTACAGATCCCTGGGCTCGATCTGGCCCTGCTCGATATCGATCTGGGCGAACTCGTTGACCCCGATCGCCCGCGTGATCACGTTGCGGCGCGGCCAGGACACGGCATTGCCCTCCGACAGCATCCCCGCATCGATGAGTTCCTGGACCTCGGTATGATCCTTCGTAATCTGCTTGATCTGATTGTTTCTAATCAAATAAATTCTACTATCTCCTGACCATAGGCAAGCGTAGTAACAGGAAAACACCAGCAGTATGGCTACGGTTGATCCGACCGTCTTCCCCGAGGACTGACCTCGCCTAAAGATTTTATCGTTGGCGATCGCGAGCCGGTCCTCTATTTGCTCGAGGAGGTCGGTTGCTGTGCCTGAGTTCGAGAGCCGGGAGAAAGACTCGACGATTGCTTGACTGGCGAAGCGTCCGTCATTGTGCCCGCCCATGCCGTCGGCGACAATAAACACGCCGTGATCCGGGATCAGCAATAGGGCGTCTTCGTTCTGCGATCTGACCAAACCTTTGTCCGTCAGCCCGGACGCCCTCAAGTTGATCTCGGCAATCATGATCAATCTAGCGCTAAATCCACACTGATGGCGCGTATCTAAGTCCCTTTATTCTGATTTGGCAAGCCGAGTCGATTGGTGCTTGACTCTCGGCGTCAGCGGGGCTGTCGGGCTGCCCGGGCGGTCGTCAGGCCACCGTCGCCAGGAGGTCGCGCATCACCGCGTGCAGGCGCGCCTCGGTCTCCGAGCAGGGCGCGCCGACGGCCCGCAGCAGCGCGAGGGCCTCCCGGATCCTCGCCTCGTCCCCCGCCCGCGGCGCGGCGACGACGTCGCGCAGCAGCGCCGTGATGGTCAGCAACTGCCACGTGCGGCTCGCCTCCTCCTGTGTCGCCCGGGATCCCGTCGCGCTCACGGCCTGCTCGCCCCACCCGCCTCGACGCCATAGCGGAGTCCGGGCGCCCGACGCTTATCAAATGCTGCGTCCGACTCCGGACTTTCGTCACTCCTGTCCGGTTCCGGACGATCATCGGGCGCCTCGCCGCGGAGCGCCCGCCGCACCGCGGCGACGCGCCGGGGCTCAGACCGATCCCACCGTCTTCAGGCGCGCCCGCGGGTGGATCTCCGCCTGGCTCATCACCGGCGTCTCGCGGCGGAAGCGCTCGATGATCGAGCGCACGAAGGGCCTCGCCTGGACCGAGGTGACGAGCACCGGCATCTCGCCCATCCGGGCCGCGTCCTCGAAGCGGTCGCGCACCGTGGTGACGAACTCCGACAGGCGCGAGGGCTGCATCGCGAGGTGGCGCTCGTCGCCCTGGCCGACGATCGCCTCCATGAAGGCGCCCTCCCAGGCCGGCGACAGGGTGATGATCGGCAGGATCCCGCCCGGGCCCTGGTACTGGGCGCAGATCTGGCGACCGAGGCGAGCGCGGACGTGCTCGACGATGTCGCGCGGGTTCTTCATGTGGCCCGCCACCTCGGCGATGCCCTCCACGATGGTGCCGAGGTCGCGGATCGAGACGCGCTCGCCGAGCAGGCATTGCAGCACCCGCTGGATGCCCGTGGTGGCGATCTGGCTCGGCACCACCTCCTTGAGGAGCTCGCCGTGCTCCTTGGGCAGCTCCTTCAGGAGCTTCTGCACCTCGACGTGGTTGAGCAGCTCCGAGACGTGGGCCTTGATCACCTCGGTGAGGTGGGTCGAGACCACCGTGGCGGCGTCCACCACCGTGTAGCCCTTGAGCTGGGCCTCGTCGCGCAAGGAGGCGTCGATCCAGGTCGCCGGCAGGCCGAAGGTCGGCTCCAGCATGTGCTGGCCGGGGAGCTGCACCTGGCCCCCCATCGGGTCCATGGCCATGAACTGGCCCGGGAAGATCTGGCCGGTGCCGGCCTCGATCTCCTTGACCCGCACCACGTAGCTGTTGGCGTCGAGCTGCACGTTGTCGAGGATGCGCACGGAGGGCATCACGAAGCCGAGCTCGGCCGCGAGCTGCCGGCGCAGGGCCTTGATCTGGTCGGTGAGGCGGTCCTGGCCCTCGGGCCCGTTCACCAGGGCGAGGAGGGCGTAGCCCATCTCGAGCTTCAGGTCGTCGAGCTTGAGGAGGTCGGTCACGGTCTCCTCCCGCGCCCCCGCGCCGCCCTCGCCGGCCGCGGCGCCCGGGGCGTCGGGATCGACGGGCTTGGGCAGGAGCGCGAGGCGGCGGGCGAGGTAGGCCGCCCCGAGCCCGAGGGCCAGGAAGGGCAGGAGCGGGATGCCGGGCAGGAGCGCGATGAGGAGCATCACGCCGGCCGACATGCCCAGAGCCTTGGGGTAGTTGGCGATCTGGCGCCCGAGGGCCCGGTCGGCGGCCCCGCGCACGCCGGCCTTGGACACGAGCAGGCCCGCCGCCGTGGAGACGATGAGGGCCGGCACCTGGCTCACCAGCCCGTCGCCGACCGTGAGCAGGGTGTAGCTTTTCGCCGCCTCGCCGAAGCTCAGGCCCTGCTGCGCCGTGCCGATGATGATGCCCCCCACCACGTTGATGAAGGTGATGAGCAGGGCCGCGACGGCGTCGCCGCGCACGAACTTCGAGGCGCCGTCCATGGCGCCGAAGAACGAGGATTCCTCCTCCAGCGCCTGCCGGCGGCCGCGGGCGACCTTCTCGTCGATCAGCCCGGCCGAGAGGTCGGCGTCGATCGCCATCTGCTTGCCCGGCATGGCGTCGAGGGTGAAGCGGGCCGCCACCTCGGCGATGCGGCCCGAGCCCTTCGTGATCACCACGAAGTTCACGATGATCAGGATCGCGAACACGATGATCCCGATCAGGAAGTTGCCGCCCATCACGAAGTGCCCGAAGGCCTCGATGACCTGGCCGGCCGCCGCCGTGCCCTCGTGGCCGTGGCCGAGGATCAGGCGCGTCGAGGCGAGGTTCAGCGCCAGCCGCAGCATCGTGGCGATGAGCAGCACCGTCGGGAAGACCGTGAACTCGAGCGGGTTCTCGATGAACAGGCCCGTCATCAGGATCAGCACGGACAGGATGATCGAGACGGCGAGCAGGAGGTCGAGGAGCAGCGCCGGCAGCGGGAAGATCAGCACCACCAGGATGCCGATCACCGCGATCGCCAGCACGAGGTCGCTGCGGCGGGTGAGCCCGACCATGTCGGCTCGGGTCGGCACCGCGAAGGCGCGCAACGCCCCGAGCGCCTGCCCCGTAGCTCCCGCGTCGCTCATGCCGACCACCCGTCCCCGACCCGGCAATTCCTGCCGGGTCCGTGGTTAGCGGCGGGTTAACGCGGCCCCGGCCCCGGGCCGGGTTTTGGCCGGGGCGGGTTCCGGCCCGGGCGGGGCCGCTCCGTCCGGCACAGTAAGTCGGCTATTTGTTCCGCTGCTGTGCACTATCTTCGGCACTGCGGCTTTCGCTATGCAGCAAAAAATCAAGCACATGGTCGGAACCGCTACGGTCACGCTGAAGGCTTGACCGCACCATGTTCCTCCGTCTGCGAAGCTGAACGCTTCGGAAGCGGAACCAAGCGGCGGCATGACGATTGAGACGGTATCGGTTGAACAGAGACGTTTCGAGGAGACCATGCGCACCACTCTCATCACTCTCGCGGCCCTGAGCCTTCTCGGGACCGGGATCGCGCAGGCCCAGACCACCGTCACGGGCGATCCGGCCCGGGATGCCAAGCCCAGCACGCAGTCGCAGGGCCAGGAGGCCGTGACCCGGCCCAACACCGACACGATGGACAAGAGCAATCCCGGCACCACCGGGACGGTGGCGAACGCCCGGCTCGAATCCGGCGCCAACAGCTTCACCGAGGCCCAGGCCCGCAGCCGCCTCGAGCAGGTCGGCTTCACCGACGTCAAGGACCTCAAGAAGGACGACAAGGGCATCTGGCGCGCCCAGGCGATGCAGTCCGGCAAGACCGTGATGGTCGGCCTCGACTTCAAGGGCAACGTCGGCACGGGCCAGTAGCCCTCACCGAGGCCGAGCCCCACACACCCCTCTTCTCAAGGAGCGCGCCCCATGGCGACCCGGACAATCACCGCCCTGTTCGACAGCTACGACGAGGCCTCCGCCGCGGTGCGGAAGGTGGAGGCGGCCGGCGTGCCGCATTCCGACATCAGCATCGTGGCCAACAACGAGGGCGACCGCTACTCGGACCACGCCCGGCGCGACGAGACCGTGGCCGGAACCTCCCACGAGACCGCGCACGACGCCTCGAACGGCGCCGGCGCCGGCGCCTCCATCGGCACCGTGCTCGGCGGCGGGGCGGGCCTTCTCACGGGCCTCGGCCTGCTGGCGATCCCGGGCGTCGGCCCGGTCGTCGCCGCCGGCTGGCTCGTCGCCACCCTGGCGGGCGCCGGCGTCGGCGCGGCGGCGGGCGGCATCATCGGCTCCCTGACCGGCGCCGGCCTGAGCGAGGAGCAGGCCCATTCCTACGCCGAGGGCGTGCGCCGCGGCGGCACGCTCGTCACCGTGCGGGCGGACGACGCCCAGGCCGACCGCGTCACCGGGATCCTGAAGGAGCACGGCTCGATCGACATGGACGAGCGCGCCCGCGGCTGGCGCCAGGAAGGCTGGACCGGGCGCCACGACGAGACCGGCTCGCTCAGCAACCCGGCCACGGTCGCGGGCGCCGAGGTCGGCTCGACGGCGATCGGCGCGGCGGGCTCGACCGCGACCGGCCTCGGCACGGGCGGCATGCCGTTCGCGGCCGGTGCCCCGCCGGCCGCCCAGGCGGTCGACGCCGCGGCCGACCGCGGCATCCTCGCCGGCACCACCCGCGAGCGGCCCGGCATCGAGGACGAGCTGCCGCCGGTCCGCCGCCCGCTCGAGACCGACCGTCGCTGAGGCACGAGTACGGCCCGGACGGGACCGGTTTCCGCACCGGTCCCCGCCCGGCGCCTCCCGGGCGCTTCTAGCGCGCGGGAGGCTGGAGGCCCGGGGGAGGGGCGACGCCCCCAACCCGCCGGCCGGCGCGAGACGCAACGAAGAGCCGCGAAGCCCCCGCTTCGCGGCTCTTCGTCCGTGACGGGCCCGCCCGTCAGCCGTAGGCCGCGAGCGCCCGGGTGTGGCCCGGCTCCGCCACCGCGATGCCGGAGCCGACGTACTCGTTGAGCTTGTTGCGCAGCGTGCGGATCGAGATGCCCAGGATCTTGGCGGCGTGCGTGCGGTTGCCGAGGCAGTGGTCGAGGGTGTCGAGGATCAGGTCGCGCTCCACCTCGGCGACCGTGCGGCCGACCAGCCCCCGGGTCACCGCCTCGGCGGCCTCGGCGGCGCGCGCCGCCGCGCCGACCGGGCCGGCCTCGAGGGCGTCGCCCTCCGGCGAGCGGATCGCCTCGCCGTCGATCTCGGGGCCGCTCGCCAGCAGCACGGCGCGGTGCAGGGTGTTCTCGAGCTCGCGCACGTTGCCGCGCCAGGGCGTCGCGACCATCAGGCGCCGCGCCTCGGCCGAGAGCGGCCGGTCCGGCAGCCCGTTCGCCTCGGCGTACTTGCGGGCGAAGTGGGCGGCGAGCTCCAGGATGTCGCCCGGGCGCTCCCGCAGGGGCGGCAGGCGCAGGTGGACGACGTTGAGCCGGTAGAGCAGGTCCTCGCGAAAAGTCCCCTTGCGCACCTCCTCGGCGAGGTTGCGGTTGGAGGTCGCCAGCACCCGCAGGTCGACTTTGACCGGCTGGCCGCCGCCGACCCGGTCGATCACCCGCTCCTGGAGCGCGCGCAGGAGCTTCGCCTGGAGCCGCACGTCCATCTCGGAGATCTCGTCGAGGAGGAGCGTGCCGCCGCTCGCCTCCTCGAACCGGCCGATGCGGCGGGCGACCGCGCCCGTGAAGGCGCCCTTCTCGTGGCCGAACAGCTCGGATTCGAGCAGCGCGTCGGGGATCGCCGCGCAGTTCACGCTGACGAAGGGCTTCTGGGCCCGGCCCGAGCGGGCGTGGACGTGGCGGGCCAGCACCTCCTTGCCGGTGCCGCTCTCGCCCGAGATCAGCACGGAGGCGTCCGAGCGTGCCACCTGCTCGGCGAGCTTGACGACCCGCTCCATCGCCGGGTCGCGCCAGACGAAGGCGCGGGCATCCGCCGCCACCGCCTCCAGCACCGCCGCGATCAGGTCGGGATCGGGCGGCAGCGGGATGTACTCCTTGGCCCCGGCCTGGATCGCCGCCACCGCGGCGCGGGCGTCGGTGCCGGTGCCGCAGGCCACGACCGGGGTGCGGATGCGCTCCTCGGCCAGGGCCGCCACCAGGCCGCGGACCGAGAGCGAGACGTCGATCATCACGAGGTCGGCGCCGCGGGCGCGCAGCACGTTCAGGCCCTGCTCGACGGCGTCCGCCTGGGTCACGGCGGCGCCCCGGCTCATGGCCATCTTGGAGGCGGTGACGAGCTCGCCGTTCAGGCGTCCGATGATCAAGAGCCGCATCGCTCAAGCACTCCGTGGCCTTCGGGGGCGCCCGCGGGCGCCGCTGCGGTGGTGGGGCGGCCGCGTCAGCCGTCCGCCTTGACGATCTCGGTCATGGTGACGCCGAGGCGCTCCTCGACCAGCACCACCTCGCCGCGGGCGACGAGGCGGTTGTTGACGAAGATGTCGATCGCCTCGCCGACCTTGCGGTCGAGCTCCAGCACGGTCCCGGGGCCGAGGCGCAGGAGGTCGCCGATCGGCATCCGCGAGGCGCCGAGCACCGCCGAGACCATCACGGGCACGTCGAAGACCTGCTCCAGGTCGGCGGCGCTCTTGGCGGCGGCGGGCGCGTCCCGCAGGGAGCCGTGGCCGCCCTGGTCGAAGGCGAGGTCGGCCTCGCTGAGCTGGGGCAGGCCGAGATCGGTGTCGGAGGGCATCGGGAAACCTCGTGAGGAAGTCGGATCAGGACGCCGCCAGGGCGGCGAGGGCGGCGGCCTCGATGGCCGCGCGCTCGCGCACGATGCCGCCGTCGGCCCACTCGATGCGGGCGTCGCCCGGGGCGATGTCGGGATCGCCGAGCACGATCAGGCGGCCCTCGTAGCCGCGCTCGCGCGCGATGCGCGCCACCGCGCCCTGCGTCTCCTCGACGAGGGCGTCGTGCACGCGGATCGCGAGGTGCGGCACTCCGCGCAGGTGCTGGAGGGCGCCGGCCGCCGCCTCGGCCACCGCGGCGACCGGGTACGCGTCGAGGGCGGCCCCCGCCACCTTGCGGGCGAGCGCGAGGGCGAAGTCGAGGGCCTGGGCCTCCCGCTCGGCGTCGCGGGCATCGGCCGCCCCGATCATCGCGCTCGCGGCTAGGACCAGCCGGTTAAGGGCGTCGGCGAGGCGGGCCTGCACCTGCGCCTCGGCCTGGGCGCGGCCCTCCTGGACGCCGCGGGCGTGGGCCTCCGCGGCCGCCTCGGCGCGGGCGGCCGTCTCGGCCGCGGCGGCGGCTTCCGCGAGGGCGCTCGCCTCCCGCGCCCGGGCGCTGCCGCCGGGATTGCGGAAATCGTTGTCGAACAGGAAGCGCTGGGCCTGGGCCATCGGGGCGGGATCGTCTCGGGGGCTGGGGGGGCGGCGGGAGCAGGACGGGATCGCGGGGGGCGCTTCAGTAGACCAGCTCCTCCTCGGCGCTGTTCTTGGCGATCATGATCTCGCCCTTCTCGGCCAGTTCCTTGGCGAGCTCGGTCATCTTGGCCTGCGCCTCGTCGACCTCCTTGAGGCGGATCGGCCCGAGCGAGCCCATCTCGTCCTGGAGGTTCTTGGCCGCGCGGGTCGACATGTTGGCGAAGAAGAAGGCGCGCACCGGCTCCGAGGCGCCCTTGAGGGCGCGGCCGAGCACGTCGCGGTCGACGTTGCGCATCAGGGTCTGGACGCTGCCGGCATCGAGCTTCAGCAGGTCCTCGAAGGTGAACATGAGCTGCCGGATCTTCTTCGCGGTGCCGCGGTTCGCCTGATCGAGGGCGGCGAGGAAGCGGGTCTCGGTCTGGCGGTCGAAGGCGTTGAAGACGTCGGCCATCAGCTCGTGGGCGTCGCGCCGGGTGGTCTGCGCGATGGTCGACACGAACTCGGTGCGCAGGGTCTCCTCAATGTGGCGCAGCGCCTCCTTCTGCACCGTCTCCATGCGCAGCATCCGGTTGAGGACGTCGATGGCGAAGTCCTCCGGCAGGATCGTCAGCACGCGGGCGGCGTAGTCCGAGCGCACCCGCGACAGGATGACCGCCACGGTCTGCGGGTACTCGCTGCGCAGGAACGAGGCCAGGATCTCGGGATCGATCTGGGTCAGGCTGCTCCACACCCGGCGGCCCGACGCGCCCTTGACCTCTGCCATGATCACCGAGACCTGTTCGGGGGGGAAGATCCGCAGGAGCAGCGCCTCGGTGCGCTCGAAGCTCGACGTGATGCCGCCGCTCGACGAGAGCCGCGAGACGAAGTCGACGATCAGCATCTCCACCGTCTCGGCCTCCATCGAGCCGAGCTGCACCATGGCGTGCGTGACCTTCTTGACCTCATCCTCCTCCAGCATCCGCCAGATCGGGGCGCCCTCCTCCTCGCCGAGGAGCAGCAGCAGGGCGGCGGCGCGCTGGGCGCCGGACATCTCGGCGATGCTGCCGCCGGCCATGCCGCGCGGCGAGGCGATCATCGGGCTCGCGGCCATCGCGGCTCAGCTCGGCTGACGGGGGGACGGGGGGCGGGTCATCGGTCGTTGATCCAGTTGCGCAGCACCTCGACCGTCTCGTTCGGGTTGCTCTTCACGATGTCGACCACGCGCTCGATGGTCTGCGCCTGAAGCTTGCCGTTGATCTTGGCGAACTCGACGAGGCGCCTGGCCTCGCTCTCCGGCAGGGCGAGGGGCTCGGGGGGCGCCGGACCGCCGTCGGCGCCGGCGCCGGCTGCGGCGGCCGCCAGCCCCGGGCCCGCGAGGGCCGGCACGAGCTCCTCCGCGGCGACGATCCTGCGCACGAGCGGCCGGACCACCGCCATCAGCACCACGAGGCCGAGGAGCAGGAGGACGGCCATCTCGGCGAGGCGCAGCACGTCCTCCTTGGTCGGCTGGAGCAGGGAGGCGACGAGGCCCTCCTCGCGGAAGTCCGGCACCGCCGGCCCCTCGGCGAAGCGCAGGTTGACGACCTCGACCTGGTCGCCCCGGGCCTTGTCGTAGCCGATCGCCGTGCGCACCAGGGTGGTGATGCGGTCGAGGTCGCCCTGGGCGCGGGGCGCGTAGGCGGGCTTGCCGTCCGGGCCGGGGGCGTAGGCGCCGTCGACCACCACCGCCACCGAGAGGCGCTTGACCCGACCGCCCTCCGTGATCTCCGTGCGGGTGACGCGGGAGATCTCGTAGTTCGTGACCTCCTCGTTCTTATTCGAGGTCTCGCGGCTGGCGCCGCCCTGGGGGGTCTGGTTCGCGCCGGGCAGCTCGTTGCCGACGCTGACGCCCGCCTCGCCCGGCCCCTGGGTCTGCTGGGTCTCGGCCCGGGTCTGGTTCGAGCGCACCACCCGGCTCTCGGGGTCGAAGTTCTCGGACCGGGTCTCGATCCGGTTGGCGTCGAGCTCCGCCGTGACCTGGACCCGGGCCCGCCCGGCCCCGACGATGCCGGCCACGATGCCCTCGACCTGCGCCTGCAGGCGCCGCTCGAGGCCGGCCTGGCGCTCGTCGAGGCCGATGCCGGCGCCCTGCGCGTCGTCGCCCCGGGCCCCGTCGGCGAGCAGCCGGCCGCGCTCGTCGACGATGGAGATGCGCTCCGGCTTCAGGCCCTCCACGGCCGAGGCCGCGAGGTGGCGGATGGCCCGGACCTGGCCGGCGTCGAGGTCGCCGGCGAGCTTCAGGACGATCGCGGCGCTCGGCGCCTCCCGGTCGCGGGCGAAGAGCCGGCGCTCGGGCAGCACGAGGTGGACCCGCGCCGCCTGGACGCGGCCGATGGCCCGGATCGAGCGGGCGAGCTCGCCCTCGAGGGCCCGCAGGTGGTTCACGGTCTGGACGAAGTTCGTCGACGAGAACGCGTCGCCCTTGTCGAAGATCTCGTAGCCGACGCCGCCGGCGCTCGGCAGCCCCTTCGTCGCGAGGTCCATGCGGATGCGGGCGAGGTCGGGGCGCGGGGCCATGATGGTCTGGCCGGCGTCGCCCCGGGTCTCGTAGCGGATGCCGCGGGCCTCGAGATCGCGCAGCACGGCGCCGGCGTCCTGCATCGACAGGTCGGCGTAGAGCACGCCCATCTCGGGCCGCGACACGCGCAGGATCACGAAGGCGAAGAAGCCGATCAGCGTCAGGGTCACGGCGCCCATCGCGGCGAGCCGCGCGGGGCCGAGCTTCGTCACGAGATCGAGAACCGGCTTCACGACGTCACGCACCCGCCACCCGGGGCCGCGCCGGCCCTCGGCAGAAATTGCCGGGTCGTGGTTAGTACCGGGTTAACGCCGGGGACATCGCCCGCCCCGGGGGCCCGGCCCGCCGCCGGGCCGGTCCGGCTCGCGCCGGACGGGGCCGATCAAGCCGGGCCGGCCCGATCACGCCGGGCGGGGGCGGCTCACGTAAGGCGAGGGCGGCTCACTGCCGGTAATGCTGGATGCGCGTCGTGCGCAGCCCGGCGAGGCCGTGCTGCTCGATCGAGTACTGCCAGCTCAGGAATTCCTCGGTGGTCAGCGTGTAGCGCTGGCACGCCTCCTCGAGGCTCAGGAGGCCGCCGCGCACGGCGGCCACGACCTCCGCCTTGCGGCGGATCACCCAGCGGCGCGTGTCGGTCGGGGGCAGGTCCGCGATGGTCAGCGGACTACCGTCTGGCCCGATGACGTACTTCGCTCGCGGGCGATGTGGTTCGGTCATGATACGCTCATACACTCGACTGACCTATCGAGTTCGGAGGCTAGCTATCCGCGCTTAAGATTGCTTGAATCATTTCCCTCGCATGTGATTCGTTCTCCACAGCAATCCTCCTCAGCCCGAGGTGGCGGCGCCGATGGCCTGGACGCCGCTGAGCGGCACGGTCCGGTCGCCGATGGTCAGCACCGGCTCGGCCCCGGTGACGTCGACGCTGCTGATGCTCCCGGAGATCTTCGTGTCGACGCTGACGGTCTGCCCGGTGGCGTCGAGGGCCTGGACCTTCAGGGTGTAGCGCCCGTCGGCGGCGAGCTGCCCGGTCGAGCCGCGCCCGTCCCAGGTGAAGCGCTGGGCGCCGCTCGTCAGCGCCTTGGTCTGGGTGGCGACGACGTTGCCCTTGGCGTCCGTGATGGTGATGCTGGCCTTGGGCACCGCCCGGGCGGCGTTCAGCGTCCAGGCGGCGCTGCCCTTCTCGAGCGAGGTGGTCGAGCCGTCCGCCGTCACGGTCTGGCCGATCAGGCCGGCCGCGGTGGCGGCCGCCGAGGACTTGCTCGCGGTCAGCAGGGAGGCGAGGCGGTCGTTCGTCTTGAGCTGCTGCTCGACGGAGGCGAACTGCACGAGCTGCTGCGTGAACTGGTTCGTGTCGAGGGGGTCGAGGGGGTTCTGGTTCTTGAGCTGCGTCGTGAGCAGGGTCAGGAACTGGCTGAAGTTGCCGGCGATCTGGGTCGAGTCGCTCGCCGTCGAGGTGCCGGTCCCGCTCTGGGCCGACGGGAGGAGGCTGCTGATGCCGGCGGTCATGGGTGCGTTCCCGGGCGGGGCGGCGGCAGGGCCGGCGCCGTGGTGGCGGTGGGCGTCGCGGGGATCGGCCGGGTCATTCGTCAGATCCTGATGTCGAGGCCGTAGCGCCCGCCCGCCGGGCGCGCGACCCGGACGAGGGCGGCCGTCTCGGCCTCCGGGGGCGCCGGCGCGCGGTCCCCGCCCTGCGGCCGGGCCGAGCCGTCGCGGCCGGGCGTGTTCTGGCCGCCGCCGTCGCGCAGCGAGAAGCTGAGGCCGCTGTCGGAGGCGGTGAACCCGGCCTGGCCCAGGGCCTGCTCGAGGCTGCCCGCGTCGCGTTGCAGCAGCGCCAGGGTCTCGGGCCGCTCCACCACCAGGTGCGCCCGCACGGCCCCGTGGGCCCGGTCGATGTCGAGGCTGACGTCGATGCGGCCGAGATCGACGGGGTCGAGGCGGATCTCGAAGCGGTTGCTGCCCGCGAGCGCCCGCATCCCGATGGTGATCGGCACCGCGCCGAGCGGGGCTGCGACCGAGGGCGGGGCGGCGCCGGATCCGGCGGCCGGGGCCGACGGACCCGCCTGCGCCGCGGATGCCGGGTCTTGCGCCGCGGGCGCCAAGCCTTGCGCCGCCTGCGCCGCACCCTGGGGCAGCGAGATCTGGACCGTCGCACCCTGGAGCGCCTGATCCTGCGCCGCCGATCCGTCCGGGAGCGCGAAGGCCGCGCGCGCCGCCTCGGCGCCGGACGCGTCCCCGGTTGCCGCCTGCGCGCGCCCCCCGGCCCTCGGCGCGGCGCCCGAGGCGGCCCCGTCCGGGCTCGCCGCGG
>NZ_QOWC01000215.1 GCF_003574465.1 Methylobacterium crusticola
CGGCCGCGAACAGGTTCGGCACGCGCGTCTCGAGCGCGGCATCCACCCGGATCCCGCCCATGTGGTAATGCGCGATCGGCGCGACTTCGACCGGCGTGGTGGTGAGGTCGATCCCATTGTCGGCGAGGCGGTCGACGACCGGGCCGAAGGCGGCCCGGAGCGCGTCGGCGCCGACATGCTGGAATGACAGGAAAGCGCCGCCGGACGGAGAGCCGCGGCCCGCCTTGACCTCGCTCAGGATCGCGTAGGTCGCCCGGTCGCGCGGCGCGTTGTAGCGCCCCTGCTCCTCGTGGCCGTAATCGCTCATGAACTCGCGGCCTTCCGCGTTCAGCAGCCGGCCGCCGAGCTTGTAGCGGAACGGGTCCCACATGATCGGGTCCATGCCGACGAGCCGCGGCGCCAGGTGCCCGATCGGGAAGAACTGGACGAACTCCATGTCCATCAGCTCGGCGCCGGCCCGCAGCGCGAGGGCGTGGCCGTCGCCGCCCATGTTGGCGGAGGCCGAGTTGCGCCGGTACAGCCGGGTCAGGCCGCCGGTCGCGAGCACGATTGCGCCAGCCTCGATCACGACGGGCCGCCCGTCGGCGAGCGAGAAGCCGGCCGCCCCGACCACCGCTCCGTCGTGACGGACGAGGTCGGCGATGCACAAATCGCCGATGCGCGTCACGCCGGCTTGGCGGATCACCTGCGCGCGCAGCGTCTTGGCAACGGCCGGGCCGGTCGACAGGAAGTCCACGTAGACGCAGCGCGGGCGGTCGTGCCCCGGCGCCTGCGCCTGCCGGATGGCGCCGTCGGGCCGGCGGGCCCAGCCGACCCGCCACCCGTCCAGGCGGCGGATCTCGCCGGGGCCCTGCTCGCAGACGAGGCGCGCGAGGTCGGCGTCGCACAGGCCGCGCCCCGCCGCCAGCGTGTCGGCGAGGTGGTGCTCCCAGTGGTCGGGCTCCTCTTCGCCGAGCGCGGCCGCCACGGTCATCTGCGCCATGATGGTGGCGCCGCTGCGCCCGATCAGGCTCCGGTCCGCCAGGATGACGCCCGCTCCGACCGACGCGGCAGCGAGGGCCGCCGACAGGCCGGCCGCCCCGGTGCCGACCACCAGCACATCGGTCGCAAGGGTCACGGTGTCCAGGGACATGCGGGCTCCTTCGTCCAGCCGCCGTCACGAATGCGGTCGCGCCGACGCGGCCGGGTCTGCTCCTGCAGGGCTGGCCTTGCAAGGGCTGGCCTTGCAAGGGCGGGTCTTGCAGGGGCGGGTCTTGCAGGGGCTGGGCCAGAAGCCCTCGACCGCGCGCATCGACCGTGATCGGCGCGCTCAACTTTCCGTTTTACAGGACGGAGTCAAGCCTCGTGCACTCACGGAGCGTCATTCAACGGGGCTGGCTGTCGATCTTTCATGCGCGACCTGTTGACGAAATCATCTCTCCAGAGGCCAAAATGTAGGTTTAAATTCATGATCCGCGCGGTGGATTAGAATATTTTTTTTCATTGACCTCGGCCCGCAAATTACCGACAAACCAAGGGCCGTTGTGATCTTTATAACGAACGCCTCGCGGCCGAGGCGCTGCAATTCGTTGCAGACTGAGAATCCGCGGCGCCGCTCGCGCGAGAAAGCGGCGCGACCCCGCACTCGATCCCGCCCCGATCCTGGACCGCCGCGCGGCGTCGCAGGTCGACCCAACCCCGAACAGCAGTGCGGCCTCGCGGCTCGCCGCCCCGACCGGAGCTCCCCCATGACCGATGCCATGCCCACGCGCCGCACGGCCCTCGCGCTCGGCGCCGCCGCGATCCTGGCGGCCGGACCGGCCCGCGCGCAGGCCGGACGCGTGGCCCGGATCGGCCTGGTGCAGTCGACGACCGGCGGATCGGCGGCGCTGTACGGGACGGAGCAGAAGCAGGCCATCGAGCTTGCCTTCGACGAGATCAACGCCGCGAACACGCTGAACGGCATCCGGCTCCAGGCGCTGCACGCCGACGACGGGGCGGACCGCAGCCAGACCGTCAACATCTTCCAGCGCCTCATCCGGCAGGACAAGGTCGTGGCGATCCTCGGACCCACCCTGTCGAACTCGGCCTTCGCGGCCGACCCGATCGCGCAAGCGGCCGGGATCCCGGTGATCGCGAGCTCCAATACCGCGCCCAACCTGACGCGGATCGGCGACTTCGTCTTCCGCACCAGCGTCCCCGAGGACCAGGTCTTCCCGACGGTCCTGCGCTACGCGGTCCAGAAGCACGGCGTGAAGCGGGTCGCGCTGATCTACGGCCTCGACGACGCGCTGACGCGCGGCGCCCACGACGTGCAGAAGAAGGCGGTGGCCGATCTCGGGCTGGAGCAGACCGGCATCGAGAGCTACCAGCGCGGCGACGTCGACTTCTCCGCCCAGCTCACCAAGATCAAGGCGCGGAAGCCCGACGCCCTCATCCTCGGAACGCTCGCCGAGGAGGCGGCCTCGATCCTGCGCCAGGCGAGGCAGCTCGGCTTCGACGACAAGGTCGTGTTCGTCGGTTGCAACGCGAACATCTCGGCGAAGCTGTTCGAGCTCGCCGGGCCCGCCGCGAACGGCATCATCGTGGGGGCGGCGTGGTTCGCCGGCTACGACAGCCCGCGCAGCCGGGCCTTCGTCGAGGCCTACCGGAAGCGCTACGGCAGCACGCCGGACATCTACGCGGCGCAGGGCTACGATGCGGCCTACCTGCTCGCGGAGGCGATCCGGCGCGCCGGGGGCGCCGACAGCGGGCGGGCGATCCGCGACAAGCTCGCCGGGATCACCGATTTCGAGGGCGTCCTGGGGCGCTTCGGCTGGTCGGCCGAGCGCGATGCCACGGTGACCCCGAAGGTGCTGGTCGGCGACGGCCAGGCCCGGGTCTTCGTCACCGCTCCCGGCGCGTGACCCCGATGATCCTCCAGCAGCTCGTGAACGGGCTCTCGCTCGGGAGCGTCTACGCGGTCTTCGCGGTCGGCTTCACGCTGGTCTTCGGCGTCCTGAACGTCCTCAACCTGTCCCAGGGCGCCGTGTTCATGTGGGGGGCCTATCTCGGCCTCGAGGTGGTCGGGACGCTGGCCCTGCCGCTCCCCGCCGCAGTCGCGGTCGCCTTCGTGGCGGCCGGGCTCCTCGGGGTACTGAGCGAGTGGATCGTGTTCCGGCCGCTGCAGCGGCGCGGCGCCCATCGCTGGATGGGGATGGTCGCGAGCCTCGCCCTCGCCCGCATCCTGATCGGGCTCGCCCAGGAGGCGTTCGGCACCCAGGTCGTGCGCTACCCCGACAGCGCGATGACGATGGCCTCGCTCGACATCCTGGGCGCGCGCGTCCAGCTGCTTCAGCTCGTGGCGCTCGCCGCCGCCCTCACGATGGTCCTGGCCCTCGGCGCGCTGCTGCGCCTGACCAATCTCGGCCGGGCGATCCGCACGGTGGCATTCAGCGAGACGGTGGCCCGGCTCGTCGGCGCGCCGGTCGACCGGGTGCGCCTGGCGACCTTCTTCGTCGCCGGGGCGCTCGCCGGCGGGGCCGGGGTCCTGTGGTCGCTGGTGTTCCAGTCGGTCTCGCCGTTCATGGGCGATGCGATCCTGCTCAAGGGGCTCACGGTGCTGATCCTCGGCGGCCTCGGCAACGTCCTCGGGGCGCTGGCGGGCGGCCTGCTCCTCGGGCTCGTCGAGGTGTCGAGCGTGGTCGCGGTCGGGTCCGGCTACCGCGACGCGATCGGCTTCGGGCTCGTCCTGGCGATCCTCCTCGTGCGGCCGACCGGCCTGTTCGCGACCCGGGAGGCGAAGCGCGCATGACCGACTTCTACTACGCCTACGAGAACGTCATCGACCTCTGCCTGCTCAACAGCGTGCTGGCGCTCGGCTGCCTGCTGCTGCTCAGCGTCAACCTCCTGTCGCTGGCGACCGGCGGGTTGATGGCCATCGGCGCCTACCTGTCGATCTGGCTGACCATGAGCCAGGGCTGGCCCTTCGCCCCGGCTCTGGCCGCCGCGACGCTTGCGGCGGCCCTGGCCTCAGCCGGCCTCGGCGCGCTGGTGCTGCGCCTGCGCGGCGACTATTTCGCCATGGCGACCCTGGCCTTCACCGAGGTGGTGCGCATCGTCGCCCTGAACTGGGACGGCGTCACCGGCGGGGCGCTCGGCGTCTTCGGCATCCCGAAATACACCGAGACCTGGCACCTCGCCGGCCTCCTGGGCCTCGTCCTCTACATCGTCTGGGCGGTCCGTCACTCGGCGATCGGCGACCGGATGCGGGCGGTCGCCGAGGACGAGCTCGCCGTCACCGCGTCCGGCCACGACGTGGCGCGGCTGAAGCTCGCCATCTTCACCGCCTCGGGCGCCGTGGCGGGCCTCGGCGGCGGGCTCGCGGCCCATCTCAACATGTTCGTGGCCCCGGGCGATTTCGGCTTCCTGCGCTCGGTCGACGCGGTGGTGGCGCCGGTGCTGGGCGGGGTCGGCAACCTGTTCGGCGCGGTGATCGGCGCCACGGCCCTCACCGTCCTGCCCGAGGCCCTGCGCTTCTCCGCGCAGCTGCGGGAGATCCTCGTCGGCGGAGTGATCCTGCTCGCCGTCCTGTTCCTGCCGGCGGGCCTCACGTCGATCCCGCGCGCGCTCGCCCGGAGGATGGCCGCATGACCCCGCTCCTCGCCCTGAGGGGCGTGTCCCGGCAGTTCGGCGGCGTCGCGGCCCTGTCCGACGTCACCTTCGACGTACCGGCCGGCGCCGTCATCGGCCTCATCGGACCGAACGGCTCGGGCAAGACCACCTTGATGAACGTGGTGAGCGGCGTCGACGCCCCGACCAGCGGTGCGGTGCTGCTCGACGGCGCGCCCGTCCACGGCCTGCCGGCGCATGTCCTCGCCCGGCGCGGGATCGCCCGGACCTTCCAGCACATCCGGCTCATCCCGCAGCTCACGGCGGCCCAGAACGTGGCGCTGGCGCTGCGCCGGCCGCAGGCGGGGCCCGCCGACATCTTGCTGCGCCTGCCGCGCCTGCGCCGCATCGAGGCGGCGCGCCTGAGCCGGGCCGAGGACCTCCTGGCCCGTGCCGGCCTCGACCGGCACGGCGCGGTGCTGGCCGGCGACCTCTCCTACGGCGACCGGCGGCGGGTCGAGATCGCCCGCGCCCTCGCGGCCGGGCCACGCCTCCTGCTCCTCGACGAGCCGGCGGCCGGCATGACCCTCACGGAGCGCGGGGCCCTGCGCGGCCTCATCCGGGGGTTGCGGGCCGACGGGATCACGGTCGTGCTGGTCGAGCACGACATGGATCTCGTCATGGAGGTCTGCGACGAGTTGCGGGTGCTGAACCAGGGCCGGCCGATCGCCGCGGGCCTACCGGCCGTCTTGCGCCGGGACCCGCGCGTGATCGAGGCCTATCTCGGAGCCGAGGATGCTTGAGATCGACGCCCTCTCCTCCGGCTACGGCGGTCCGCCGGTCCTCGCCGGAGTCACCCTGCGGATCGCGGCCGGCGAGATCGTCGCGGTCGTCGGCACCAACGGCGCCGGCAAGACGACGCTGCTGAACACCGTCGCGGGCCTGCTGCGTCCGGTCGCCGGGCGCATCCTTCTCGACGGGGCGCCGATCGGCGGCCTGCCGGCCGAGAGGATCGTCCGGGCCGGGCTGTCGCTCGTGCCGGAGGGCCGGCAGGTGATCGCGCCGCTGAGCGTCGAGGAGAACCTCCTCGTCGGCGCCTACGGCCGGCGGGACCGGAAGGGAGCCGAGACGCTCGAGGCGATCTACGCGCGCTTCCCCCGCCTCAAGGAGCGCCGCCGCCAGCCCGCCGGGCTGATGTCGGGCGGCGAGCAGCAGATGCTGGCGATCGGCCGCGCGCTGATGGCCGGCCCGCGCGTGCTGCTGCTGGACGAGCCCTCGATGGGTCTCGCGCCCCTCGTCGTCGCCGAGATCTTCGCGCTCGTCGCCGAGTTGAAGAGCCGGAACCTGGCCATCCTGCTCGTCGAGCAGAACGCCCGCAAGGCCCTCGCCCTCGCCTCGCGCGGCTACGTCCTCGAGGCGGGCCGGGTCGTCCTCGAGGGGCCGGCCGCCGAACTCGCGGCCTCGCCCGCCGTCGTGGCGGCGTATCTGGGCGCGAGCCGCAAGGACGCGGCGGCATGAGCGGGGTCGGCGCCCGCGTTCTCCGCCGCGAGGACGACCGCCACCTGCGCGGCCGCGGCCAGTTCGTGGCCGACCTGCACCTTCCCGGACAGCAGGAGGTCGCCTTCCTGCGCAGCCCGGTGGCGCACGGCCTGATCCGGCACCTGGCGGCCCCGGACGACGCCCGCGACCGCGTGTTCGCGCAGGCCGACCTCGGCGGGCTCAAGCCCATCGTGGCGCGCTCGACGCTGCCCGGCTACCGCGACTCGGAGTGGCACGCCCTCGCCCCCGGCCGCGTCCGCTTCGTCGGCGAGCCCGTCGCGATGGCGGTGGCGCCGGACCGGGCGGAGGCGGAGGATCTCGTCGAGCGCATCGCCCTGGAGATCGAGGAATGGCCGGCGCTGGTCACGGCGGCGCAGGCCCTCGCCGCCGACGCACCGCGCCTCCACGACGGCTGGCCCGACAACCGCTTCGTCTCACTCCGTTACGAGAAGGACTTCGAGCGGCATGCGGCCGCGGCTCCGGTCGTGGTGCGACGGCAGGTCCGGCTCTCGCGCCAGGCCATCGTCCCGCTCGAGGGCAAGGCGGTGCTCGCGACCTGGGACGAGCGCGCCGGGCAGCTCGTCGTGCACACGGCGACGCAGGTGCCGCACATGATCCGCAGCGGCCTTGCGGAGACGCTCGGCCTCGACGAGCACGCGATCCGGGTCATCGCCCCGGACGTCGGGGGCGGCTTCGGCTACAAGCTGATCCTGCAGCCCGAAGAGCTCTGCGTCGCCTGGCTCGCCCTCACCCGTCGGCGCCCGTTCCGCTACGTGGAGGACCGGCGCGAGCACCTCACGGCCGGCGCCAACACCCGCCAGCACGCCTACGACCTGACCGCCCATGCCGACGAGGAGGGCCGGATCCTGGCCCTCGACGCTCACGTCACCGTGGACGGGGGCGCCTACTCGAACTGGCCGTTCACCGCCGGCATCGAGCCGGGGCAGGCGACCGGCAACCTGCCGGGCCCCTACGCGATCCGGGGCTATCGCTGCCGCACCGAGTGCGTGGCCACCAACAAGCCCGCCTTCCTGCCCTATCGCGGCGTCGCCCGCACCGGCGTCTGCTTCGCGATCGAACTCCTCGTCGACGCCGTGGCCCGGGCGGTCGGGCGCGACCCGGTGGACGTCCGACGCGACAACCTCGTGCCGCCCGCCGCGATGCCGTTCGAGAACGTCGCCGGCAAGCGCTACGACGGCGGCGACTATCCGGGCAGCCTGGAGCGGGCCCGCGAGGCCGTCGGGTTCGACGCCATCCGGGCTCGCCAGGCGGCCGGCGAAGCCGACGGCCGGCGGATCGGCGTCGGATTCGCGACCTACACCGAGCAGACGGCGCATGGCGCGAAGGTGTTCGGCGCCTGGGGCCTGCCGATCGTTCCCGGCTACGAGCAGGCCGTCGCCCGCATCACCCCCGACGGGGCGCTCGAGCTCCGGGTCGGATTGCAGTCGCACGGCCAGGGCCTCGAGACGACGCTGGCGCAGATCGCCCACGAGGAGCTCGGCCTGCCGCTGGAGCGCATCCGCGTCATCCACGGCGACACCGGCGAGACGCCGTTCTCGACCGGCACCTACGCGTCTCGCGCCATCGTGTGGGCGGGCGGCGCCGTGGCGGAGGCCTGCCGCGCGCTCAAGCCGCGCCTCGTCGCGATCGGTGCCCACCTGATGCAGGCCGCCGTGGCCGAGACCCGCCTCGACCGGGGCCGGATCGTCGCTCCGCTCGCCGAGGCCTCCATCCGCGAGGTCGCCTTCGCCTGGTACCGCGATCCCACCCGCCTGCCGCCCGACGTCGACCCGCGCGGGCTCGAGGCGGTGGGCGGCTACCGGCCCGCCACCGACACCGGCACGTTCAGCTACGCGACCCACGCCGCCGTGGTGGCGGTGGATCCGGATCTCGGCGCGGTCGAGATCCTGGACTACGTCGTGGTCGAGGATTGCGGCCGGCGCATCAACCCGATGGTGGTGGACGGCCAGACCTACGGCGGCACCGTGCAGGGCCTCGGCTCGGCCCTGTTCGAGGAGAGCGCCTATTCCGCCGACGGGCAGCCCCTCGCCTCCACCTTCGCGGATTACCTGCTGCCGGGGGCCGCCGACGTGCCGGCCATCCGCATCCTGCACATGGAGACCCCCTCCCCGCACACGACCTACGGCGCCCGCGGCGTCGGCGAGGGAGGCGCGATCGCGCCGCCCGCCGCGATCTTCAACGCCGTCAACGACGCGATCCACCCGCTCGGCGCCGTCGTGGGCGAGACGCCCTTGACGCCGCGGCGCCTGCTTGCGGCCCTGGCGGAGGCGCGTCTCGACCGATGAAGGCCGCCGCGTTCCAGTACGAGCGTCCCGGCGACCTGCCGCAGGCGATCGCCCTCCTGGCCCGGGAGGGGGCCAAGGCCCTCGGCGGCGGCCAGTCGCTCGGCCCGATGCTGAACCTGCGGCTCGCACGCCCCGCCCTGCTCGTCGGGCTGACCCATCTCGATCCGCTGCGGTCGATCGCGGATCTCGGGCACGCCTGGCGCATCGGCGCCGCGGTGACCCACGCCCGGCTCGAGGACGAGCGCCTCGCGGGGGCGGAGATGCTCGCGGCCGTGGCCTCGGACATCGCCTATCGGTCGATCCGCACCCGCGGCACGATCGGCGGCAGCCTGGTCCACGCCGATCCCGCGGCGGACTGGCCCCTCGCCCTGGCGACGCTCGACGCCGTCGTCGAGATCGAGGGCCCCTCGGGCCGGCGCCGCTGCCCCGCCGAGACCTTCATGCAAGCCGCCTTCACGGTCGATCTCGCCGCCGACGAGATCGTCACGGCGGTCGAGGTTCCCAAGACGACGCCGGACGCCGCCTGGTCCGCCTTCAAGTTCTGCCGCAAGCAGGGCGACTTCGCCCAGGCGAGTGCGGCGATCCTGCTCGATCCGGATCGCCGCGCCGCCCGTGTCTTCTGCGGCGCCCTCGACGGGCCGCCGCGGCCGCTGCCGGGGATCGCCCGGCGGCTCGCCGAAGGTCTGGCGCTGCCCGGCGATACCGTCGAGCGGGAACTCGGCCGCCTGGTGCCGGATCTCGACCCGATCGCACTGCGCATGCACGCGGCCGCAATCCGGCGCGCGGCCGACCGGCTGGGGAGGTCCGCATGAGCGACGCGGCGCTCGACGTGAACGGCCGCACCGTCGCGGCCGACGCTCCCCCGCGGCGTCACCTGGGCGATTGGCTGCGGGAGGACCTGCGGCTCACCGGCCTGCATCTCGGCTGCGAGCACGGTGTGTGCGGAGCCTGCACGGTCGAGATCGACGGCGCGCCGGCGCGCGCCTGCATCGCCTTCCCGGCCGCCCTCGCGGGCGCCCGCATCCGCACCATCGAGGCCTTCGACGACGACGCCGTGATGGCGAGTCTGCGCCGCGCCTTCTCCGAGGAGCACGCGCTGCAATGCGGCTTCTGCACGCCGGGCATGCTGATCGCCGCACGCGACGCCGTGCTGCGCGCGCCGGGACCGGACGAGGCCTGGATCCGGCGCGAGATGGCCGGCAATCTCTGCCGGTGCACCGGATACGTCGGCATCGTCCGGGCGATCGTCCGGGTCGTGACCGAGCGGCAAGAGACCGGTCTCGCCTTGCCGCCGAGCCCGCCGACCGCCCCGGCGACGATCCGTGTGCGGCGGTCCTTCGTGCCCCGCGAGGCCGCGGACCCGGCCCCGCCGGCTCCCGCCGGGGGCGCGGTGCCCCGGGACATGGCGCCCCGGGACATGGCGCCCCGGGACATGGCGACCCGGGACATGGCGACCCGGGACATGGCGCCTCGGGACATGGCGACCTCGGACGCGACGGGGTGGAGCCGGGTCGAGGCGCACTTCATCGTCGCCCGCCAGCCCGATGCGACCTGGGCGGCGCTCGCGGATTTTCCCCTGCTCGCGCGCTGCTTTCCGGGCGCAACGCTGACCGGCCACGGGGCCGACCGGGTGACGGGCGAGGTCGAGGTCGGTCTGGGACCGATCAGGGCGACGTTTCGCGGCGCGGCCACGGTCGAACGCGACGAGGGGCTGCGCACCGGCGTGGTCAGCGGCGCCGGCCAGGACGGGCGCTCGGCGTCGCGGACCCGGGCCGAGATCGCCTACCGGCTCACGCCGGATGGACCCGACGGGACGCGGGTCGACCTCGACGTCGCGTACCGGCTCACGGGACCCCTCGCGCAGTTCTCGCGCGCCGGTATCGTCCGGAGCCTCGCGCGCGCCCTCGTCGCGGACTTCGCCCGCCGGCTGAACGCGGAGCTCGCGGGCCGGGACGGCACGGCCCCGCCCTCCCGGCCCGCCTCGGCCATCCGACGGGCGCTCGCCCGGCTCGTCCCGCGTCGCCGCCGGCGATGAGCCCCGGGCGATCCTCATCCGGAGTTGCACCATGCCCCTGGTCATCGGCGCCCACCCGCAGAATCTCTCGCTGTCGATCCTGTCGCGGCGGCCCGACGCCGTCGCGGCCCTGCGCGACCGTGGTCTGACCGTCTTCGTCTACGGGGCCGGCTCGCAGACGATCCCGCTCGTCCGCAGCGGCGTGCTGCACCTCGCCGGGACAGGGGCGACGCCACCGATCCTCGCGAAGGCGGCCGGGCTGCCTGCCGCAGTCTTCGCGATCGGCCCTCCGCGCCCGGAGCGGGGCGGGCTCCTGGTCGCGGAGGACTCGCCTTTCCACTCGCTGCACGACCTTGCGGGACGCGGCATCGGGCTGATGCCGGTCTCGTGGCACACGCAGTTCCTGGCGGCGGAACTCGCCGCGGCCGGGCTGCACTGGCGCGACGTGCGCGCGGCCGAGATCGTTCCGGCGACCGCCAGGGACGCGTTCCTGGCAGGCCTGCTCGACGCGATCGTGGCGACCGACCCGTTGTATTCCGAGATCGCGGCCCGACGGCAGGTGCGGGCTCTGGCGGCACCCGGCCCTGCCTTCTCGAACCGGACCGCGTTCTGGGCCCCGACCCGGATCCTGCGCGACCATCCGGAGGCCGTCCGGGCCCTGCTCGACGCGCTGGTCGCCTCCGAGCGGGCCACCGCCGCGGACCCGGGCGGGACGGCGGAACTGCTCGACGGGCTCAACGGTCACGCGGCAGCGCAGTGGCTGCCAGTCCTCGCGTCCCGGCCCTGGGGCATCGACGTGCCCGGGCCGGACTTCCTCGCCGAGCAGCAGGCCCATGCCGACCTCTTCGCGGCGTTCGGCCTGATCCCCGCCACGATCGACGTCGCGGACACGGTCGATCCGCGTCCCCTCGCGGCCGCCCGCGGCTGACGCACAAGGAGGCTTGCGATGGATGTGCTGTGGTACCTGACCGGCCCGGACGGTCGCTATCCGTGGCGCGCGGACGGCGCGCGCCCCCTCAACTACGCCTATTTCCAGCAGCTGGCCCGGGCGGTCGATCATCTCGGCTTCACCGGAGCGCTGCTCGCTACGGGCTCCCACGACGCCTGGATCCAGGGCGCGGCCCTGATTCCCTACACGGAGCAGTTCCAGCACCTGATCGCCGCCCACCCGCCGATGATCTCGCCGACCCTGCTCGGCAAGATGATCACGACCTTCGACCAGTTCTCCAAGGGCCGGCTCCGGGTCAACATCGTCAACGGCGACGCCAAGCTGATGGCGCAGTACGGCGTCCATCTCAGCCACGACGAGCGCTACGCCTACACGGACGAGTTCCTGACGGTGCTGCGCGGGCTGCTGCGGGGCGAGACCGTGACCTTCAAGGGCCGGCACATCCACGTGGAGAATGCGGGGCTGCCGGTTCCACCGACGCAGGAGCGCGTCCCGCTCTGGTTCGGCGGCTCGTCGCCGGCCGCGCACGCGGTCGCGGCCAAGCACATCGACACGTACCTGTCCTGGGGCGAGACGCCGGAGCAGTCCGAGGCCAAGATCCGCGAGGTCCGGGGCCTGGCCCGGTCCCACGGGCGCGAGGACCGCATCCGGTTCGGCATCAGGCTCTACGTCGTCGTGCGGGAGACCGAGGAGGCCGCCTGGGCCGCCGCGCAGGACCTCTACGACCACATGGACGAGGCCGCCGTGGCGGGGGCGCAGGCCTACGTGGCCGGGATTGACTCGGTCGGGCAGCAGCGCATGTCGGCCCTTCACGGCGGCCGCAAGCCGCGGGACCTGCGCGAGCTCGAGATCGCCCCCAACCTCTGGTCGGGGATCGGCCTCGTCCGCCACGGTCCCGGCACGGCCCTGGTCGGGAGCGCCGCGCAGGTGCTGCGCCGCATCCACGACTATCGCGAGGCGGGCAACGACGTGCTGATCGTCTCCGGGATGCCGCTCCTGGAAGAGGCGTACCGCTTCGCCGAGCTGATCCTTCCGCACTTGCCGGTCGCGCGCCGGGTCGAGGCGGGCGTCACCTCCGCCTTCACCAAGGACCGCGACGCGGCGTGGCGGCGGCCCGCCTGACGAGGGGCTCCCACGTCCACGCGCCCTCGCGCGTCCCCGGCGGGATCGCCCTGCGAGAGCAGGAACGGCCCGTCCGCACCGGGGCGCGCCGTTCCTCACTCGGCCGATCGCCGGGGGCCGCTGCGCCCGGGCACCGCCCACCCCGATCGGCACCGGGCGGTCGAGCCACTGCGGTGGGGGGCGTGACCTCGGGCGCGACGGCAGGGGTAAGCCGACTGCGCGGCGGAGCGCGCGTCCCCGAGGGCAGCCAGAATCGTCCGCGGCCGGATCGCCGATGACCGCCCTATTCGCCTCGGCTCGGTGACCTGCGGGGATCCAGAATGGGGGCCAAGCCGCGACATCGCGAGCTGACCTTGCGGACCGCGGAGCAGGACGTTCTCCGGACGTATTTCACACGGCAGCGTACCCTGAGTTTCCGGGAGAGTTTGCGCATGCGTCGGGCGCGGCGAGATCGAGGACGTGTCCGACGCGCCGCCAGGTGGCTTCGACGGTTCCGGGCTCGCCCTGCCGGGTGAGATGCTCGATCGGGTTCAGATCGGGGCTGTAGGGGGGCAGGAACAGGCGATGGGCGCCGGCCGCACGGATCGCGGTGCGGGCGGCTCTGCGCTTGTGGCTGCCGAGATCGTCCAGGAGGAGGATGTCGCCCGGTGTGAGGGTTGGGACGAGGCTGTCCGTGACATCGCGGCGCAAGATGGCGCC
>NZ_QOWC01000216.1 GCF_003574465.1 Methylobacterium crusticola
CGGCCTCGCCCCGGGCGAGCTGCGCCCGACGCGGGCGCCTGAGCCGGAGGGCGCCGACGAACCGGGCCCGCACGCGCCCGGCGCCGAGCCCGCCCGCGTCGAGCCCGCGCACGCTGCGCACGTCCATGCCGAGCACGCCCATGCCGAGCACGTCCGCGCCGAGGGCCCTCAGACGGCCCCCGCGCCGCCCGCCCCTCCGGGGCCGGCCGACTCGCACGAAGCGTCTGCCCCCCTCGAGGCGATCTCAGGGCCGCGGGACTTCGATCCGCACCTGCCGCCCGCGGACCGCGCTTCGCACGCGGGCGAGGCGCCGCCGGCCGAGCCCGGGTCGGAGGCGGCCGGCCCGGCCGAGCCCGCGGGGCACGAGGGCGAGGGCGAGCCCGCCACGGTCGTCGGCACCTACGCGTCGGGCGGCAACACCTACGCGATGTACTCGGACGGGACGATCGAGGCGGAGACGCCGGCGGGCCGCTTCCGCTTCCAGTCGATCGAGGACTTCAAGGCCTTCATCGCCGCGGGCGGCGAGGGCGGCGAGCCGCTGCGCTCCGGCGCCGCTTGAGGCGGCGCCCACCCGCGCGGGCGGCGCCGGGGCTCGCCTTCAGAGGGTCGCCAGCGGGTTGAGGGCGACGTTGCGGGCGGGCAGGGGCGCCAGCATGGTCAGGCGCAGGCCGTCGGGGGCGTAGTCGATCGTCACCTCGGCCTGGACCTGCGTCGTCAGCACCCGCTGCAGCAGCCGCGAGCCGAAGCCCTGGCGGGTCGGCGGAGCGACGGGCGGCCCGCCCGATTCCCGCCAGGAGAAGCGCAGCAGGGTGCGCCCGCCCTCGCTCTCGACGCTCCAGCGGATCCGCACGCGCCCGGAGCGTCCCGCGAGCGCCCCGTACTTCGCGGCGTTGGTGGTCAGCTCGTGGATCGCCATCCCGATCGGCACCGCGATCTCGGAGGCGAGGTCGACCGCCGGTCCCTCGAGGGTGATGCGCCCGCGGGCGCCGGCCGCCATGGTGCCGTCCGCGTAGGGGCGCAGCTCGTTCTCGAGGAGCCCGCGCAGGGAGGCGGTCTGCCACACGTCCTCGGTGAGCACCGAGTGGGTGTGGGCGAGGGACATGATCCGCCCGACGAACGCTTCGTAGAAGCTGTCGATGCTCGACGCCGTGCGGGCCGTGGAGCCCACGATGGCCTGCACGGTGGCGAGGGTGTTCTTGACCCGGTGGTGGAGCTCGCGGATCAGCAGCGTCTGGCGCTCCTCGGCGAGGCGCCGGTCGGTGATGTCCGCGACCACGCCGATCAGCCGGCGCGGCAGGCCGCCCGGCGTGTCGCGCTCGAAGCGGCCCGCCATCTCGATGGTGCGCCACAACCCGTCGCTCGCCCGGCGGATGCGTCCCGTGGCGTGCAGCACGCCCTCGCCCCGCAGCGCCGCGGCGACGGCGTCCCGGAACGCCGCCTTGTCCTCCGGGTGCATCACCTCGCGGAAGAACTCGCTCATGCTGATGGTGCCGTCCTGCGGCCGGCGGCCGAAGATCTCCCACATGCGCTCGTTCTCCCAGAGCGCCTGGTCGTCGAGCACGTGCCACTCGAAGATGCCCAGGGCCGCCACCGAGGTGGCGACCCGCAGGCGCTGCTCGCGGTCGTGCAGGGCCCGACGGGCCTCCTCGCGGGCGGTGACGTCCTGCACCACGCCGACCATGCTGGCGAGGGCGCCCTCTGGGCCGAAGCTCGCCCGGCCCCGGGCGGAGATCCAGAGCAGGTGGCTGTCCCGGGCCCGGCGGTAGCGGAAGTCGAACGCGTACGGGATGGCCTTCGCGACCGCGTCCTGCACCACCGCCCGGGCGCGCTCGAGGTCGTCGCGGTCGATGGCGGGCTTGAGCTCGGCCCAGGTCCCGGAGGGACCGGCCGGCCGGTCGAGGATCTCGGCGGCCCGATCCGACAGCGTGATCCGTCCGTCGGCGGCGTTCCAGCTCCAGTCGCCGAGGCCGGCCGACGCCAGGGCGAGGCGGGTCTGCTCGGCCCGCAGCGCCGCGCCGCCGTCGCGCGCCGCCTCCACGGCCAGCACCTGCCGCCCGTTCCGCACCGGCCCCGGGCGGATCGTCACCCAGGCGGCCGATCCGTCCCGCCGGTGCCAGCAGGCCTCGTGCGCCTCCGCGGGCGCGGCCGCCGCGCGCTCCCCGTCCGAGGGATGCGCCAGGTCCGCGACGCGCCGGCCGATCAGGTCCGCGGGCGCCGCGCCGAGGAGAGCGCACAGGTGCGGGTTCACCGCAACGACGCGCCTGTCCGGCCCAGCCAGGCAGGCGAGCCCGACCGGGGCGGCCTCGAAGGCGAGGCGGTGCAGGGACTCCTCCGGCTCGTCCGTCGACTGGTCGAGCATCGCGTCGTCAGGCCTCTGGTCCAATGATGCGCCCCAGTGGTCTCGGGTCCGGTCCGGCCGGTCCACCCGGGCGACGGAGAATGGTCTCGCGCGTTGGACGACCGCGCCCGGCCGGTCTTTACCGGCCCGGACCGCCCCTCGCCGACCCGCCCAGGCTCCCGAGGCTTGGCGGTTCCCGGATGATGACCCTCAACGCACGCAGCGACAAGGCTCTCCCGGCGTTCGCCCCCGCAGCCTCAACACCATCTGGAGGGCGGCCAGGCGGTGTCCAGCGTGGCGCGACGGGACGTCACCGGTCCCCCGCGCACCCGGCACGGCGTCCGCCGGCCCGCCGGAGGCCCCCGATCACACCCGCTCGAAGGTGAGGTAGGTCGGCCTGCGGCCCTGCGCGGTGGTCTTGGCCTCGTAGCGGGTGCCGGGCCAGTCGGGCCAGGGCGTCGTCCAGTCGGCGGACCGCGTCGCCGTCCAGCGCAGGGCCGGGCAGCGGGCGGCCCGCACCAGGGTCCAGCCGGCGTAGTCGTCGATGTCGGAGGCGAAGCGGAACAGGCCGCCGGGCACGAGGATCCGGGCGATCTCCCGCAGCGCCTCGTCCGAGACGAAGCGGCGCTTGCGCTGCCGGCGCTTGGGCCAGGGATCGGGGTAGAGCAGGAAGACGCGGCCGATGCTGGCCTCGGGGAGCCGCGGCAGCAGCGCCGTGGCGTCGCGATCCCAGATCCGGACGCCGTCGAGGCCTTCCTCGTCGACGCGGCGCAGGAGCTTCACCACCCCGTTGACGAAGGGCTCGCAGCCGATGAAGCCGACATCCGGATGGGTCCGGGCCTGCGCGGCGAGGTGCTCGCCGCCGCCGAAGCCGATCTCGAGCCAGACCGCCGAGACCGGGCGGGGGAAGAGCGCGGGCGGCGCGAGGGGACCGGCCTCGGGCAGCCGCAGGCGCGGCAGCAGGCCGGCGAGCCGCTCCTCCTGGCCGGCCCGCAGGCGCTTGCCCTTGCGCCGGCCGTAGAAGGCACGGTCCGGCCCGGGGGCCGCGTCGGTGTCGTGCTCGTCCATGTCGTCTCTCGGGGCCGGCCCCTCGGCCCCCGCCGCCGGCCCCTCGCCGGGTACGGCGGCCAGGACCGGCGGGGCCGCGCCGCCCGGCCGCTACCGGGTCGCCGGATCAGGCGAGGGCGGACTTCAGCTGCGACACGAGGTCGGTCCGCTCCCAGGAGAAGCCGCCGTCCACGTCGGGCTCGCGGCCGAAATGGCCGTAGGCCGAGGTGCGGGCGTAGATCGGCTTGTTGAGCTTGAGGTGGGTGCGGATGCCGCGGGGCGACAAATCGAGGATCTGCCCCAGCACGGATTCCAGCTTGGCCTCGTCGACCTCGCCGCTCCCGTGCAGGTCGACGTAGATCGACAGCGGCTTCGCCACGCCGATGGCGTAGGCGAGCTGGATCGTGGCCCGGCGGGCGAGGCCCGCCGCGACGACGTTCTTGGCGAGGTAGCGGGCCGCGTACGCGGCCGAGCGGTCGACCTTGGTCGGGTCCTTGCCCGAGAAGGCGCCGCCGCCGTGGGGCGCCGCGCCGCCGTAGGTGTCGACGATGATCTTGCGGCCGGTGAGCCCGCAATCGCCGTCCGGCCCGCCGATCACGAACTTGCCGGTCGGGTTCACGTGCCAGACCGTGTTGTCGGTGACCCAGGATTCGGGCAGGGCGGCGCGGATGTAGGGCTCCACGATGGCGCGCACCGCGTGGGAGTCGAGCGATTCGTCGAGGTGCTGGGTCGAGAGCACGATCTGGGTGGCCTCGACGGGGCGGCCGCCCTCGTAGCGCACCGTGACCTGGCTCTTGGCGTCCGGGCCGAGCTTGGCGGCCGTGCCCTGCCGGGCCTTGCGGGCGTCGGCGAGGTCCTTGAGGATCTTGTGGGCGTAGTAGATCGGCGCCGGCATCAGGGCGGGCGTCTCGTCGGTCGCGTAGCCGAACATGATGCCCTGGTCGCCCGCGCCCTCGTCCTTGTTGCCGGACGCGTCGACGCCCTGGGCGATGTCGGCCGACTGGGCGTGCAGGTGGATCTTGACGTCGGCGTGCTTCCAGTGGAAGCCGTCCTGCTCGTAGCCGATGTCCTTCACGGCGGCGCGGGTCAGCTCCTCGAGCCTGTCGAAGGTGACGGAATCGGGCCCCCGCACCTCACCGGCGATCACGATCCGGTTGGTGGTCGCCAGCGTCTCCACGCCCAGGCGGGCCTCCGGCATCTCGGCCAGGTAGGCGTCGACCACGGTGTCGGAGATGCGGTCGCAGACCTTGTCCGGATGGCCTTCGGACACCGACTCGCTCGTGAACAGGTAATCGGAACGCGGCATGTGCAGTAACCCCCTGGGTCAGGCCGAGCGCAGCTTTTCGCAGGTGTCTGCTCGACGTCCTCAATGGGTGGTTTTCTGGCAGTCGGGCAGCCGAACGTCAACCTGAAGAACCGGAGACGTTCTCTTTATCGAACGATCCCGGCTCCGCCAGGGCCCGGTCGACGGCGCGCACGATCGATCCGAGGACCAGCCGGCTCTCCCCGTCGAGGTGGGTGTCGGCCGCCTGCGCGACCGCCGCGGCGAAGCCCGTCCAGACCGACAGTCCCTCGATGCCCGCCTGAGGCCGGTCGCTCAGCCCGGCGGCGGGCGGCTCGCGGCCCGGCATGCCCTCGAAGAAGTAGCCCACCGGCACCCCGAGCAGGCGCCCGGCCGTGTCCAGGTCGGTCGCACTCAACCGATTGAGGCCTTTAATGTATTTCCCAAGCTGAGAGACCGAGACGCCCAGCGCCCCGGCCAGGGAATCCCGGCTCAGCCCGACGCGCACGCGCCTACTCTCGATGAGGGCGCCGATATGGGCGTCGCGGGCGTCCGCAGGTTTCCCGGCCATGATCGGCTCGCAGGTCCGCCCGTGCGTCGCGCCGCGGACGTGTCTAAAGGGCCCCGGATTGTTGCTCCGCGACCGTTGAGATCGGGTAAACGCCCGGCGTCCGGGCGAACGGCGCGTTCGCCGGAGCGGATGCTTTCGCCACAGCCGCCGCGCCCTGTGGCGCGCGCGCCACGACGACGGGACGTGCATGGAGGAGTGTGGCGTCCCCGGCAGGGCTCGAACCTGCGACCCCAGGTTTCATCCCACTTCGGCTTTCGCCGCCGCCGCGAGGCGTTCGTGGTCTGGACTATCCCTTCACCGTAGCCCCGAAGGGCCCTTAGGTGCCGCCCGTCTAGTCTCTACACCTTCCCGGCCGCGAGGCCGGGCTTGGCTCGGGATTGGCGTGATGCCGGGCATCGACGCGTTCCCCGACTTTGAGCGGATCCACCGCGCGGTTTCCCGGCGCGGCGCCCAATTTGCGGTTCAGGAAACCTGTGCTCTGTCCAGCTGAGCTACGGAGACCCACGCGGGTCTCTTACCATCTCTGCCCGGGCGCGCCAACCTGCGCCGATCCGCCAGGGCGGCGGGGCAGCTAGGGGAACGAGCGTGCGACATCCGGCTTCGTGGCGCCAGATCGCGGTGGCGGCGTGCGCGGCCCTGCCGGCGGCGGGGGCCCCGGACGCGGCCGCGCAGGGCGGGCGCGGGCGCGATCCCGCGGCGGGGTGCCGGGGACGGGTCGCCCGGGAGGAGCGCCTCGCGGCGGTCGGCGACCGGGGCGACCTCGTGCTCGCCTCGGGCCGGCGCGCCCGCCTCGACGGCCTGCGCTGGCCCGAGGAGAGCGCCGCCGCGGACGCCGCCCGGCTCTGGCTCGCGCGCCTCGCGGGCCGCCCGATCGCCGTCCGGGAGGCGCCGGAGCCCGACCGCTGGGGCCGAATCACCCTCGACGCCGCGACCGCGGACGGCGAGGCCCTCGACCTCGCGGGCGGGCTCGTGGCCGAGGGGCTCGCGGTGGTGGATGCCGGCGAGGCCGATTCGCTCTGCCGCCCGGCGCTCCTCGCCCTCGAGGCCGCGGCCCGGCGGGCGGGGCGGGGGCTCTGGGCCGGGGCGCCCCCGCTCCCGGCCGACGAGGCCGGGCGCATCGCCGCCGCGGCCGGGCGCTTCGTCGTGATCGAGGGGCGCGTGCGCAGCGTCGGCGAGCGCGAGCGGCGCACCTACCTCAACTTCGCCCCTTTCGGCGAGGAGGGTGTGACCGTCACGGTGTCGAAACGCACTTGGCGGATCATGCTCGAACGTGGTTTGTCTGCGGTCGCGCTGCGGGGACGGCGCGTCCGGGCTCGCGGGATCGTCGAGCTCTGGCGAGGGCCGACCCTGGACATCGGCGCGGCCGAGATGATCGAGATGCTGGACGAGGAGCAGGCGCAGCGGCGCTGATCGCCATGGAGCGGCCCTTCACGCGAACACAGCCGGCCCTTCTCGCGGCGGCGCTCGTCCTCCTCGTCGCCGGGTGCACCAGCGACCAGACGGGGGCGCTCCCGCCGGTGGCCGCCGTGGTGCCGCCCGAGGCGCCGCGCACCACCGGGCGCGACCGCACCGCCACGGATGCCGACCACGCCAAGCTCGTGGCCTCGTTCGGGGGCGAGTACCGGGCGCCCGCGGCGCTGCGCCTCGTCAGCGACGTCACCGACCGCCTGGTCAAGGCCACCGAGCGGCCGGACGAGACCTACGCGGTGACGCTGCTCGATTCTCCCGTGGTGAACGCCTTCGCGCTGCCGAGCGGCCGCCTCTACGTGACGCGCGGCCTGCTCGCCCTCGCCGACGACACCTCCGAGATGGCCGCCGTCCTGGCCCACGAGATCGCGCACGTCACGCTGCGCCACGCCACGGCCCGCACCGAGATGGCGCTCCGCTCCGAGCTCGTCAGCAAGGTCGTGGCCGACGTGCTCAACGACCCGGCCACCGGCGCCCTGCTGCAGGACCAGTCCCGCTTCGTGCTGGCGCGCTTCTCCCGCACCCAGGAGTTCGAGGCCGACCAGGCCGGCGTCCGCACCCTGGCGCGGGCGGGCTACGATCCGTTCGGGGCGGCCCGGTTCCTGACCGCCCTCAACCGCACCATGAGCCTGCGGGTCGGCGCCGGGCTCGCCTCCGAGCCCGACATGCTGGCGACCCACCCGAGCACGCCGGAGCGGATCACCCAGGTCACCCAGGCCGCGCGCCGCATCGGGGCGCCGGGCCTCGGCGTCGACGACCGCAACCGCTACCTCGCGGCCGTGGACGGCATCGCCTACGGCGACAACCCCGCCGACGGCCTGATCCGCGGCCGCCGCTTCATCCACCCGCGCCTCGGCGTCGCGTTCGAGGCGCCGGACGGCTTCGCGCTCGACAACACCGCCCGGGCGGTGCTCGGTACCACCCCGGACGGCCACCGCCGGCTGCTGTTCGACGCCGTCGAGACCAATCCCGGCCAGGGGCTCGAGGAGGTGCTCAAGGCGACCTGGAACGACGCCATCGAGACCGGCAGCATCGAGAACCGCATGGTCAACGGTTTCCCGGCCGTGGCGGCGGTGTCGAAGGGCAAGGACTGGTTCTTCCGCCTCGCGGCGGTCCGGGTCGGCACCAACACGTTCCGGATGATCATGGCGGCCAAGGGCGCGGCCGATCCGGAGCCCGCCTTCGGGCGCTGGCTCGCCAGCGTCGCCGTGGTGACGTCCGAGGAGGCGCGCAGCCTGAGGCCCCTGCGGCTCCAGGTCGTCACCGCGGTGCCGGGCGACACCGCCGAGGGCCTGTCCCGCCGCATGGCGGTGGCGGACCGGGCGCTCGAACGGTTCCAGGTCCTCAACGGCCTCGACCGGGGGGTCGGCGTGCGGCCGGGGCAGCCCTACAAGCTCGTGGTCGAGTAGGGGGCTGCCCGCGGCGGCTCCCGGCCCGGGCGGGCCCGGTCCCTAGCGCAGCAGGGTCTCCCGGAAGAACGCCAGCACGGCGTCCCGCGTCGCCGCCGTGGCCTCCGGGTCGTGGCCGACATGGGCGCCGGTGGCCACGCACGGGTCCGCCATGGTGTAGGCGGCCTGCGTCCCGGCCACCTCGATCGCGCCCCGCAATCCCTCGACGAGGCGGCAGTTGCGGGTGCTCTGCGCGGCCGGGACCGCGAGGCTGCGGGGCGAGAGCGGGTTGTCGTAGCCGTGCGGGGCGTTCGGGTACTCGGTCAGGGCGACGTCCGCCCCGGCCTCCCTCAGCCGCGCCGCGTAGTCGCGGCACGGCGCGATCGCGACGTAGTCGTCCGCGACGCCGTGGAACATCCGGATCGGCGCGGGACCGACCTTCGTGTCGTCGCTGAAGCGGATGTTGCACGGCGTGTAGAGGCCGACATGCGCGGCGAAGCGCACGCCGGCGGGCCCGTGCGTCCGGCTGAAGCGGTCCATGGCCGAGTAGACCGAGGCGACCGCGCCCTTCGAGAAGCCGATGATCCCGATCCGGTCGGCCCGGATCCGCGGATGCTGCGCCAGGAGATCGAGGGCCCGGTAGGCGTCGACCATCATGGCGAGCGAGTGCAGCTGGTTCTGGTCGGCGACGGTCGAGACGATGCCGCGGCCCGAGAAGCTGTCGAGGATCAGGGCCGCGACGCCGATGCCGTTGAGCGCCCGCGCCCAGACGTCGGCGGCGGCGTTGATCCCGCCCGAGCCGTGCACCAGGATCACGGCGGGCACCCGCGCGCCCGCGCCCTGGGGCAGCCGAAGCTCGGCCGCGAGGTCGACCTCGCGGCCGCCCTGCGCACCGGTGAGGAATTCCGGGCCGGAGGGGGTGCGGCTCCGGAAGGGGCGCACCTCGATGCGCACCGGCACCTCGGGGTCGGCCCGCGCCCCGCCCGCCGAGGCGAGCGCCGCGCACGCCCACGCGAGCGCCGTGCAGACGCCCGCGAGCAGGCACTGGCGTCGGGCAAAACGGATCATGGCCGTCCTCGTGGCTGCGTTCCCGGCGGTCCGCGCCAGCCGCGAGGCGCGCCCCGTCGAGGATCGCGGGCGCGGCGAGACCCCCCGGCCCGGCTCGCGGCCCGGGGGAGGCGGCCCCTCAGGCCGCTTCGCGCGACAGCTTGATGGTCTCGCGCTGGATCAGGTCGCGGTAGAAGCCGTCGAGGTGGACGAGGCGCTCGGGCGAGCCGTCCTGGATCACCTGGCCGCCGTCCAGCACCACGATGCGGTCGAAATCCTTCAGGGTCGACAGCCTGTGGGCGATCGCGATCACGGTGCGGCCCCGCATCAGGTTGCCGAGCGCCTCGCGGATCGCCTCCTCGGATTCCGTGTCGAGGGCGGACGTCGCCTCGTCGAGGAGCAGGATCGGCGAGTCCTTGAGGATCGCCCGCGCCACCGCGATGCGCTGGCGCTGCCCGCCCGAGAGCTTGACGCCGCGGTCGCCCACGATGGTGTCGAACCCGCCGGGCAGGTCGGAGATGAAGTCGGTGCAGCGCGCGGCCGCCGCGGCGGCCCAGACCTCCTCGTCCGTCGCCTCCGGCCGCCCGTAGCGGATGTTCTCGCGCAGGGAGCGGTGGAACAGGGAGATGTCCTGGGGCACCACCGTGATCGCCTCGCGCAGGGAATCCTGCGTGACCCGGCCGATGTCCTGGCCGTCGATCAGGATGCGCCCGCCCTGCGGGTCGTAGAAGCGCTGGAGCAGGGTGAACAGGGTCGACTTGCCGCCGCCCGAGCGGCCGACGAGGCCCACCCGCTGGCCGGGCTGGATGTCGAGGGTGAACTCCGAGAACACCTCGCGGCCGTCCGGGTAGTTGAACGCCACGTTCTCGAACGCGATCCGGGCGCCCTCGCCCACCAGGGGCTTGGCCTCCGGATGGTCGCGCAGGTCGTGGGGCTGGAGCAGGGTGCGCAGGGCCTCCGAGAGGCGGGCGGTGTGCTGGGTGACGTCCACGAGCGCCACCGCGAGGTCGCGGGTCGCCGCCAGGATGGTGATCCCGAGGGTGCAGACCAGCACCACCTGGCCCGCCGTCGCGGCGCCCGCCTCCCACATCTTGATGGCCCAGAACAGCAGCCCGAGCACCGCCACTACGGTGATCACCGCGTGCATGATGCGCAGCTTCTCGAGGTAGAGCAGCGAGCGGCTCCGGGCCTTCATCTCGGTCCCGATGGTGTTGTCGAAGCGGGCGTACTCCCGCTTGTAGGCGGAGAAGGCCCGCACGAGCGGCATGTTGCTCACGAGGTCGACCATCTCGCCGTCGACCGAGGCCGCCTTCTCGGCGAAGTCGTGGTGCAGCGGCTTGCCGGCCGCCGCGATGCGGAACATCAGCACCACGACGCCGCCGCAGATCACGAACAGGCCCGCCGCCATCGGGATGCTGACGGTGCCGACGTACAGGATCGCCCCGAACGCCGCCGCGCAGGGCGGCATCACGTTCCAGACGAACATGTTCTCGGCGGTGAAGATCGCGTTCGAGGTCGCCGTGATGCGGCTCGCGAGCGTTCCGGGCTGCCGGTCGGCGAAGTAGGACGGCGAGTGGCCGGTCAGGTGGCGGAAGAGGTCGCGGCGGATGTCGCCGGTCACCGCCACGAAGGTGAAGCTGGCGATCAGGCTCGCGACCCGCCAGAGCATGTTGTCGGCGGCGATGAAGATGATCAGGACGGTGAGGGCGCTCCAGATCTGGCCGCTCTCCGGCCCCTTGCCGAGGGCGTCGACCACCCCCTTGAGCCCGTACTGCGTGCTCACCGAGCAGATCACGGCACCCAGGACCGCGACCAGGATCGCCGCGTGGGGCAGCGGGCGGCGGTGGAGGTAGCGGGCCACGAAGGCCCACGGCCGGTTGGCGTACGCGCAGAGGTCATCCATCGTGACGATCGATCCCGGTTCTTCGCACGCGTGCGGCTCCTGGTGGGCACGGCGGATGCAAGAAACCCGCCCCGACCACCGTCATCCGGAACCCCACCCGAAGTCGCAACGCACAAGCGTCGCCTTATGTTGCAGGCGAGCGGCAGAAGCTCTCGTCTAACCCGTCGTACCTGAACGGGAGTTGAGCGGACAGCCGATTCCGCATCCTATCGACTCCCGGCGCGCCGGGTCTCCGGCATGATCAGGGCGACGAGGAGGAAGGCCAGGATCCCGACGCCGGTGAGCCCCAGGAAGGCCGAGTGGCTGCCGAAGCGGTCGGCCATGAAGCCCGACAGGGTCGTGCTGACCGCCGCGCCGACGCCCATCGCGGTGCCGACGGCCCCGAGCGCCAGGTTGAAGCGGCCGGTGCCCCGCGTGCAGTCGGCGACGATCAGCGGCACCATCACGCCGAGCACGGCGGCCGAGATGCCGTCGAAGATCTGGATCGCCACCAGGATCTCGGGCGATTCCGCGTACGCGAACAGCAGGCCCCGGATCGGCAGGGCCGCGAACCCGATGAGCAGGAGCGGGCGGCGGCCGTAGGTCTGGGCGGCGCGCCCCACCGCCGGCGCGATGATCGCCATCACGACCTGGGGCGCCATGATGCAGGCGGCGATCAGCACGGTGGCGGTCTGGCTCGTGCGCACCGTGAGCACGCTGCCGACGAGCGGCAGCATCGCCGCGTTGGCGACGTAGAACAGGGTGATGCAGGCCGAGAAGCACAGGAGCGCCCGGTTGGTCACCAGGAGCCTGAGGCTCGCCCAGCCGCTCGGGGCCGCCCGGCCGGGTTCCTGGCCCTGGGGCCGCACGAGGTCGATCTCGCCGGCCCGGATGAACCACAGGGCGGTGAGTGTCGGGACGGCGAGGGCGGCCGTGACGTAGAACACCGCCTCGTTCGACAGGTAGTAGCCGCAGGCGCCCATGCCGGCCGCCGCGAGCGCGTTGCCGATGGAGGAGAAGCGGGCGTTGCGCCCGAGCCGCTCGCCGAGCCGGGTGTGCCCGACGAGCCCGAGGCTGATCGCCGCGATGGCGGGCGTCAGGGTGCAGCTCGCCAGGGAATGGGCCGCCATGGCGAGCGCCACGATGAGGAAGGTCGGCCAGAGCGCGAGGCCCGCCGCCGAGGCGCCGATGATCGCGACCGAGAGGGCGGCGACGAAGCGCTTGGAGCGCACCCAGTCCACGAAGGCGCCGCCCGGCACCTGCCCGAACAGGCTGAACAGGCCCCCGATGGTGAGCACCAGGCCGATATCGGCCTGGGTCCATTTCTGGGCCGTGAAGTAGACCGCCACGAAGGGGCCGAAGCCGGTCTGGAGGTTGGCGACGAAGAACGTGAAGGCGTCGAGCCCCCGGGTGCTCGCCGGCGACGGCGCCGGCTTCTCCCGCCGCCGCGCCGGCGGCGCGCCGGCCCGCTCGCGGGAGGCGTCCGGCCGCGGGAGCGCCTCCTGCCGGGCGTTCGGGTCCTGCCGCGAGAGCGGGTCCGTCCTGGGATCCTGGCGCGGGTCCGGTCGCATGTCGAAACGCGGGACCTCGCGATCACGAAGGGCGATGGGGCGGCGTTGGGCCTGGCGGGCTCGCGTCATTTGTCCGGGGGGTTGCGCGCCGCCGCCTGATCGGCGTCCGGAACCGGCCCGGCCGGCCCCAGGACCACGATCGGGTCGCCGGGCTTGTACTCGGGTGAGACCCGCACCTGGTTGCGGTTGAGCTGGAGCACCGCACGGCCGGGCTTGTTGTCGGCCGCGAAGTGCAGCGCCCGCCACTCGACCGCGATCTTGCGCGAGCCGACGCCCAGGAAGCCGCCGAAATCGATGATCGCGGCCCGCGGCCGGCCCTCCTTGTCGACGATGATGTCGATGATCCGGCCCATGTCCTCGCCGGCGGCGCTGCGCACGGGCTTGCCGAGCACGCCGTCGTAATCCTGGGTGTCGAGCACGGTCGCGGGCGTGCCGGGCGGGTTCGCCGCGGCGCCGGGCGGCGGGGCCGCGGCCGGCGCCTGCGCGGCGG
>NZ_KZ984642.1 GCF_003574465.1 Methylobacterium crusticola
TCAACTCCCCGCGCGACGATTCCGTGACGGAGCCGGCGAGGTCCCCTGCCCGGCTCTGGAACCCGGCCGCCCGAGGAGAAGGGCCGCGTCTCCCGGCATGACGACGGTGCGTCTGGCCCATCAACGCGTCCCGACCCAAGATCATCGCGCAGGTTCAGTTTACCACGCGCCGGCCGGCGCATGGCAACGGCTGTCGGGCCGAGAATGAAGACTGCGCGTCAGACTTATCAAACCTTTTATTTCTAGCCTATACGCTAATGTTGCAGTCGGAAATCCAGTTCTTAACATAATATAAAGCCGTGAGATTTGCTAACCATATCATCGGCTTGACGTTCGCTGCCGACGGCGCGGCTCGAACCGTCAAGCTGATGAAGCGGGTTGTAGAATACAACCTCGCGCCCAGGAGGTACCATGGGGGTTACGAAACTGTTTTCCTGGGCGCTCGGGGTCGCGTGCCTGCTCGCGATCATCGTCTTCTGTGATGACGTCAACAATTGGTTGTACGCCGACGATACCACTTTCGATTATCAGGAGGCGAAGGCTTACCAGCGGGCGCCGGAACCGGAGGGCGGGCGCGGGCTGCCGGCGGAGATCGCCGCGCGCGCGGCCGGTCCCACGCTGCCGCAGGCCGGCCCCTCCCCGGCGGCTCCGCCGGCCGAGGCGCTCTCGGCCGGCCGCGAGGCGGGCGACGGGGGCACGGCGTCGGGCATTCTGGCGGAGCGGCCGGAGGAGGCCGGCGACGCCCGGCGCGCCGCCCTGCCGTCCCCGGCCCCGCAAGCCCGGCAGGAGGCGGCCGAGGGCGCGGCGGAACACGCCCCGGTCGCCGGTGATCCCGTCGCCGACGCGGGCAGCCCGACCGCGCGGGCGAGCGACGCACTCCCGGCCGGCCCCCCGGACGCGCTGGTCGCGTTCGAGACGATGCTCGGTCTGGCCGGCCTCGTGCCCGATCTGACCGCGGCACCGGGCAGCGTCCTGCCCCGCCTCGCGGAGCGCGAGCCGGGCGTGTCCGCGGCGGATTCGCCCGCGCGGCTGCGTCCGGTCGAGGTGGGAAGCGAGATCCCGTACCCCGTCGCGGCCGGCATCACTGCCCGCGAAGTGCCGGCGCAGACCCTCCGGAACATCATCGACGCCGGCTACCCCCGGGGCGCCCCCATCGCGTCGGGGCCGGTCACGGGCCGGCTCGTCGAGGCGGTCGTGGCCACGCTCGAGCCCCCGCTCCAGGTCTCGCGCGCGCTCGCGATCCAGAGCGGCGACGGGGACGAGGCGGTCCTCCCGCCCACCGCCCTCCGGCGCGGACCGCCGCCCCCCGCCCCGCCGCCGCGGAAGGCGGGCGCCCCGCCGGCTCCGACGGCCACGCGCGCCGCCGGAAACGACCGGGACGCCCGGCCCGGCCCGGCGAAGCCCGCCTCGCGACCCGTGCCCGTCCCGCAGGCGCGGCCCTCGCCGCCCAACCTGGCGGCCCTCGCGCGGCTGCGGGCGTTCCGGATCGACCGCGACGGCAGCGTCGTGAGCCGGACGGCGGCCCGTCCCGGCACGGCCGGACAGGACATGGCCGCCGCGAACCGCCGGCCCGCCCGTCCGTCCCGCGAGCCGGAGCCGGATCTCGAGAGCGCACCGGCCGTCGCCGCGGTCGCGGCGGAGCCGCGGGCGATCAGCCTTCCGGCCTTCCTGCGGCCGAGCTCGCCCTGACGCCCCGGCGCCGGCCGGGAGCCCCGGCCGGCGCCGGCTCGCCCGGTCTCTCGCCTGGTCTGTTAGCGCCTCACGCGTCCAGCGGGGCGACGGCGTCGGCGCCGAAATACGCCCGCTCCAGGCGGTGCGGGAGGTCCGCCTCGTCGGCCCGGGCCTCGAGGACGATCCGCCCCTGCGCCAGCGCGTAGACGCGGTCGGAGACGGCGAGCGCCTTGTCGATGAGCTGCTCCACGAGGAGGACGGAGGTGCCCCGGCGGCGCAGGGCGCCGACGACCGCGAGGACGCGGTCGACCAGCACCGGCGACAGGCCCGCCGAGGGCTCGTCCAGCATGAGCAGGCGCGGCCGCTGCACCAGCCCCTGGGCCACGGCGAGCATCTGCTGCTGGCCGCCCGAGAGCGAGGCGCCCTTGTCGTGGCGCTTGGCGGCGATCTCCGGGAAATGCGCCAGGGCCTCCTCGACGCGCGCCGCGCGTTCGCCCCGGGGCACGTCGTAGGCCGCGAGCAGGAGGTTGTCGCGCACGGTCTGCGCAGTGAAGACGCGATGCCCCTCGATGACGTGGGAGAGCCCGGCCCGCACGGCCCCGCGGGGCCCGAGGCCGGAGAGGCGCACCGCCCCGAGCGCGACCTCGCCGGCCTCCGCCGGCAGGAGCCCGGAGAGCGCCCGCAGGAGCGTCGTCTTGCCGGCGCCGTTGGGGCCGAGNGGAGCGTCACCACCTCGCCCGCGCCGACCGTCAGGTCGATGCCGTGGAGCACGCGGATCTTGCCGTAGCCCGCCGCGAGCCCGCGCACGCGCAGCAGGGGGTCCGGCTCATGCGCCGAGATAGGCACTCACCACCTCCTTGTGGCTGCGGATCTCGGCCGGCGTGCCGGAGGCCAGCACGCGCCCGAGATTGAGCACCGTGACCTCGTGGCAGATGTCGAAGATGAGGTCGGCGTGGTGCTCGACGAGGAGCACGCCGACGCCCTGCCCGGCGACGGCGCGGATCAGGATCCCGAGCCGCTTGATCTCGTGGGCCGAGAGGCCCGCGGCCGGCTCGTCGAGGAGGAGGAAGGCCGGGCGGATCATGAGGGCGCGGGCGATCTCCAGGAAGCGGAGCTCGCTGTGCTGGAGGCGCCCGGCGCGGGCGTCGTCGAGCCCGTCGAGGCCGACCGCGCGCAGGGCCAGCCGGGCGGCCTCCCGCAGTGCCCGCTCGTCCGCCCGGTGCCGCGGCAGCGCGAGGAGCGACTCGGCGAGGGTCGCGCGCGCCCGCACGCCGCCGCCGAGCATGACGTTCTCGATCACGCTCGCCTCGCCGACGATGCGCGGGGTCTGGAACGTCCGGGCGATGCCGAGGGCGGCGCGGGCCTCCCGCGGCGCATCGAGGAGCGGGCGCGGCCCCAGCCCGACGGTGCCGGCCTGCGGCCGGTAGTAGCCGGAGATCACGTTGAGCGTCGTCGTCTTGCCCGAGCCGTTCGGGCCGATGAGGCCGTGGACGCTGCCGGGCCGCAGGGTGAGGTCGAGGCCGTCGATGGCGCGCACGGCGCCGAAGCTCAGGCGCACCCCCTCGAGGGCGATGGGCGCCGGCCGGTGCCCGCCGGCGATGAGCTCCGCCAGGGCCGCGGGGCGCGGCGCGATGGTCCGCCCCGCCGGCAGGGGCCGGCGCCGGGCGCGGTCGAGGAGGTCGGCGATGCCGCCCGGCACCGCGACGACGATGACGAGGAGGAGTGCCGCGTACAGGAACGTCGACCAGGCGGCGAGCGGGGCCGCGACCTCCGGCAGGATCGTCAGGACGACCGTGCCGATGAGCGGCCCCAGGACCGAGCCGCGCCCGCCGATCAGCACGGCGATGAAGAACAGCAGCGAGAGGTCGAACGTGAAGGCGTCGGGCGTGATGTAGGTCTGCAGCGACGCGAACAGGCCCCCGGCGACCGCCGCCACCGCGCCCGCGAACAGGAACACGGCCACGAGGAGGCGCGGCTTGGAGACGCCCACGGCCTCGGCCGCGACGTCGGCGTCCCGCAGCGCGACGAGGGCGCGGCCGTGGCGGCTGCCCGCGACGTTGAGGGTCATCCAGGTGCAGAGCACGGCGCCCCCGAGGCAGAAGCCGTAGAAGCCGACCCGCGTCTCGAAGGGCGCCGGCATCTCCGGGCCGGCGATGCCGACGCCGCCGCCGGTCACGTCCTGCCAGGCGAGCGCCACCTGCGTGACGATGGTGGCGAAGCCCAGGGTCGTCATGGCGAAGTAGAAGGTCCGCAGGCGCAGGGCCGGCAGGCCGACGACCACGCCGAACAGGGCGCCCACGCCCCCCGCGCAGGCGAGCGCCGCGAGGGCCGGCACCGGCGGCAGGACCGTGCCGGCGGCGAGCACGCTCGTCGTGTAGGCGCCGACGAGGAGCAGCGCGACGTAGCCGATGGCGAGCTGCCCGGCGAAGCCGACGACGAGGTTCAGGCCCGACACCAGGATCCAGTAGATCGCCGCCCGGGTCGCGATCAGGGTCCAGTAGTCGTTGCCCGCGAGCGGCACCGCGGCCGCGGCCGCGAGCACGAGGAGGAACGGCAGGGCGGCGGCGAGCCGGCCGGCGCCCGGGCGCTCCGCGGCGGCCTCGGACCGCGCCCCGAGCGCCCGCCGGGACGGCGCGTTCATACGCGCCTCGCGGTGGCCGAGCCGAGGAGCCCCTGGGGGGCGGCGAGGAGCACCACGATGAACATCGTGAACACCGCCACGGAGGCGAAGATCCCGCCGACCGCGAAGTTCGCCGCCTGCTGGAACAGCCCCAGCACGAGGCCGCCGATCACGGCGCCGCGGTTGTTGCCGAGGCCCCCGAGCGCCACCGGGATGAAGCCGTAGAAGTTCAGGTGCGGCCCGTTGGCGAAGAAGGCGAGCAGCAGCTCGCCGCCGGAATAGCCGGCCAGCGCCCCGACCGCGCCCGCGAGGGCGAAGCTCATCACGCGCAGGCGCCGCTCGGGCAGGCCGAGCGCGCGGGCGGCGAAGTTGTCCTCCGCCACCGCCAGGAAGGCGTGGCCGACGAGGGTGCGCCGGTAGAGGAGCTCGAGCCCCGCGACGACGAGGGCGCAGGCCGCCACCGGCAGCCAGAACTTCTCGTCGAGCACGTCCTCCCCGAAGCCGCCGAGGAGGCGCGGGAACGGCTGCGGCTCCGTGCTCCAGGTGATCGCCGTCACCTGCTGGAGCATCAGCGCGAGGGCGAGGGTCGAGAGCACGTAGAGGTGCTGGTCGAGGCTCCTGAGCACCGGGCGCACCGCCACGAACTCGGTCACCACGCCGACGAGGGCGCCGGCCGCCAGGGTGAGGAGGAGCGCGAGCGGCCAGGGCAGCCCCAGGCGCAAGCCGAAGAGCGAGCCGAGCACGCCCCCCAGCATCCCGAGCTGCCCGGCCGTGAAGCTCATCACGCGGGAGGTCGAGAACATCGTGTTGTAGGTGATGCCGATGAGCGCGTAGACGGCGCCGACGGCGAGGCCCGAGGCGAGGATGGAGGCGAGCACGGCGGCGCTCCCCGGTCCGGCCGCCCTAGACCCGGACGCGGGGCCGGAGCCGCGCGTCCGGGCCCGGGTCTGCTGGCTTGCGCATCATCTCTCTCCGCCCACCCTGCGCCGTCCGCGGGACCCGGCTCAGCCGTAGCCCGGCGCGAGCCTGAAGCTGCCGTCCCGGCCGCTGTTGGCGGCGGACATCACCACGTCGTCCGTCGGGTAGCCGTTATGCTCCTGGGGCGTGTAGGTGTAGTCGCCGAAGATGCCGGGATAGCGGCTGAGCCCGTTCCAGTACTTGACGATGGCCTCGTTCGTGGTGGCGCCGGTGTCCTCGACGGCCTTGGCGACGAGGCTCACGGCGTCGTAGCCGGCGGCCACCCACCAGAGCAGCGTGTCCGACAGGGTCACCCGGCCCTTCAGGCGCGCGACGAAGTCCTGGCTGCGGGGCGCGAGCTTGCCGGCCTCGTCGTACGAGCAGCTGCGGTAGCCGATGGCGTAGACCTTGTCCCAGTTCGCCGGCTTCTCGATCAGGCCGCCGATCTCGCCGGAGGCCAGGGAGGGATGGCCGACGATGGGAACGTCCCAGCCCATCCGGGCCCGGGTGTTGAACAGGCGCGCGTCCATGCCCGTCGAGACGCTCCAGACCACGATCGCCTGCGCCCCGGCGTTGCGGGCGCGCAGCAGGTCGGGGGTCATGTCGGGCTGGGTCGAGTCGATGTTGCCCTGGTAGGCGACCTCGGCCCCGTCCCGCTTGAAGGCGGCCGCGGACGCGTTCGCGGCGGTCACGCCGTAGCCCGTCGTGTCGCCGATGACGGCGACGCGCCTCACCTTGAGCACCTTGAGGCAGTAGCCGCGCACCGCGTCGTCCCACTGCGTGTTCGAGGGGGCGATCCGGAAGGCGTTCGGGAACTTGACCGGGTCGATCAGGCTGTCGACCACGCAGGGGTGGATGTTCGGCATCCTGGCGCGGGCCATGATCGGCGTCACCGCGAGCGACTCGCCGGAATTGGTCGGGCCCCAGACCGCCAGGACCTTGGCCTGGCTGATCAGTTCCTGGGTGGCGTTGACGGCCTTCGTCGGGTCGCCCTGGGTGTCGCGGGTGACGATCTCGAGCTTGCGGCCCTTGACGCCGCCGGCCGCGTTGATCGTCTCGGCGGCGAAGACCACGCCGCGGTTGAAGCCGACCGTGGGGGCCGAGCTCGGCCCCGTCATGGCGGCGAGCCAGCCGATGCGCAGGGGCTCTCCCTGGGCGAGGGCCGGCCGGGGAAACCCGAGGGCCGCCGCCCCCGCGAGGCCGGCGCCGCCGAGCACGAGCGACCGACGGTTCGTCGTCACCATGGCGTTCTCCTCCCGTGCGTCCCGTCCGGCCGGCGCCGTTGTCACGCGCCTTGCCGCTCCAGGTGCCGGATCCGGTCCTCGTCGAAGGTGAACCCGAACCCTGGCCGCTCCGGCACGATGGCGCATCCGTCGGCGAAGTCCAGTCCTTCCCGGTAGAGGTCCGAGAACCACGGCATGTATTCCAGGGAGTGCGCGTTCGCGAGGGCGCCCAGCACGCCGAGGCTCTGCTCGGGGAAGAGGTGGCTCGAGACCGGGACGTCGTGCGCCGCGGCCAGGTGCCCGACGCGCATGAACTCGGTGACGCCGCCGACCCGCTGGAGGTCCGGCATCAGCACGTCGGCCGACCGCAGCTCGATCATCCGGCGGAAGGCGTAGCGGGTGTAGTCCGTCTCGCCGCTGGCGATCGGCGTGTCGAGGGCGGCCGCCACGCGGGCGAGCCCCTCCAGGTCCCAGGCCGGCAGGGGCTCCTCGAACCAGGTGAGGCCGAACTCCTCCAGGCGCCGCCCGAGGCGGATCGCCTCCACCTCGGTGAGGCCCTGGTTGGCGTCCGCCATCAGGCGGATCCCGGGGCCCACCGCCTCGCGCACCGCCCGCACCCGGGCGACGTCCGCCTCCAGGCCGTGGCCGAGGCGCATCTTCATCGCCCGGAAGCCCGCGGCCTTGAAGCGGTCCGCCTCGGCGAGGAGCTCGTCGGTCGAGCGGTCGAGCCAGAGGCCGCCGCTGTGGTAGGCCGGGACGCGGTCGCCGGCGCCGCCGAGGATGCGGTAGAGCGGCAACCCGGCCCGCTTGCCGAGCAGGTCCCACAGGGCGCCGTCGAGCGCCGAGATGCCGACGACCGAGACGCCCTTGTGGCCGAGGAAGTTGATGTCGCGCCAGGCCCGCGACCAGAACCCGGTGATGTGGCCGGCATCCTGGCCGACGACGAGGTCGGCCATCGCCTCGATGATGGCGCGCAGGACCCCGGTGCGGCGGTTGTTGAGCGTGAAGACGAGGTTCTCGCCCGCGAGCCCCTCCGCCCGCACCGTGACCAGGATGCAGCCGAAGCTCGCGATCTCCCCGAGGGCCGACCCGATGACCCTCTCGGGCCGCAGGACGACGGGACGCGTCTCGACGCGTTCGACCTTCATGGCGCCCTCCTCACGTCGTGCGCACGACGGGCCCGACCCTGTAGCGGTCGAGCACCGCCGGGTCGGGCTCGCAGCCGAGCCCGGGACCGGGAGGCAGCCGCACGCGGCCGTTCCCGGCCCTGACCCAAGGATCGAACGGATTGGCCTCCATGTCGAGCCACAGGACCTCGACGAGGGGCCGCTCGACCCGGGCGGAGGCGAGGTGCAGGGTCGCGAGGAAGCCCGGGCCGCAATAGGGGCTGTGGGGGGCGACCTCGACCCCGTGCGCCTCGCAGAGCGTCATCACCCGCAGCATCTCGCCGATGCCGCCGATCTTCGTGACGCTCGGCTGGGCGACGTCGAGCGCGCCCGCCTCGACGAGCGCCCTGAACCCGTGCAGACCCGCGGTGTTCTCGCCGGCCGCGACGGGGATGCCGCACCCGCGCACGCGGGCGAGGCCGTGGGCGTCCTCCGGCGGCCAGACCGGCTCCTCGAGCCAGAGCAGGCCGTGGGGCGCGAAGGCCTCGGCCATCCGGCGCGCGGCCGGCACGCTCCAGGCGCAGTTCACGTCGACCATGAGCCGCGCCCCGGCCTCCCGGGCCGCGGCGGCGCCGGCCGCCACCGCCTCCCGGGTCACCTCGTGGAGCTTGACGTACCGGTAGCCCGCCGCGCAGGCCGCCTCGACGTTGCGCCGCACGAGCGCCGGATCCCCGTAGGCCAGGAGCGAGGCGTAGGCCGGCAGGTCGCCGCGGGCGCCCCCGCCGAGCAGGCCGGCGAGGGGCTGCCCGGAGCGCTTGCCGGCGAGATCCCAGAGCGCGATCTCGACGCCCGAGAACGCGAACACGAAGGGGCCGTTGCGGCCGAGCAGGTGCACGGCGTGCAGCACCTCCCGGGTCAGCCCGGCGATGTCGCCGGCGCCGCGGCCGAGCACGAGGGGCGCCACGATGCCGTCGAGCGCCGCGCGCGTCGCCTGGATGCCGGCGTGGCCGAAGGCCTCGCCCCAGCCGACGAGCCCCTCGTCGGTCGCGACGCGCACGAGCAGGATGTCGAGGTGCGTCCAGGCCTTGCCGGCGAAGGACGGCGGCGGGCCGCCCATGCCGAAGGGCAGCGAGACGACCTGGCTCTCGACCCCGGTGATCCTCATGCCTCACTCCTCGCGATGGTGGCGGGCCGCGGGCGGCCGGGTGCCGGGCCGCCCGCGGCCCGCAGGGGCGCCGGGGGCCGGTCCCGCGCTCACGCCCCGGGCCCGCCGTCGGCGGACAGGTCCGCGCCCATGGGGTCGCGCACCGCGGAGACCGCGGCCAGCGACACGAGGGCGAGGGCCGCGATGTAGAGCCCGACCAGCCAGGAGCGGTCGTAGGTCGCGATGATCCACTGCGCGATCGTGGCCGCGAAGGCGCCGCCCAGGATCGAGCCGAGGGCGTACCCGATCGAGACGCCCGAGTAGCGCACCCGCGCCGGGAACATCTCGGCGTAGAGCGCCGCCTGGGGGCCGTAGGACAGCCCCAGGGGGGCGGTCAGCACGGCGATGCCGACGAAGAACAGCCCGATGCTGCGCGAGTCGATCAGGAACCACATCGGCACCGCCCAGAGCGCCAGGGCGACGTAGCCGATCTGGAAGGTGCGGACGCGCCCGATCCGGTCGCCGAGCCAGCCGCCGGCGAGCGTGAAGCCGAGCCACCCGAACGCCGCGAGGGTGCAGGCGGTCAGCAATGCGTTCGGCGGCAGGCCGAGGGACTTCTGGCCGTAGCTGATGAAGAACGCGATCAGCAGGTACCCCGCCGCGTTGTTCGCCATGAAGATCAGGGCGGTGAGCACGACCTGCCGGCTGTGGCCCTTGAAGAGCTGGGCGAGCGGCGCCGCCGAGGCCCGGCGCCGGCGCTGCATCTCGGCGAAGACCGGCGATTCCTCGACGCTGCGGCGGATGAGGAAGCCGACGACGATGAGAGCGAGGGAGAGGAGGAACGGCAGGCGCCAGCCCCAGGCGACGAACTGGTCGCGGGGCATCGCCGCGGTGGTGGTGAGCAGCACGGCGGTGGCGAGGATCATGCCGATCGGCGTTCCGATCTGCGGGAACGCCCCGAACAGGCTGCGTCGGCCGGCGGGGGCGTGCTCGACCGCCATGAGGGCGGCGCCGCCCCACTCCCCGCCGGCGGAGAAGCCCTGCAGGATGCGCAGCAGGATCAGCAGGACGGGCGCCCAGGCGCCGATCTGCGCGTAGGTCGGCAGGAGGCCGATCAGGGCCGTCGACACCCCCATCAGGACCAGGGTCAGGACGAGGCTGGCCTTGCGGCCGAACCGGTCCCCGAGATGGCCGCACACGAAGGCGCCGAGCGGGCGGAACAGGAAGGCGACGCCGATGGTGGCGAAGGACAGGATCTGGGCGAGGGCCGGGTTGGCCTGCGCCACGGGGCTGAAGAACAGGGGGCCGAGCACGAGGCCGGCGGCCTGGGCGTAGATGAAGTAGTCGTACCACTCGATGGCGGTGCCGACCAGGGTCGCCGCCAGCACGCGCCGCTGCTCCCGGGCCAGATCCACGCCTTGCGCAACGCTTGCCGACGCCAGTGACGCCATCGTCCGGTCCCCTCCCCTGCCGCGCGCCGCGCCGGCGCGTCCTTGCGGCGACGGTAGCCTGGCGGAGGGGCCGGCGACAACGGCCCGCGCGGGCCGGGGCCCGCCGCCGGGGCGGCCCAGCGCGGCGGGACGAGGGGCGCCCGGGCCCGCGTGACCCGACCGGGCGCGGCGCCGGCGCTCCGGAACACAATCCTGCCGGCCGTGATTGACAGCCCACCGTCCTCGGGATCGTTCGCCCGACAGGAGCCGCCGCATGTCCAAGGTCATAACCGCCGCGTTCGAGACCCGGCGCGATGCCGAGATGGCCGTCGAGCATCTCGTTCAGGAGTACGGGATCGACCGGAAGGCGGTGACGATCGCCCCCGTGGCGGCCGAGAACAGCGCCGGGATCAGGACGGCGGGTGCCGACGTCGAGGGCGGCCACGAGAAGACCGAGACCGAGGGGCAGCCCGCCCTCGCGGGCAAGCTGCGCGTGTCGGCCGACGTCGACGACGCCGTCGCCGACAAGGTGGACGGCGCGTTCGCCACCTACGGCGGCAAGCCCGTGCAGGCCTGACGCGCCGGGGCTCCGCACCGGCCTCGGGGCCGACGCCCCCTCGCGCGCGTCCCCGGGCCGCGAAATCGCGACCGCCGCCTCTCGGGCGGGACGACGGACGGCGCCGGCCGAGGGTGCTGGCCGAGGGTGCCGGCAAGGGTGCCGGGGGCCGGCATCGTCCTTCCGCCGGAACAGGGAAGGCCCGCCGCGTTGGTCCTGGGACGAGGCTCGATCCTGGAGGGTTTGAGACGATGCGAGTTCCAATTGCCCCGGCGCTGCTCACCCTGACCCTGCTCGCATCGGGCGCGTCGGCGCAGGGCGAGGGCGAGCCGGCCGGCGCGTCCGTGCCCGGCCGGCCCGCCAACCTCTGCCAGGAGCTCGTCGCCTTCGTGCAGCAGCCGGCCGCCGCGCAGAAATCCGACGCCCAGCCGGCGCAGCTCGCCACCGCGGTGAACGCGCCGAAGCAGGAGAGCGCGGAGGCGAAGCCCTCCGACGCTGCGGGCCAGCCGCAGCAGACGTCGGGGCAGAGCGGCCAGATCACATCCTCCGGGCCCGGCGCATCGGGACCGCAGGGCGCGACCCAGAACGCCGCGGCGCCGTCCGGCGCGGCCGCGAACGCGACGGCGGCCCAGCAGCCGGGACAAGGCACGCCGGCCCCGCAAGCCAGGCCGGCCGAGCCCGCAATGGTCCGGCCGAGCCCCGAGGCCGCCGCGCAGGCCGAGGAGGCAGCCCGTCGCGACGACCTCGGCGCGTGTCGCACCGCCGCCCAGCAGATGCGCCGGGCCGGCGTCGCGATGCCGGCGGCTCTGCTCGCTCTGGCCGCCATGGATCCGAAGCTCCTCGAGACGGCCCGGCGGCCCTGATGGGCGGCGTCCTGGAGCCCGGGCCCTCCTCTCCCGGCGCCGCGGACGTTCGCGCAGCCGCGGCGGTCCCGGCCATCCGGTGATGACCGACCGGCCAGGACAGGCTTGATGCGCCTCGCGCGCTTCCGCGGCCGGCGCGGCAGTGCCCGGCGCCTCGCCGCCCGCCGGCCCGTCACGACCTGACGGGCGCCTTCCATTGCTGGCAGGGTCGCGGTTCCGGGCATGCGCGAGCGCGGCTGCGGGCAGGTCGCCACCATCGCGTCCCCCGCCGGCAAGGAAGGCCATCCGGGCAGCGCCGCCTGTTCGGCCGCGAAGGCCGGCGTCATCGGCTCCACGAAGGCGCCCGCCAGGGACCTCGTCACGTCGGCGTCCTCGCCAACAGCATCACGCCCGCGCTCACCGAGACGGACATCTTCGCCGGACGACGCCGGAGCCCACCGCCGCGATGACGGCCAGGATCCCGACGGGCCGGTTCCCCGACGTCGCCGAGGTAGCCGCCATGACCCGCCGGGTGGCGAGCCCTGGCTGCGATGTCTCGACGGGCGCCGTCCTCGACATCCCGGGCGGCCGGGCGACCTACCACGTCCAGCGTCGGACATCGGTCCTGTCTAAGGCGCGCCACCGCGCTCTCGGCATCGACCGCGGTCGTCCGCTCACCGTCCGCCTCGGCGACGTGCGGCTCACCGTGGCGGCGGACGCCGGTGTCGATGGTCCCGGAGAACTCGACGGGCACGACCTGTTCTCCCTTCTGTTCGCGCCGTGGGCGGTCGAGGCGGTGTTGCCGGCGAGCGTGCCGAGCCAGTTCCAGACGGTGCTCGATCCCGCCGCCCGGACCCTGACGCTGGCATCGCCTGGCACACTCAACCCCGTCGGCACGCCCGTGCCGGCCCGGGTCGATCCGAAGACCGGGGTTGTGACGGTCGAGGCGCGCATCGCAGGGACGAGCGTTCCGCTCGTGCTCGATGCGGGGGCGCCGTACACGTGGTTGCGCGGCGGCGCGGTCGCCGGTTGGCTGCGGGCGCACCCCGACTGGTCCCGGATAGAGCACCAAAGGCACGGATCCAACGTCCGTGTCATTCCGCGGAGGCCGTTTGCCGCGCCGAGAGCGACACCAGACGGAACGCGAGCCCGCCGCGGCGGGTTTCGCCCCGCAACCCATTCCCCGCGCTTATCGTCCACTAAAAATTAGCGATTGGACCGGCCATCGGCAACCTGACACAAGCACATACACCATCGGACCAGCAGTTCCCGCCGGGTCCTGGTCTCCGCTCTCTCGCTCTGAGCCGGCAATATACCTGGTCTGTCAACAAGGACTCGAGCGCACCTGCATGTCTGGTTGTGAGACCTCCTTGACATCGGC